>DATAPW010000413.1:0-2644 GCA_036265005.1 Acetobacteraceae bacterium | reverse complement strand
CTGCGGCTGCGCGACCTGGTCGGCGAATCGCTGATATTGCCAGGTCGCCAGCATTGGATCCGCCGCCGCGTGGACAGCGGCGCGCAGCTGCACGGCATCAGCCTGGAGCCGGTGCTGCAGGTGAACAGTGTGGCGTCGACCAAGGCGATGATCCGCAATGGCCTTGGCTGCACGATTCTGCCGCTGATCGCGGTGCAGGACGAGGTCGCCCGCGGCGCCCTGGCGTTCCGGCCGATCCGCCATCCCGAGCTGCTTTCGACCTGCGCGATCGCCTTCCGCCGTGGCGCGGCCACGTCGGTCGTCGCAGCATTTGCCGACATTGCGCGGACCGCCATGACTGCCCTCGTCGGGAGCGGCGCATGGCCTGGCGCGCAGATCATCAAATCGGATCGGAAGCCGGCCGTGTCGCAGGGAGCGTACTTGGCCGACTTGGCTTCGTCCGAGATGGCAGCAAGGAGAAACGCGATCTAGCGACTGGAGACGCAGCAGGGAAAGCGCCGGCGTGAGCTGAAGCCGGCGGAAAGAAGACAAGGGCTCGCTGCGGTGCAATGCGTGCAAATAGCACGAGTTGTTAAGGGCGGCACTTCGTCTGTGACATTACTTATCCGGTATTTAACCTACTCATCCAGTGTTGCGGGTTTGCCACGGCGTCTCAGTAATTCCGCGAAGAAACCCGAAACAATATTTTCAGGCGATGCTGGCGGATATATGGTCTCGTCGATCTGAATGCGTCTATCCCGGTCGAACGATCGGCCCGCAGTGAAACAGGCGGCAGGGAAGCATCAGGACAGGGACTAAAGGCTCGTCGGCTCTGCCGGCGTAAGGAGGAGGAATAAATGCGTAAGTTTCTGCTGGCGAGCGTAGCCACGCTGGGCGCCGGGGGATTAGCAGCTTCAGCTTATGCCCAGGCTCCGGCTGCGCAGGGCTACATGCAGGGTCAGGCTCCGGTCGCGCCGAGGGGTGGCCCGTCCTTCGTCAACAACAACAACAACTATCAGGCGCCGGCACTCCCCGGCCCGGTGGCAAACCCTACACCGGGCTCGATCGTTATTCACGTAAACGGCAAGGTTCAGGTGGACTTTCAGGGCGTCTGGTCGAGCGTCGATAAGAGAGTAGTGACGGCACCCGCCGGTTCGCCTGGCGCCACGCCCCTCACGCCGGGAGCCGCCACACCGTTGGGCACCGTTCTCGGCAACAACGGCAGTGGCACGGTGTCACTGAACCCGCAGGCGATCGACAGCTTTGCCCGCCTGTACTTCGGTGCTGACGGTATGGCCACCAACGGCCTGCGCTACGGCGCCGGAATCGAAATCCGGCAGAATTTCACCGGCCAGATCAGTGGCGGCAGCGCCAGCGGCTACTCCTCGCTCGAGACCCTGTTTGTGCGGCGTGCCTTTACCTATGTCGCTGGTGAGCAGTGGGGTATCCTGCGTGCTGGTCAGGCCGACGGCGTGATCGGCATCTTCGACAACGGCGTGACAACCTTCCAGTTCCTCCCGTCTGGCAACCTGAACGGTGGCGACCTGCAGGCCAACGCTCCGCAGAATGCGACCGTGCCGTTTTCCGCCCTCGGCCAGTCCGGCGCCGAGTATGGCAACGCGAAGTTGGTCTATTTGTCTCCGCAGATCGCCGGCTTCGACGTCGGCTTGCAGTACGCGCCGAACCTCTCGAACGGCAACGGTATTGGCACCAGCAACCCGTTGAATTCTTCAATCACCGGCGCCGGCACGGGCACGGGCTTGAGTTGCACCGTTGCAAACTCCGGCTGCCCGACGCTGTCCTCCGGCCCTGGCTCGCTGGATGGCTCACGGGTGACCAACCAGACCGTGATCGGGGTGCGCTATCAGGGCACATTTGCTGGCGTTGGTATTCTCGCCTACGGCGCCTACGAGAACAGCGGTCATGCGACCTATACCGGCGCGGCCTCGACCACCGCTGCGGGAGCCGCCAACCTCGGCAACACAGCGGCGGTTGGCGGCACAGCGGCCAGATTCAACGGCAACTATGACGGTCTGAGCTTTGGCAGTGGCGGCCTCGCGCTGAGCTACGCCGGCTTCACCGTTGGCGGCAACGTCATCGGCGGCCGCTTGAACGGCCAGTTGGCGCTGGCTCCGCAAGGGGGTGCCGGCGAGTTGGGCTACCTGGTCGGTGTAAAGTATGTCGCGGGACCATTCACGGCCGGCATCGTTGGCGAGACGATCTGGTCGCAGGGTAACGTGAACATGACTGGTCTGACGCAGCGGCGCGCCCGAGGGCTTGATGCGGGCGTCTCGTACACCGTGGCACCTGGCTACACTGTGTGGGCCGAGTATATGTACCAGGACATCTACCAGGGTGGTGTGAACATCGGTCTCGGCACAATCGGTACCAATGCTGGCAACGACATCAAATCGCAGGGTGTGATGCTCGGCAACGTCGTCAACTTCTGACGCGAAGCGCCGGGCTTTCCGGAACAGGCGGCGGGGTCATGCCCTGCCGTTTTTTCTTTTGCAGGGACCGATCCTGTGGGCGAGCGCACATCGGCGAGTTCGCACATCGGGGATCGGAGGCCGTGACATTGTGAGGTGGTCCCGTCCGGCTGGACAGTTTGGCGGCTTGGGTTAAGCTCGGTTCTGGCTGTCATTAGACCGCCAATTCTCCATCC
>DATAPW010000412.1:0-59234 GCA_036265005.1 Acetobacteraceae bacterium | reverse complement strand
CCAGGCGCGCGCCGCTAAAGCAGAGAACCCACGGCAACCATCGCAGTGATGCGGATTTCTCCGCGGGCGCGGCCACGAGGAGCTTGGACGCTTCGTCGTCGGTATACGGCCCACGTGGGCCACGGCTCCGCTTCCTCGAACGCGGCGCGAGGCCGGCGAAGGGGTTCTCGACGAAGCTTAGCTTCCGGTTCGCCTTGCCCCATGACCAGATTGGCCGAAGTTCCCCGATGTCGTTCGCGACAGTTTTCGGCGACCTGCCGAGGCCGAGCCGCACCTCCTTCCAGCGCACCACGTCGTCAGCCGTGATCCGGGCCACGTCGTCATGGCCTACGAAGTCGGTCAGCAGCTTGGCCGTCCGCTCCCGATCATAGAGGGCCTTGCCGTCGGCGCGTGTCTCGGCGGCCCATGCGGCTACCAGGGCGGGGACAGTGATCCGCTGCGGGGTCGCTTCGGGCGTTTTTACGGTGTGCACCGTAGGGAATCGCTCGGCGGTCTTATCGGGCGTCCAGTCGCCACCAGCCCGGCGCGCCATCTCGCGAGCAAAGTCGAGCTTCACCGGCAGCAGAGCCTCGGCGAGCCGGGTGACAGCGGCGGGTCTGCGAAGTGTCCATGGGTTTCGAGGAGCGCTGCGGCCTCGGCCCGATCCTGGGGCTTCAGGAAGACGCGCGCGGTGGTGGGATCTTCGTCCTGCTCCAAATCCTCCCAGTGGCACCCGATATCGTCCAGATAAAGCGCCCAGTCCTCCGGGCTGCCGGGATCATCGCCCCAAATTTCGCTCTCCTCGCGATACCAGAGAGCGCGGCGATGTCGCGTTGCGTCAGGGAGCTGCCACCCGACGCCGCGCCCGCGACGATCGACTCCCAGCGCGCGATAACCGGCGGAGCCAACCTTCTGGCTTCCGCGGGGTCCTTCGTTCCCAGCGTCTGCTTCAATTCGCGTTTACCGATCGTCTGCCGAAGCTGGGCAGGGACAACCTTCCGGAGCCGATACACTCCGGTCTTCGCGTGTCGATAGGGGCAAGGGCCATATGGACCACCCGTTTGTATCATTCGGCGGTCCGTAACCCTTTGATAAGCTGAAATCTTATGCTCGATCAAGCCCTTACGATCGGACTGGTGGAGGGGGTTGGATTCGAACCAACGTAGGCGTGCGCCAACGGATTTACAGTCCGTCCCCTTTAGCCACTCGGGCACCCCTCCGCGCAGGACCGCGGCTCTATGGCCAAAGCGGGGAGCTTGTCAACGAACACCCAGGCGATAGCCTCGCCGGATGGAACTGCCCGCCCTTTCCGTCGCCACCTACCGCACCATCGACATGCACGCGGGCGGCGAGCCAGTGCGCCTCGTGCTGGAAGGCTTCCCGGAACCGCGCGGCGCCACCGTGCTCGAACAGCGCCACGACGCGGCCGACCGCCTCGACATCCACCGCCGCCGCCTCATGCTGGAGCCGCGCGGGCACGCCGAGATGTACGGCGCCATCCCGGTCCGCTCCTCGGCTCCAGGCGCCGCATTCGGCGCGCTGTTCATGCACCACTCGGGCTTCAGCACGATGTGCGGCCACGCGACGATTGCACTCGGCCGCTGGGCGGTGGATTCCGGTCGTGTCGCCATGGCGCAGGGTTGCGCGGACTTCCTGCTGGAATGCCCGTGCGGACCAGTCGCAGTGCACGTCACCGACGGCGGCGCCGCCGTCGCGTTCGACAGCGTGCCGGCGTTCGCCGCTGAACTGGACGGCAGCGTGGATGTCGCCGGTCTCGGCCGTGTCACCTGCGACATCGGATATGGCGGCGCGTTCTACGCCATCCTGCCGGCCGCCAGCGTGGGCCTCGACCTGCTGGCGAGCCCGGTCGGTGCGCTGCGCCAGGCAGCGGTGGCGATCACCTCGGCCATCCGCGCGCGCAACGAGGTCCGCCACCCGACCGAGCCCGACCTGTCGTTCCTCTACGGCACCATCCTGACCGAGGGCATGCGCAATCTGTGCGTGTTTGGCGAGGGCCAGATCGATCGCAGCGCCACCGGCAGCGGGGTGACCGCCCGGATGGCGGTGGATGCGGCGCGCGGCCTGGTCGGTCCGGGTGAGCGCCGCGCCTTTGCAGGTGCGTCGGGCGTGCCGTTCCATGGCGAACTGCTGGGCGAGGAAATGCTCGGTCCGCATCGCGCCTGGCGCGTCCGCGTCTCCGGCACAGCGTCCTACGTCGGGACTGCGACGTGGGTGGCCGAGGCGGCGGACCCGTTGCACGACGGCTTCGCCATCGAGGACGCGGCCACGCTGCCGGATGTGCTGTGAGGCGGGAGGGGCCGGCGCTGTGCAGCCCCGCCCGCCCCGCGTAAAACCCGACTGAAGCTCCAGGAGTCTCCCCGATGCTGCCGTCCCAACGTGCCCTGTTCGATATCCCCGGCCACATCTGCTATCTCGCCGCGGCCTCGGTCGGCCCGCTGCCGCGGGCGGTGAAGGCGGCCGGCGAAGTCGGCGTGGCGCGCAAGGCGCAGCCCTGGGCGATCGAACCCGGCAACGCGCACACGCAGTTCGAGCGCGCCCGCAGTGCCGCCGCGCGGCTGATCAACGCCGACCCGGACGACGTCGCGCTGATCTCCTCGGTGAGCTACGGCGTCGCCACTGCCGGCAAGGTGCTGACAATTCCCGCCGGCAGCCGCGTGCTGCTGCTGCAGGACGACCACTCCTCGCCGGTGCTGGAATGGCGGGGCCGCGCCGCCGCGCAGGGCTTCACCATCGAGGTGGTGGCGCGGCCGGACGACGGCGACTGGACCACAGCGCTGTTGGCCGCAATCGATCGGCCGGGTGCGCCGCCGGTGGGCCTGGCGTCGATCTCCTCGGTGCATTGGGCGGATGGCGGCGCGGTCGATCTCGACCGGATCGCTGCGGCGCTGAAGGCGCACGGCGCGCGGTTCGTCATCGATGCGACGCATGGCGCCGGCATCATGGACCTCGATGTCCGCCGGCTCGATCCCGACTTCCTGGTGTTCCCCACCTACAAGTGGGTACTCGGCCCGTACGGCCGGGCATTCCTGTATGTCGCGAAGCGCTGGCAGGACGGCGTGCCGATCGAGCAGGCCGGTTCCGGCCGCCGCGCCATCAGCTCGGAACGCGCGCCGTATATGCGCGACACGGCTTACGTAACCAATGCGCGGCGCTACGACATGGGCGAGCGCGACCACTACATCTCGCTGGAGATGGCCTCGGTCGGCATGGAGCTGGTCGCGTCATGGGGCAGCGAGGCCATCGTCGAACGGCTCCGCATGCTGACCGATCGCCTGGCGGACGGCCTGCGCAATTCCGGCGTGCTGGTGTCCGACCCCAAGCTGCGCGCGCCGCACATCCTCAGCCTGCGGTTCCCCAACGGCATGCCGGATGGCCTGGTCGATCGCCTGGCCGCGGAGAACGTGTTCGCCACGCCGCGCCTCGGGATGCTGCGGATCAGCCCACACGTCTACAATGACGAGGCGGACGTCGATCGCTTCGTCGCGGTGTTCCGGCGCTTGGCGGCCTGAAGGGTGGCGTCGCGGTCGTAATTCATCAGGTCGCCGATCCGCTCGAGGGTGATGTCGGCCGGCGGATAGGTGGCGAGGATCTCCGGGTCGAACGCGTAGTGGCCCTGGCGCGGGAACACTGTGGTGACGCGGTGGCCCCAGTGCTCCTTGAGCGCGTGCAGGATGCGGAGCTTGTCGTCCACCATGACGTAGTGCCGTGCCGGATACAGCCGCTCCACATCGTCGAGGCATTCCTCCTTGTGGACGAAGATCAGCACATCGTCGCCGAACGCGCGCCACAGGCCCGAGCGTTCCACCTTGCGCGGTTGGAAGGCAGCGTCGCCGTCGGACATGATGACCGTCGTGCCATACAGGTTGGCGTGCTGCACCGCCTGCATCGCATAGGCATACAGCCGGTCGGCGAACGGGTAATCCGCCAGCCAGTTGGCGATGCGCAGCACGCGCGGGTCGTGCAGTTCCTCCAGCCGATAGCGCTGCAGCGCGCCCAGGTAGTCCGCGTAGCCGAGGCTGCTGCGGAGTTCCTCGAACAGTTCGAAATAGCGCTTGCGGGCGGCGGTGCCGTAGTTCTCCTCCAGGTGCTGGCTCAGATCCGCCTGGACCCGGTCGTTGTCGAGCAAGGTGTTGTCCACGTCGAACAGGATGACGACGTCATGCATCTTGGCCTCTCCGCTGGGATGGCACACAGATTGTGCTTGCGAGCAGCGCTTCCAGGGGCGCCGGGTCTTCCCACGCCAGAGTCACGCCGATGACGCGGACCTGCCGGCGGACGGCCTCGGGCAGCCGCACGGCATCCTTGGGCGTGGTTGCCGGCACGGCGCCAAGCTCCCGGGCGCGATCGAGCAGCATACCCAGGTCCCGGTCCGAATAGGCGTGGTGGTCGGGGAACGGCACGCTGCCGGCCAGCACAGCGCCCGCCTCCCCCAGCGTGGCGAAGAACTTGTCGGGCGAGGCGATGCCGGCAAACGCCAGCACCGGCCGGCCGGCCAAGGCCGTCACCTCCGGTCCGGGCGCCAGCCTCGCCCGCAGCACGGGCAGGCCGCGCGGCAGCGCCGCGGCGACGCCGGTGAGGTCCCGGCCGACCAGCACCGCCGCCTGGCAGCGCGCCGCGCTGGCGGCGACCGGCTCGCGCAGCGGACCCGCCGGCAGCACGTGCCCGTTGCCGAAGCCGCTGGCGCCGTCCACCACCAGCAGCGACAGGTCCTTGTGCAGCGTGGGGTTCTGCAGCCCGTCGTCCAGCACCAGCACCTGTGCGCCGGCAGCAACCGCGGCACGGGCGCTGGCGGCGCGGTTGCCGCCCACCCAGGTCGGCGCCACCGCGGCCAGCAGCAGCGCCTCGTCGCCGACGAGTGCCGCGGTATCGCCGGGCGCGACCCGATGGGTGCCACGGACCGAGCCGCCATAGCCGCGCAGCAGGAAATGCACCGTATGACCGCGCGCCAGCAACCGCTGGCCGAGGTCCAGCGCCAGCGTGGTCTTGCCGGCGCCGCCCACCGTGACATTGCCGCAGCAGATCACCGGCACCGGCGCACGCCATCCCGGGCGTGCCACGCGGTGGCCGGTGGCAGCGGCGGTGACTGCGGCGAGCGGCGACAGCAGCCAGGGCAACAGCCGGCCGCCGTCGCGCTGCCAGAAGCCTGGAGCGCGCGGCATGTCAGGCCCAATCCGCCGGCAGCAGGTCGAGCAGTGCAGACGCGGTGCGCCCGGGCAGGTCGCCATGGCGCTGTAGCGCCCCCGACGCCGCCGCCCCCATCGCCTGGCGCTGTGCCGGGTCGCGCAGCAGCCTGTCGACCCAGGCGGCCAGCTCGCTGGTGTCGCGGACCACGGCCAGCCCGCCGGCGGCGCCCAGCATTGCGACGTGGTCGGTGAAGTTCCCGGTATGCGGCCCGACAGCGATGGCGCAGCCCAGGCGCGCGGGCTCCAGCGGGTTCTGTCCGCCACCCGGTGCGATCAAGCTGCGGCCGACGAAGGCGATGCCGCACAGCCGATACCACAGCCCCATCTCGCCGAGCGTATCGACGATCCAGACGCCATCGGCGGGTGGCGGCTCGCCAAGGGAGCGGCGGCCGGCGGCGGTCCCGCCCGCTTCGGCGGCGATCGCGGCGCCGCGCTCGGGATGGCGCGGCGCGACGATGGTCAGCAGGCCGGGATGGTTCGCTTGCAGGGTCCGATGGACCTGGAAGATCAGTGCCTCCTCGCCCGGATGCGTGCTGGCGGCCAGCCAGATCGGGCGGCCCTCGAGCAGGGTGCGCAGGCGGTGCAGTTCGGCCTTGTCGGCCGGCAGCGGCGGCGCCGCCAGCTTCAGGTCGCCGGGCGCGGTCACGCAGCGGCAGCCCAGTTCGCGCAGCCGGTCGGCGTCGCTCTCGCTGCGCGCCTGGATCCGCGCCAGGGCGCCGAACAGGTGACGCGCCGTCCCGGGCACGCGCCGCCAGCGGGCCAGGCTGCGGTCGGACAGCCGGCCGTTGACCAGCATCACCGGGATGCCACGCGTCCGGCAGGCCGCAAGCAGGTTCGGCCACAGCTCGCTCTCCACGAACCCCGCGGCATCCGGTCGCCAGTGGTCCAGGAAGCGCGCCGCCCAGGCGGGCACGTCGAGCGGCACGAAGCGGTGCAGCACGCGGTTCGCCAGCGTTGGATCCAGCCGCTGCGCCAGCAGCCTGGCCGAGGTCAGCGTCCCGGTGGTCAGCAGGATCGTCGCACCGGGCGACGCCTCGGCGAGCGACGCCAGCACCGGCAGGACGGACATGGTCTCGCCGACGCTGGCGGCGTGCAGCCAGACCAGCCGGCCGGGCGGACGCGGCGTGCGGTCGATGCCGCGGCGCTCCGCCAGCCGCCCGGGCGCCTCCTTGCCGCGGCGGAGCCGGAGCAGCAGCATCACCCGCAGCCCGGGCGCTGCAACGGTTGCTGCCGCGGCCCACAGCGCGGCAAGCGCGTTCAGGCGAGGCACAGCCGGTCCGCCTGCTCGGCTGCCGCCGTCATCGCCGCGCCGATTGCCGGCACCGCCGCCTGCCAGTCGTCGCGGTCCACCGCGATGGTCGGCAGGCACACCACCACGCCGCGGCCGAACGGCTTCGGCACCACCATGCGGTCCCAGGTCGGCAGCACCCAGTGCCGCGTGCTCTGCGCGGCGCAGGGCAGCACCGGCGCGCCCGACATCGCCGCCAGGTGCGCCACGCCGGGGGCGGCCTCGCGCCGCGGGCCGCGCGGGCCGTCGGGCGTGATGGCGATGTGGTCGCCGCTGGACAGCAGGTTGAGCAGCACCCGCAGGCTCTTGGCCCCGCCGCGGGACGACGACCCCAGCACCACATCGAGGGCGAAGCGGCTGACCACGGCGCCGATGAACTGGCCGTCGCGGTGGCGGCTGACCAGCACGTGCACCTTGTTGCCGGCGTTGCGCCCTTCCGCCGACTGCCGCGCCTTGAGCCACAGCATCGGCATCATCGGCAGCCGCTCGTGCCAGAACGCCACCACCACCGGCGCGCCGGCAGCATGCGGTGCCATGTGCTCGTGCCCCTCCAACGACCAGCGCGTGGTGCGCAGCGCGAAGGCGAGATAGAGCCCGAGCAGACGGGCCAGCGCCGACTGGACGATCTGATGCTGCACCAGGCGTTTCATCGCCGCGCCGGTAGCACGCGACCTCGGGGGGAGGAAGGGTGTGCGCCCGGTCATGGCGGAAGGCCGATCTTCCCCTCCCGCCAGGGAAGGGCGAGATCGGTGGCGGCCTACGTCGCCGACATCCGGTTCCACGCATCCAGCGCGGCAATCTTGTACGCCTCGGCCAGCGTGGGATAGTTGAAGGTGTTCTCGATGAAGTAGTCCAGCGTGCCCTTCAGGTTCAGCACCGCCTGACCGATATGCACCAGCTCGGTCGCCCCCTCGCCGACGATATGCACCCCCAGCAGGCGCTGGGTCTTGAGCGAGAAAATCATCTTCATCATGCCGGCATTCAGCCCCATGATGTGGCCGCGCGAGGTCTCGCGGAACCGCGCGATTCCGCATTCGTAGGGGATGCCGCGCTCGCGCACGTCGTGCTCGGTCATCCCGACGGTGGAGATCTCCGGCACCGAGTAGATGCCGAACGGGAAGAACTCCGGGGCCGGCGGCGCCGGCACGCCGAACGCATGGCACGCCGCGATGCGGCCCTGCTCCAGCGAGGTGGACGCCAGGCTGGGGAAGCCGATCGCATCGCCGGCCGCATAGATGTGCGGCACCTCGGTCTGGAACGTCCGGCCGTCCACCTTGAGCCGTCCGCGAGCATCCGTGGTCAGTCCGCAGGCTTCCAGGTTCAGCGCATCGGTGGCGCCGACGCGGCCGGCGGTGAACAGCACCATGTCGGACCGCACGCGCCGGCCGCCTTCCAGGAGGGTCACCGGGCGGTCGTTCTCGAACGCGATGCCCTCGACCTTGGCGCCGAACCGCAGCGTGACGCCCCGGTCCCGCAACTGATGGGTGAAGTCCTCGATCAGCTCGTGGTCGACGAACTCGAGCATCGCCGGCCGCGCCTCGACCAGTGACACGGCGACATCCAGCGCGCTGAAGATGGTGGCGTATTCCACGCCGATCACGCCGGCGCCGATCACCGCCAGGCTGCGCGGCAGGCGTGGGATCTCCACGATTTCGTCGCTGTCGAACACGTTGATCCCGTTGAACGGCACGCTGTCCGGGCGGTACGGACGGGTTCCGACGGCGAGCAGGATGCGGGTGCCCTCGAAGGTGCGGATGTCACCGACGTCCGAGGTGACCTCGATGCGGTGCGGGTCGAGGAAGCGCGCCGTGCCGCCGATCGTCTGCACACCGTTGCGGGCGAACTGGTGCTCCAGCACGTCCACCTCGTGGTCGAGCGTCATGTGCAGGCGCGCCATCAGGTCGTTGGCGGCGATGTCCTTCTTCACCCGGTAGGCGCGGCCGTAGAAGCCCCGCTCGCGCCAGCCGGTCAGGTTGAGCACCGTCTCGCGCATGGTCTTCGACGGGATGGTGCCGGTGTGCACCGATACGCCGCCGACGCGCCGGCCCTTCTCCACCACCAGTACGGAGCGGCCCAGCTTCGCGGCCTGGATCGCCGCGCGGCGGCCGGCCGGGCCGCTGCCGATGACGATGAAGTCGTAAGTGCTCACGGCGGGAAGGTTGGCGGAAGCCGGGGCGGTGTGTCCACCGTTTGTTGTGCGATGCAGCAGCACGGCGATCGGGCCGAGCCCGCTTACGCCTGCAGCAAACGTCCGCTCGCCGCGACGCCAAGCAGCAAAATCGTCAGCATCGCGAAGGCCGCCGACAGGCTGGACACATGCGCCACGAAGCCGATCATTGCCGGGCCGGCGAGGATGCCCGCATAGCCGAGCGTCGTGATCGCCGAAACCGCCACGTGCTCGGGTACAGCAGACTGGCGACCGACGCTGGTGTACAGGACCGGCACGATATTGGCACAGCCGATGCCGATAAGCGCGAAGCCGGCGAGCGCCGGTTGCCAGGTTGGCGCCAGGGTCGCGAGCGCGAACCCGGCGGCGGCGCAAAGTCCGCCAAGAAGGATGACAGTGCTGCCGCCGAACCGCCCGACAGCGCGGTCGCCCAGCAGCCGACCGATCGCCATCGCCAGGGAAAACAGCGCATAGCCCAGGCCGGCATAGGCCTTCGCCATGCCGTGGGCCGAGGCGAGAAAGACGGCACTCCAGTCGAGCATCGCACCTTCCGCCAGGAACGCCACGAAGCACAGCGCGCCGATGAACAGCACGATCCCATGCGGCACCGCGAAGCTGGGTTCATCACCGTTGCCGGCCTGGGGGAGCAGATGCGGTCCGGCCATCGTCATCGCGACGACGATCACGCCGACCACGCACAGTGTTGCGGCGACGGGAGATGCGCCGGCGGCCAGCGCCGCAGTCATGCAGGCGGCGCCGGATATGCCGCCGACGCTGAACAGGCCATGAAAGCCGGACATCATCGACCGCCCGCTGGCCCGTTCGACGATGACGGCGTGCATGTTCATGGTCACGTCGATCGCGCCAAGACTGCCGCCAAGGACGAGCAGTCCGATGGCGAGCCATGTCGGGCTGGCGGCGAAGGCGAGAAGCGGCAAGGCAAGGCAGAGCGGCGCCGCCGCCCCGGTCACGACGCGACGGCAGCCGAACCGTGCGGCCAGTGCGCCTGCCACCGACATCGTCATGATCGAGCCGGCGCCGAGGCACAGCAGGAGGAGCCCAAGCGCTCCGTCGCCGATCGCGGCCCGCGCCTGGGCGAACGGGACGAGCGGGGCCCATGCGGCCATGCCGAACCCGGCGACGAAAAACAGGATGCGGGTGGCAATCTGTTCCTGACGGCCGGCGCCCATACGCGCGCCTTTGATGGCGCCTGCCACGCGGCGCAACGGCATCACCCGATCAGGCGCCGTCGCACTCGCGCCGACACCTGATCGATCACCGCCACCGTCACCAGGATCAGGATGATGATGAACGACACTTCGTCCCAGTAACGCACCTTGATGCGTTCGGCGATCTGCAGCCCGATGCCGCCGGCGCCGACCACGCCGAGGATTGCCGCGCTGCGGGTGTTGCTTTCGAACGCGTAGAGCACCTGCGCCAGCAGCACCGGCAGCACCTGCGGGAGCAGGCCGAAGCGGATCGCCAGCAGGCGTGAACCACCGGCCGCCTCGACCGCCTCCTTCTGTCGCGGATCGGCATTCTCGATCGCCTCGGCGAACAGCTTCGCCAGCACGCAGATATCCGCCGCGGTGATCGCCAGTACGCCCGCCAGCGGTCCCAGTCCCACGGCGCGCACGAAGGCCAGCGCCCAGATCAACTGGTCCACGCCGCGAAAGCCATCGAACACGCGGCGCAGCGAGAAGTGCGCCAGCGCATTCACCAGCACGTTGCGCGCACCGAGGAACCCCAGCGGCAGCGCGAGCAGCGCAGCGACGAAGGTGCCGAGAAACGCCATCGCCACGCTTTCGGCGAGGCCTTGCAGGATATCCTGCCACTGCGCGCCAGGCGAAGGCGGGATCATCTGGCGCAGGATGACGAACAGCCCGGAGATGCCGCGTGACAGGCGTGCCGGCGTGATGTCGAACCAGATGAACAGCGCGACCAGCCACGCGATGAACAGCAGAACGCCGCACCACCGCAGCGCGCGGGTCAGCGGCGGCGGGCCGAATGCGCGCGGATAGCGCGCGCGAATGTCGGTGACGGACGTCATAAGGAATTTGGAACCACGGATGAACACAGATAAACACAGATAAAACAAGAGATGTCGCCTGTGCCGCAGTTGCACAGCATCCGTCCGTATTGATCTGCGTTCATCCGTGGTTCCATTCTCTGGCTTAATTCGACCGCCCGATCGCCAGCGTGCGCAGCCGCTCCGAGGTCAGGTCGATCAGACTGACGACCAAAATGATCAGCACGATGATGGCGCCGATCTCCTGGTAGTAGTTGAAGCTGATCACCGTATACAGCTCCTGGCCGATGCCGCCGGCGCCGACGAAGCCGATCACCGTCGCGCCGCGCACATTGATCTCGAAGCGCAGCAGTACATAACTCAGGAAATTCGGCAGCACCTGCGGCAGGATGGCAAACCGCACGCCATGTGCCCAGGTGCCGCCGGCGGCGCGCACCGCCTCCCACGGACGCATGTCGGCGTTCTCCACCACCTCCGCGAACAGCTTGCCCAGTGCGCCGACGGTGTGCAGCGCGATTGCCAGGATGCCTGCCAGCGGACCGACGCCGAACGTCCACACCAGGATCAGCGCGTAGACGATGTCGGGCACGCTGCGGAACAGTTCCAGCACGCGGCGGAACGCGAAATGCACTGCGCGGGTCGGCGCGAGATTGGCAGCGGCCGGGAAGCAAAGCAGCGTCGCGACCACGGCGCCCCCCAGCGTGGCGAGAGCCGCCATCTGGCTGGTCTCGAACAGCAGCCACAGCCAGATATCCAGCCGGTACATCCAGTACGCGAGCGAACCCTGCGTCGTCGTGCCGGCGAACAGCACCGGCAGGCGCAAATCGGGCAGCAGCTTGCCGAAATATTCGCCGATGCGCGGCGCGCCGGCGATCAGCGACGAGGGCCAGGCCTCCGAAATCCATGCGGACAGCAGCAACGCTGCCAGCAGCAGCACGCCGCCGCCGAGTACCCCGACCAGCCGCGCCCGGCGCCGTGACTGGAACGCTGTCTCGAGTGCCGCAGTGGCGCTCACCGACGCCGGCGCTGCGCCGCCTCCTGCTGCAGCATGTCGATGAACACCTGGAAGTCTTCGTGCTTCACCGGCACCCAGCCCTGGCCGCTGCCCATGTCGAAGGTGTGGTAAATCTCCGGATACGCCTTCGGCATCGCGAGATGGAATGCCAGCATGTCGGCCTGGTAGCTCGCCGGCGTACTCTTCCGCACGGTCAGCGGGCCGTTCAGGATCGGCCGCGATTTCCAGATGATGCGCAGGTCTTTCATCGCCAGCATCTTCTTGTCGACCATCATGCGCAGGTTGCCGCGCGTGTAGCCTTCCGCCGCATCGCCGATGCCGGACGTCCAGGTGACGCCTGCGTCGTACTGATGGTTCAGCACCGCGACTACCGCCTGCTCGTGCCCGCCGGCGAAACCGGTCCTGCTGAAGTACTTGCCGGCTTCGGGATCGATGCCCTGGGCGCGGAACTCGGCGCGCGGGATCAGGTAGCCCGACGCGCTGTTGGGATCCGCCCACGCCAGCGAATGCCCCTTCATGTCGGCGAGCGATGTGATGCCGCTGTCGGCCCGGGTGTACAGCACGGACACGTAGGACGTGCTGCCGTCGGCTTCCTGTGTCACCACCAGCGGCACCACGTCGCCGTTGCTCTCCATCCAGGCGGAGGCGTAGGCAGCCGGGCTCATATACGCGGTCTCGAGCTGTTTCGCGGCGAATGCCTGGATCACCCCGGCATAGTCGGCGGCGACCAACAGCTTCACCGGCACCTCGAACGTGGTCTCCAACAGCTTCTTGTAGCCGTCCACGCGCGCCAGCCGGTCGGCATCGTTCTCGCCACCCAGCAGGCCGACACGCATGACCGGGATGTCCCTGGCCCAGTCGCGCTTGCCGGGCTTCGGCATCTCCTGCGCCCGCGCCGCGCGCGCCAGCAGCAGACCGCCCATACCCGCCACGATCCCGCGTCGTGTGATCATCAGCCAGCCGCTCCCGGTTATTCAACCGTCACAGTAGCGCATGCCTCGCGCCATGCTAGCGTCCCGCCGGCAAGCGAGGAGACAAGCCATGAAGCTGTACAATTCGATCGGCCCCAATCCAAAAGTCGTGCGCATGTTCATGGCCGAACGCGGCATCGAATTGCCGAAAGTCGACGTGGACCTGCGCGGTGGCGAGAACCGGCGCGAGCCGTACCTGGCGAAAAACCCCGCCGGCCAGACCCCTGCCCTGGAACTCGACGATGGGACGGTGCTCGCCGAGATCACCGCGGTCTGCGAGTACCTCGACGAGACGTTTCCTGGCGCGTCGCTGATCGGCAGCACGCCGGAGCAGCGCGCCGATACGCGCATGTGGACGCGGCGCATCGACCTCAACGTAGCCGAGCCGATGGCCAACGGGTTCCGCTACAGCGACGGCATCAAGATGTTCCAGGACCGCATCCACTGCATCCCTGCCGCGGCTGCGGACCTGAAGCAGATCGCGCAGGAGCATCTCACGTGGCTGGACGGTCTTATGGCGGGCAGGCAGTTCGTCTGCGGCGACCGGCTGACGCTGGCGGACATCCTGCTGTTCGCATTCGTCGATTTCTTCAACGGCGTGCAGCAGCCGATCAATCCCGAGAACAAGAACATCGTCGCCTGGCATGCGCGGATGAAGGCGCGGCCCAGCGCCGAGGCGTGATCCGCCGGCAGCGCGCGTAGCAAGCAACTCGCGCCCTTGTGAGTTTGCCGCGTATATCCGTCCACGTATAATCATTGGCGGTTATACGGAGACGGTCAATGCCTGCTTCCAGGCGTTCGCGCCAGCAGAACCCGCTCGCCCTCGCGGTGCTCGCTCTGCTGTTCGAACGGCCGATGCATCCATACGAAATGGCGGCGACGATGCGCGAGCGCCACAAGGAGGACAGCATCAAGCTGCGCTACGGCTCGCTGTACACCGTGGTGGAGGCCCTGCACCGCGAAGGCATGATCGCGCCGCAGGAAACCTCCCGCGACGGAAGGCGGCCGGAACGCACCACCTACACGATCACCGATCCGGGGCGCGCTGAACTCACCGCCTGGATGAGCGATCTGCTGCGCCGGCCGGTGAAGGAATACCCGCAGTTCATGGCGGCGCTGTCGCTGCTGCCGGTGCTGCCGCCGGACGCCGTGGTCGCGCTGCTGACGGAACGGCTGCAGCATCTGGACCTTGGCATCCAGACGCGGCGTGGCGCCCTGGACGGCGTGCTGAAGGCCGGCCTCCCGCCACTGTTCCTGGTCGAAGGCGACTTCGAGCTGGCCCTGATGGCGGCGGAACGCCGTTTCGTCGCGGAGCTTGTCGCCCGCATCGCCAAGGACCCGGCGGAGCTGGCGCCGATCTGGCCGGAATTCCACGCCGGCGCGGCAAAGCCGCGGCGCCCTGGCTGATTCGTTCAGCCTCGGATCTCCATACCGACAGAAGGAGCATGTCCCATGCCCGAACCCAACCACGTGCTGATCATCGGCGGCGGCATCGGCGGACTTTGCCTGGCGCAGGGCCTGCGGCAGGCTGGCATCGACGCGACGGTGTACGAGCGGGACCGCGCGGTCACCGATCGCCTGCAGGGCTATCGCGTGCATATCAGCCCGAAGGGCAGCCGCGCGCTGCATGACTGCCTGCCGCCGGAGACCTTCGCGGCGTTCGCCGCTACCTGCGGCCGGCCGCCGCGCGGCTTTAGCATGATGACCGAGCGCATGCGGTCGCTGATCTCGACCAGCGCATTCGGCAATGAAACCGCCGACCCGGTGGCGCAGCATCGCTCGGTCAGCCGCATCACGCTGCGTCAGGTGCTGCTGTCCGGACTGGGCGATCATGTGCAGTTCGGCAAGACGTTCGAACGCTACGAAGCGCAGGGCAATCGCGTCGTCGCCTGGTTCGAGGACGGCAGCAGTGCCGAAGGCGACGTGCTGGTGGCCGCCGACGGCGGCGGCTCGCGCGTGCGCCGGCAATACCTGCCGCATGCGGAGCGCATCGATACCGGCGTGGTGGGCATCGCCGGCAAGGTGTTCCTCGACGCGGCAACGCGCCGACGCATCCCATCGGCTTTGCGCGATACGCTGGCTCTGGTGTCGGCGCCGGGCGGGCTAGGCCTGTTCGTCGCGCCGCAGGACTATGTCCACGCGGCGGCGGTGAACGGCATCGGCGGCGCCGAGACCGCGATCGATAGCGCCGGCGGTGCCTTGTTCGACAACACGCGCAGCTACCTGATGTGGGCGTTGGGCGCGCAACGGCGGGTGCTGGGACTGCGCGAGGAGGACATGCCCTGCGCGGAGACCCTGCGCGGCATCGCGCTGGCCGCCATGGCGGACTGGCACGCCGGATTCCGCGAACTGGTGCATCTGACCGATCCCGGTACCCTGTCGCTGTTGCCGATCCGCACCGCGCGTCCTGTCGCGCCATGGCAGACCAGCCGGATCACACTGCTCGGCGACGCCATCCACAGCATGACGCCGTATCGCGGCATCGGCGCCAACGTGGCATTGCGGGACGCCGCATTGCTGTGCCGTCAATTGACCAGAGCGGCGCAGGGCGAGTTGCCGCTGCTCGATGCGATCCATGCCTACGAGCGGGCGATGATCCGCTACGGCTTCGATGCGGTGCGCGGCTCGCTAGAGGCGATGAAGGCATCGCTGAACAGCGGCGCGCTGGGTCGCACCGCATCGCGCGCGGTACTGCGGATCGTCGATCGGATCCCGCGGCTGAAGCGGTGGTTCTTTCTGGCGATGGCAGCCGAATAGCGCGGCGACGCGGTCGACGATGCGGGCCACTCGGTGGCGTGGGAGAAGCCCGATGAATTCGACGCCGCAGTGCTGCATTTCCTGCGGCGTCAATGAGGCGCCGGCGACTTACTCCGCCGCGACCACCGTCGCTGGGGTGGTCCGTGCGACCGACCGCGCCGTACCGACGCAGAGCAGGCTCGCCAGCGACAGCACGGCGACCAGTACCAGCACATACTCGGGGTGGCCGCGGTCGATCAGGTAGCCGAACGGCACCGGCGTCAGTGCCGACCCGAGCGGCAGGCCGGCGCTGACGAAGCCGAACACCTTGCCGATCTGGCCGGGCGGCGAGGCGTCCTTCAGCATCACGTCACGCGGCGTGCGGCCGGCGCCGAGAGCCAGGCCGGACGCGAACATCAGCGCGATGACGACAATGCCTGGCACCATGACCCAGTCCACCATCAGGATCAGCATGGCCGAAATGATGGTGAGGATGACGGCGAATGGCAGCACATGCTGCTTGTAGGTATCGACGAACCAACCGCCGACCAGCACGCCGATGGTGGATCCCGCCATGTAGCCGGTGAGCGCGGACGATGCGGCCTCCAGCGCCATGCCCTTCACCGTGTGGAGCACGGTGATCAGCCAGGCCTGCACGCCGGCGCCGGCCATCGAGCCCAGCAGGAAGAACGCGAAGAACAGCAGCATGGTGCGGCTCAGCAGCAACTGGCGGCCGGAGAGTTTCGCTCCGCCGTGGCTGGGTTCGTGGCGCACCTGGTCGTTCAGGATGCCGCTCTGCAGCAGGATGGAGACCACCACCGGCACGCCCAGCAGGCCGACCAGGATCAGGCTGCTGCGCCAGCCGAGAGCCACCATCAGCAGCGCCATGACCGGCGGTCCGGCAGAGAAGCCGAGATTGCCGCTGAACGTGTGCAGCGCGAACGAGCGGCCCATGCGGTCCTTGTCCACCGAGCCGGACAGGATGGCGTAGTCGGCCGGATGGATCACCGAGTTGCCGACGCCGGAGAGCGCGGCCAAAGCGAGGATCTGCCAGAAGCTGGTGGCCAGTCCCATGGCGGCCATCGACAGCGACATCAGCAGCGCGCCGCCGACCAGAAACGGTCTCGCGCCGTGGCGGTCCACCAGGAAGCCCACGGGCGTCTGCAGGATGGCGGTGGTGCCGGACATCAGTGCGACGGTCAGTCCGAGTTCGGCGAAGCTGACATTGAAGGCGGACTGCCAGGCGAGGAACATCGGCGGCAGGCACAGCACGTAGAAATGCGACAGGAAGTGGCCGTTGCTGATCAGCAGGTTGACACGGGTGGAACGGCTCACGGCCATCGGGCGGCGTCTCCGGGAGGCCGTGGCAGGATGCGGGGCCGATCCGATTGCGTCAACCACCGCCGGCGGACCGATTAAGTCTCGCGACGCGTGGGGTGGGATGACGGTCGTGGTGTGAGACGGGGCTGTCCTAGTCGTCGCGCCGGGACGTGGTCGCAGAGGAGTCTCAGGGCGCGCCTGGTGGGACAATTGTCCGTGGCGTGAGGAGGCTGTCACTGCTCGTCACAATGCCAAGGGGTCGGAGGCCGCGAGCGAGCTCGAGACCGCACTGCCGACCAATACGATTACAGGACTGGTTCGTCGTGGGTCGCGCACCCGACGCCGGACGACGTCCGGCGGCACCGGATGTTGCTATGCCTGTCGGCGGCCCGACAACATCCTGAGGGCAATTTTCTTTACGTGTTCTTCTATCTTTCCGTGGATTGTCTGACGACGTTGCCAGCAACGGTCTCACCGCTGTCGGGCAACGCGCCAAGCGGCGTCCCCCGAACGTTGCAGGCAGAATCCAAGCTGTGTGCTTCGATAGGAGCTCGAGCATGCTCGCACGCGCCGATGTCCATTTGGCTGCTGCCAACGCAGCTCTGGAGCGCGCCACCCAACCCTTCCGATTGTTGCTGCCGGAAGACACCGCAACCCATGCGGCGTCTGAACGGCGCATCCTCCTCGTTCATTCTCAGCCGGCTCTCCTGGCAACCGTGGCGAAGGTCGTTTCCTACTCGCTCGTGCTGAGCCGCCACCAAGCTTCAGCGTGAAGCGAGCGCCTGGAGGACTTTGATGCAAGTCCGGATTGCCGGGAACGAGGCTACGGTGCCTTCGCCATTCCGACTACTTATCCTGGAGGACACCGCTGCGGATGCGGAGCTCGAACAGCTCATGCTGCGCAGGGCCGGATTGACATTCACCGCACACGTCGTCGCTACGGAAGCAAATTTCGTCGCCGCTCTCAGCGCCTTCCGGCCCGACCTTATCATCGTCGACCATCGGGTGCCGGGATTTGGCGGCTGCGAAGCTGCGCGGATCTCCGGAGCCGAATATCCCGACAGGCCGATTATTCTTGTCACCGGGGTACTCACTGACGAGGCCGGCGCCGAGTTGTTGAAGACCGGCATCAGTCACTACGTTCTGAAGGACCATCTGGCACGACTGCCGGCCGTGGTCATCGCGGCGTTGCGCGATGCCGAAGAGACGCGGAAACGCCAGAGTATCCGGGAGGCTCACGACGAACTGGCACGGATCCTTGAACGCGCCGATGGGTTGTCTTTCTCTGCGACCCATGCCGACGATGGGACCAGCAAGGGTGCCTCGATCATTGTCCGCGACATCACCCGCCAGAAGCGGCTCCGCCATACGGTCGCCGGCTGGACACGTCGCCGTTCCGCCATGGCGATGCACGACGAAAGCGCACCGGTCGGAACTAACAACGAAATCCTTGCAGCGCTCGAACGTCAATTTGGGGCAGAGAAGGGCCGCCGCTTTGTATCGATTGCCAGCTCGAAGATTCAGGAAGTTGTTGGGGAGCTAAGGGATTGCCGCGATCGGTCGGTGACCGCGCATGCGCTGCACGATTTGGTATCGATAGCGGGCAACGTGGGGTTGCAAGAGCTCAGTGAGCTGGCGCGTCAGCTTATGAACGCGTTCCGCCAGGATTCTGCCGACACGGCCCTGCAAGCCCGTCTCCTGGCTTCCGCGGAGGCCGCATTGGCGCAACTGGGAAACCAGGGTTCCGGGTGGACGCCGCCAAAGCCTCTCGCCTGTGCAACCGGCGATTAACAGCCTCAAACGAGGAGGCGGTTGCATGCACAGAGATTCATCCATTCTCAAGGGTGCCTGAACATAATGCCCTGCGCCCGCATAAACCAACGAGAGTCGCATGGACATCCCCATTGACACAATCGAAGTCGGGCGTGGCCCGCGGAGCGCCTGGCCGCCCGAAGGCGATTCTTCCCCAGCGGCAATACAAGAATTACTCGATGCGATTCCTCTCGCGCTGGCCATTGTTGACGATCATCTGCGATGTGTCGGGCTCAACCAGCGCATGGCCGCGAAGTTCGGCAGTGGCGCGGAGATGTGCCTGGGGCGACCGGTGTGCGAGATCGTTCCACCGATCGCAGCGCAACTGGAAACTCGATTACGACGGGTGTTGGCGGGCGACACCGTTAAGGACAGTGCGTTGCGCGGCTGGTCCGACCACTCTGCAGTGGGCAGGGGCGAAATTCATTCATTTGCCGTCCTTCGCAACGAAAGCGGCGCCCTGGCAGGAGTTTTGTGGACGGCTCGGGACGACGGGCCAGGGGTTTCGGTCAGCCGGTCTGCGCCAGACACGGAGAAGTGGCGGATCCTGATGGCCGAGGACCTGCCCATGAACCAGCAGATCATAGCTGAAATGCTGGAATCTGCTGGCTTCGAGGTGCTCATCGTTGCCGACGGCGCTTCCGCGGTGAACCTAGTTCGTCGGGAGTCCCTCGATCTCGTGCTGATGGATATTGAGATGCCGCTGATGGGCGGTCTCGAGGCGACCCGTGCGATCCGCGCGCTAGGCGCAGCCGGCGGAGTTCCAGTTGTGGCTATGACCGCCAACCAAGGGCCAGAGCAGATTGCAGCCTGTCGTGCGGCAGGCATGGACGCTTATATCTGCAAACCGGTTGACCGGGCATACCTGCTTTCCACAGTTCGGAAGTGGCTCAAGAGCAGCCGCAAGCCACTGCCCAACCGGCGGACTGAGCGGGACAACGTCCTTGACCGGGGCGTGCTGGAGAACATTCGAGTCCACTTCGGTACCTTGAGGACACAACGCTTCATCCATGAGGTGAATACTCGACTGGATTACGTTCTTCTGCAACTTTCTGCCGAAGCTGGTAGCAAACAGCTCGGCAACGACTTGCATTCGCTAGTATCGATGGGAGGGCATCTCGGGCTTCGTGAACTCAGCGAACGGGCGCGCTCCCTCATGGTGGCGATGCGGGGGCAAGCCAACAACATTGGGGTCGTGACCGAAGAATTTCGGAGTGCAGCGGTGCGGGCGCTGGCCGCACTGCAACAGGAGGATCTACCAAGAGGTTCCCATGCCGACCGGGATCCGATGCCAAAGGCAGGCAAGAAGGCGACGGGAAAGAACAGCGCGCGGGGCGGACGAACACCACGGAGGCGCTTCAGCCTCTCAGAGTCTGACGCTGATGCTCCTGCACAATGAGCGATGCGCCCGAGCAGCAGCATCAACGAGGCGGCGTAGAGGAAGGTTGTAGCGGAAGGCGCATCATCGGGTGATGGGCGATGGATGGATTGCCACACCCATGCATCGTGTTATCCTGCAAACCCCCATAACAGTCTGATACGGCGACACCAGCCACTCCATCCCGGCGAGCGTCGCTTTCAGAGTTGACCCTGTGGTCGCGGTCCAGAAATCGTGGAAGTCGGGAAAGCTGCGCTGCGCGGGTATTTCGCGAACCTCGACCGCCTCCAGCCCCGCGTCCATCCATAGGCCGCGCAGTGCCTCGATGGGTGACCATTGCCGTGTCGCGCAGGTCGGCGAACAGCGCGCGAGCTTGTCGGCGATGCCCAGGTGCCGTGCGGCAGCGGACAGCAGCATCACGCCGCCATCGGATGTCAGACGCCCACCGTCGAACGCGGCGAGGACTTTCCTGCGTTGCACGGCCGGGAAACGGAACACCAGCAGGGGTAGTGTAGTTTGAAATCTCAACGCGATCTCGCTTCAGGATATGGAGGGTTTTCCAATGGCTGATGCCCGATGCAGTTGCGGCGCTCTCACGCTAACGCTTACAGGATCATCAAAACTGGTTGTCGCCTGTCATTGTCTTGACTGCCAACGGAGAAGCGGCGCGCCATTTGGCGTAGGCGCTTTTTATCCGGTCGACGCCGTCGCCATTTCTGGAACTCCGAAAGAGTTCACCCGCGAAGCAGAAAGCGGCGGGACGGTCCGCACCTACTTTTGTCCAAACTGCGGATCAACGATCTATTGGAAGGCCGACAACCTGCCTTCGCTGATCGGCGTTGCAATCGGCGCGCTGGCAGATCCAAAATATCCCGCCCCTGTCAGATCGATTTTTGAGCAGTCGAAACATGATTGGGTTCAAGTTGATGGTGCCGTCGAACATTTCCAGCAAAGCGGCGCGGCTAAAAAATCAAACTGAGGCACCACCCCAGCAGTGCACCGCCCGCCAACGAATCCCTGCCATCCTGCGAATAAACCACACTGGTTCGCAACGCCTGTCGCGTTGGGAGCGCATCTGGCGCGAATTCGCTGGGCACGCGCGCACGCTACGACCTCGGCTGCGCCTTCATTAATGATGACCCATGCGTTGCGCCGACTGTCATGGCCGGGCTTGCCCCGGTCACCCCACGTCTTTTGGCCGACGCAGACGAGGAAGACGTGGATGGCCGGGCCACGCCCGGCCATGACAGTGAGATCGATGAGTCGCTATCAACGAGCGTTGGAATTAGTCAGTGTCGCGGATGCTGGGGCGGGTTTTGGCGCTCCACGCAAAGCGTCCTTCGTCATGGCGGGCGCAGGCCCGCCACCCACGGTTTTCGTTGTTGCCGGCACGACTGTACGCCGCCGCCGGGGCAACGGTTCGGGCGCCGGAACCTATCCTCCGCGGCGCCCCGGCTACGCTGTGCGGTCGCTCTCCAGACCCAGCGCCGCCTGCGCTGCGGCAAGGCGCGCCACCGGTACCCGGAACGGGCTGCACGACACGTAGTCCAGCCCGACCTCCTGGCAGAACGCGATCGACGCCGGATCGCCGCCGTGCTCGCCGCAGATACCCAGCTTCAAATGCGGCTTGGTCTGGCGCCCACGCTCGGTCGCAATGCGGATCATCTCGCCGACGCCCTCGATGTCGATCGACACGAACGGGTCCTTCGGCAGGATGCCCTGCTCGACGTACTCCGGCAGGAACTTCCCCGCATCGTCGCGCGACAGCCCGAACACCGTCTGCGTCAGGTCGTTGGTGCCGAAGCTGAAGAAGTCGGCGATCGCGGCGATCTTGTCGGCGATCAGCGCGGCGCGCGGCAGTTCGATCATGGTGCCGACGGTGTACTCGATGCGGCGACCGGCGGCGGTGAATACCTCCTCGGCCACCTTGTCCACCTGGGCCCGGGTGATCTCCAGTTCCTTGATCACGCCAACCAGCGGAATCATGATCTCCGGCACCGGCGCGCGGCCGGTCTCCTTCGCCACCGCCAGCGCGCCCTCGAAGATCGCGCGCGCCTGCATCTCGTAGATTTCCGGATAGGAAATGCCCAGCCGGCAGCCGCGATGTCCGAGCATCGGATTGGCTTCCGCCAGTTCCGCGGCGCGCCGGCGCATTGCTTCGACTTTCGCCCCGAGCGCCCGCGCGACCTCCTCCAGTTCGGCGTCGCCGTGCGGCAGGAATTCGTGCAGCGGCGGATCGAGCAGCCGGATGGTGACCGGCAGGTCGCCCATGATGCGGAACAGCTTGTGGAAATCGTCGCGCTGGAACGGCAGCAGCTTGGCCAGGGCGGTGCGGCGGCCGGCTTCGTCGTGCGACATGATCATCTGCCGCACCGCGCTGATGCGTTCCGGGTCGAAGAACATGTGCTCGGTGCGGCACAGGCCGATGCCGTCGGCGCCGTATTTCTTCGCCGTCTCGGCATCCAGCGGGGTTTCTGCGTTGGCCCGCACCTTCAGCTTGCGCGCCTTGTCCGCCCATTCCATCAGCGTGGCGAAGTCGGTGGACATCGCCGCCTCGATCATCGCGACGTTGCCGACGAACACCTCGCCGGTGGCGCCGTCCAGCGTGATCGTCTCGCCGGCGCGGATCGTCTTGCCGCCGGCTGACAAGGTCTGGTTGTGGTAGTCGATCGAGATGCCGCCGGCACCGGCCACGCAAGGCCGGCCCATACCGCGCGCCACCACTGCGGCGTGACTGGTCATGCCGCCCCGCGCGGTCAGGATGCCGCGTGCGGCGTGCATGCCGTGAATGTCTTCCGGGCTGGTTTCGACGCGCACCAGGATGATCGCCTCGCCCTTCTGGGCGCGGGATTCGGCTTCATCGGCGGTGAACACCACCGCGCCCGATGCGGCGCCGGGACTGGCCGGCAAGCCTTTCGCCAGCAGCGTGCGCGGCGCCTTGGGATCCAGCGTGGGGTGCAGCAACTGGTCCAGCGCCGCCGGATTGACCCGGCGCACCGCCTCGGCCTCGTCGATCAGGCCTTCGCGCGCCATGTCCACCGCAATGCGCAGGCTCGCCGCGGCAGTGCGTTTGCCGTTGCGAGTCTGCAGCATGTACAGCTTCTTCTGCTGCACGGTGAACTCGAGATCCTGCATGTCGTGGTAATGCTGCTCGAGCTTTTCGCGCACCTTCATCAGCTCGGCGTACGGCCCGGGCATCGCCACTTCGAGCGGCGTCTCGCCAGGCTTGGCGCCCTTCTTCGACAGCGGCTGCGGCGTGCGGATGCCGGCCACCACATCCTCGCCCTGCGCGTTCACCAGGTATTCGCCGTAGAAGGCGTTCTCGCCGGTGGACGGGTCGCGGGTGAAGCACACGCCGGTGGCGCAGTCCTCGCCCATGTTGCCAAATACCATCGCCTGCACGTTCACCGCGGTGCCCCATTCGGCGGGGATGTCGTGCAGCTTGCGATAGGTGATCGCGCGATGGTTCATCCACGATCCGAACACCGCGCCGATGGCGCCCCAGAGCTGTTCCTCGGGATCCTGCGGGAACGGCTTGCCGGTTTCCGCCTCGATCATCTCCTTGTAGCTGGCAGCGACGCGATGCCAGTCCTGCGCGGTGAGCTGGGTGTCCTCGGTGACGCCGGTTTCCTGCTTGGTGTGCTCGATGATCTCCTCGAACCGGTGGTGATCGACGCCCAGCACCACCGAGCCGTACATCTGGATGAAGCGGCGGTAGGAATCCCAGGCGAAGCGTTCGTCGTTGGCTTCCTCGCCGAGACCTTCGACCGTGGCGTCGTTCAGGCCGAGGTTGAGCACGGTGTCCATCATGCCGGGCATCGAGACGCGCGCACCGGAGCGCACCGATACCAGCAACGGCCGCCGCTTGTCGCCGAACCTCAGGCCGACGGATTTTTCCAGCTGGCCGAGGGCATCACGCACCTGCGAGGACAGTTCGTTCGGATAGTTCCGCTGGTTCTTGTAGAACGCGGTGCAGACTTCGGTGGTCAGCGTGAATCCGGGCGGGACGGGCAGCCCGATCCCGGCCATTTCCGCCAGGTTGGCGCCCTTGCCGCCCAACAGGTTGCGCATCTCCGCGCCGCCCTCGTTGTGGCCGGCACCGAAACTGTACACCCACTTGTTCATAGCGACTCCTCAGCCCTCGATCCTGGAAAAATCTGCCATCCGGTGCATCGTCCCGCATAGACGGTTAAGGAGACGCAAACGATTGAGGCGCAATTCTGGATCGGTCGCGTTCACCGTGACCTGATCGAAGAATGCATCCACCGGCGCCCGCAAGGTCGCGAGAGCCGATAGCGCGCCGGCGAAGTCGTCTGAGTCGAGGTGTTCACGTATGCGCGACGAGGCGAGGTCAATCTGCGTTGCCAGGGCCGCCTCTTCATTGATCCTGATCAATTGCAAATCGATTGTATCATCCGACGGACCGCCCTTGCGTTGCTCGATCCGCGAGATATTGGCGGCCCGGCGATAGGCAAGTAGCAAATTCGTGCCATCGGCGGTTTGCAGGAACGCGGCCAGCGCCTCGGTGCGCGCCACCAGCCGGGCAATGTCGTCATCCGGGCGCGCCGCGAAGATCGCCGCCAGCACGTCGTGGCGCGCCCCGATGCCGCGAAGCTGCACCCGCAGCCGCTCGATCACGAAATCGAATACCTCGTCGACCTGCTCCTGGCTCCACGAGCCGTGGCGGTCGGACTGGCCCAGCGCCTCGAACGCGTCGCCGAGCAGGCTGCGCAAGCCGAGACGCAGCGGCGGTGCGTGCTCGAGGATGATGCGGATCACGCCGAGGGCGGCGCGACGCAGTGCATATGGATCGCCGCTGCCGGTGGGTTTCTCGCCGATCAGGAAGAAGCCGGCCAGGAGGTCGAGCTTGTCGGCCAGGGCCACGGCCACCGACACATCCGCGGTGGGCACCGCGTCTGTCGGACCCTTGGGCGCGTAGTGGTCGCGGATGGCGTCGGCCACCAGCGGGTCCTCGCCATCGTGCAGCGCGTAGTAGCGGCCCATGACGCCCTGCAGTTCGGGGAATTCGCCGACCATGCCGGTGACCAGGTCGGCCTTGGCCAGCCGTGCGCCGTCGCGGGCGAGGGCAGGGCCGGCGCCGACCAGCGGGGCTATCGTCTCGGCCAGGCGCTCCAGTCGGCGCACCCGCTCGCCCTGGGTGCCGAGTTTGGCATGGAAGGTGACGTGGTCCAGCCGCGGGATGCGGGATTCCAGCCGTGCCTTGCGGTCGAGGTCCCAGAAATGCCGCGCATCGGCGAAGCGGGCGCGCAGCACGCGCTCGTTGCCGGCGATCGACGCGGCGCCCCCATCGGCCGGTTCGATGTTCGCGACGAAGCCGAAATACGGTGCGGCGGCGCCATCGGCGTTGCGGAACGCAAAGTAGCGCTGGTTCACCCGCATCGACACCTGGCGGACCTCCGGCGGCAGGTCCATGTAGGCGTCGTCGATGCGGCCGAGCAACGGCACCGGCCATTCGACCAGTCCGGCCACCTCGTCCAACAGGCCGGCATCCTCCACCACCGCGATCTGCCGCTGCGTCGCCAGTGCAGCAAGGCCCTCGCCGATGACCCGCTTGCGGTCGGCCGCATCGACCAGCACGCGGCGGTCATGCAGCTTCGCCGCCCAGTCGACGCATGACGCCACGGGGAAGGCGCCCGGCGCGAGGAAGCGATGGCCTTCGGTGAGATTGGCCGCGACCAGCCCGTGGCCATCATCGGTGCCGTCGCGCAGGTCGAACGGTACCACGACGCCGTCCAGCAGGCAGACGATGCGCCGCAGCGGACGCACCCACATGAACGCGCTGCTGCCGCCCCAGCGCATCGACTTGGGCCAGGGGAACCGCCGCAGTAGCTGCGGCAGCGCATCGGCGATCAGGCTCGCGGCGGAGACCGCGGGCGCCGCTTTCTCCAGCACCCAGTAGTCGCCTTCCTGGCGCAACTGGTCCTGCGTCGCGTTGTGCTTGCGCAGGAAGCCCGCCAGGGCCTGTTCCGGCGCGCTGGCGCGCGGACCGCGTTCCACGCTGCTGCTGGCGGCAACCTCGCGTGACACCTCGGCGGCCAGCGCGATGCGGCGCGGGCCGAAATACGTGCGTATGTTGGACGGCGACAGCGGGGCGAGCGCTTCGCTGCCGAGCCGGGCAAGGTCCTCGGCTGCCCGCGCCTGCATCCGCGCGGGGATTTCCTCGCTGAACAGCTCCAGGAAGAGCTCCGGCATGGTCAGGATTCGCCCGTTATGCTCGTGTGCGTCGCCGGAATGCAGCGGGTGATGCGTGCCAAACCCCTAGTCCTTCATCGCCGGTTCGATGTCGGTCTGGGAAAAGTCGTCGCCTTTGAACAGCAGCGGCTCACCCATCGTCTTCGCGCATCCGTATGCCAGGCAGTCGCCAAAGTTCAACTTCGCCTTATGGGCACCCTTGCCGAATGCGTGCCAGGCATGGCGCGCCCACGTGGCGTGATCCTGCGTTACCGGCTCGACGCGAAGGCCAAGCTCGCCGATGATCTGGTCGAACCGGGTGCGCGCCTTCGCGTCGCCCCGCCGATCGATCGCCAATGCGGCCTCGAACCAGTTGGCGGCCGAGATGCGCAGGGCTTTGGCGTCCGCCATGACCTCGACGAACCTGCGGGCGTCCTGTTCCCTGAACAAGACGGCGAGCAGCGCGGACGAGTCGACGATCACCTGGGCAAACCACTCTCGTCATAAAACGCATCGGGGTCGGAACTGGAGAATGGCGGTGTCAGGTGCGCCTGCAGATCGGCCGCGAGGGCCAGCACCCGCTCGATCTTTGCCGCCTTGCCGCGAGTCCTCTCCTCACGATCCAGGGTTTCGCGCAGGGCGTCGGTAACGGCAGTCGTCAGGCTCTTTCCGGTGAGCTCCGCGAGCCTGGACGCCAGCCGGTAGGCGTCCTCGCTCTTGATGTTCAGTTGCGCGCCCATGGTCCAGCCTTGGTAGAGGCTTCGGCAGCCAAGGTAGAAATAGGCGCTCGACCGCAGGAAGTCACGTGCCGACGGCGCGCCGCGAACCTATGCCGCCAGGCGGGACCCCAGGGCGATCTCGCGGGTGATCGCCATGATGCGGTCGTAGCGCATCCGGCGGGCACGTTCGCGCTCGATCTCCTCGCGCAATGCCGTCAACACCGCCGTCTGCAGGCTGTCGCCGGTCAGTTCGACCAGTTCAGCCGCGAGCTTGCAGGCTTCTTCATCCGCGATCCGCAGTTCGGTCATAGCAGTTCCTCCGCTTGCTTATGGTGTTTCGCCGGCAACCCAGGCCTCGCAGCAGCCCTTGGCCAGCGTCCTGACGCGTCCGATATAGCTCGCCCGCTCGGTCACGCTGATCACGCCACGCGCGTCGAGCAGGTTGAACAGGTGGCTCGCCTTGATGCACTGGTCGTACGCCGGCAGCGCCAGGCGGTGTTCCAGCAGCGCGGCGCACTCGTGTTCCGCATCAACAAAATGCCGGGTCAGCAGTGCCGCATCGGCGTGTTCAAAATTGTACGCGCTGTATTCGCGCTCGGCGCGCAGGAACACGTCGCCGTAGGTCACGCCGGTGCCGTTGAAATCCAGGTCGTAGACGTTGTCCACGTCCTGCACGTACATCGCCAGGCGTTCCAGCCCGTAGGTCATTTCGAAGCTGGGCAGGGTCACCGGGATGCCGCCGACCTGCTGGAAGTAGGTGAACTGCCCGACCTCCATGCCGTCGCACCACACCTCCCAGCCGAGGCCCCAGGCGCCGAGGGTGGGGCTCTCCCAGTCATCCTCGACGAAGCGGAAATCGTGCAGCAGCGGGTCGAGGCCGAGTTCGCGATAGCTGCCCAGCAGCAGGTCCTGCGCGTCCTCGGGTGACGGCTTCATGATGACCTGGTACTGGTAATAATGCTGCAGCCGGTTGGGGTTCTCGCCGTAGCGGCCATCGGTGGGACGCCGGCTGGGCTGGACATAGGCGGCGCGCCAGGGCCGCGGTCCGAGGGCGCGCAATGTGGTCGCGGGGTGGAATGTTCCGGCGCCCATTTCCACGTCGTACGGCTGCAGAATGACACAGCCCTGCCGCGACCAGTAGTCGTGGAGCCGCAGGATCAGTGCCTGAAAACTGGGCATAGTGCCTTGCATCTGGCCGAATTCAGTTTGGTTGCGGGGCCACATAGAGCACTCGCGCATCTCGGGCAATCCCAAGGGGGGCGGGTGCGCCTATATTTTGCGGCCGCCGGTCGGCTGCAGCGAACCGAAGGGCCGCGCCCCGGCCCCTCCCGCCAAGGACAGGTCGAGCACCGGCCACCGGCCTTGGCACAGCCACCCAGCCGAGAGCAGGATGCGCGGCTATGAGCATCGACGGCCAGTCCGACGAAACCATACGGGCGATCCTCACCGCCACCCGCCGCATTGCCGTGGTCGGGGCGTCCGACAAGGCCTGGCGGCCGTCGCACGGCGTGTTCGGCTTCCTGCTGTCGCGTGGCTACGACGCCGTGCCGGTGAACCCGCTGCTCGCGGGCCGCGCCATCCATGGCCGCATGGCGCTGGCCAGCCTGGCCGACGCCGCGCCGCTCGAGATGGTCGATATCTTCCGCGCCTCGGCCAATGCCGGCGCGGTGGTGGACGAGGCGATCCGGCTTGGCGCTCGCGTGGTCTGGATGCAGCTAGGCGTGGTGGATGAGGCGGCCGCCGCACGCGCTCAGGCAGCCGGCATCGTCGTGGTCATGGACCGCTGCCCGGTGATCGAAGTACGGCGACTGGGACTCTCGCGCCATTGAAGCGGTGACAAATCAGCGCCACATCGCACGGCACGGAAAACCCGAGGGTTGCCCCAATGACAAACGAAGAACGTGACATCATCACCCAGTTCATCTCCCGGGTCGGCGGCGCGCAGGCGTCCGGCCAGCCATCGTTCGGCGGATCAGTCCCGGCCACCACGCAACCGGCCCTGCCGCCGGTGGATCCCGAGGCTGACCGGCTGATCGCCGAGCAGTTCGCCCGCTACCCGGAGGCACGCTACCGCCTGACCCAGCTTGCCTTCATCCAGGAACATGCGCTGGCCGAAGCGCAGAACCGCATCCAGCGGCTGGAGTGGGAGTTGCAGCAGGCGCGCCAGGCCGTGCAGCAGGCGCAGCAATCGGCGCCGCAGCAAGGCAGCGGCGGAGGCGGCTTCTTCGGCGGGCTGTTCGGCGGCGGCGCCCGGTCGGCGCCACCGCCGCAGCAACAGGGCGGCCCGGGGCCGGCCTGGAACCAGGGTCAGGCTGCCGCGCCGGCCTACCAGCAGGCGCCACCGCCGCCGCCACCGCAATACGCCCCAAGCTACCAGCCCGGCATGTTCCAGCGTTCCGGCTCCGGCTTCCTCGGCTCGGCGCTGACCACTGCGGCCGGCGTGGCCGGCGGCCTGGTCGCCGGCAATGCGCTGATGAACCTGTTCTCCGGTTCGCACGGCGGTGGATTTGGCGGCGGTTTCGGCGGCGGCTATCCGGGCGGCATGCCGACGGCCAGCCCATGGGGCACCGAGCCGCTGGCGGCGCCCGATCAGGGCTACGTCGACCAGGGTACCTGGGACAACAGCGGCTCGGGCGGCAGCACCACGGATCCCGGATATGTCGACAACGGCACCTGGGACAATTCAGGCGGCAGCGACAATTCCTCGCTCACCGACAACAGCGACAGCAGCGATTCCGGCTGGGATACCGGCAGCGACAACAGCGGCTCGGACGATTCGCTGATCTGAGCTGTCGTGCCGCGGATTGGCGAATGCACCGGATCGGGTCCGGTGCATTCCGCCGTCATGGGCGAAGAATCGCAGCGGCGCCAATATCGGCAGCAGCGGCTCACCAGCAAAGATCCGCATGGCGTTGATGCAGCAGAGCAGCGCGATCGCGGAACCGCGTCCTGCTCGTCACAACGGCCTCGCCAGCACTCTCGACCGTCCTTGCCCGCGGGACCGGTTCGATCCATCGTCCCCGGACTTTGAACGTCGGTCCAGCGTATGCTGGATCAAAGCGAGGAAATGCCGTGACCGCCGAAGTAAAGCGTACCGGCACGAAGCGTTGGTTCGTGCTGTCCCTGATCAGCCTGATGTATCTCGTGACCTATCTCGATCGAGCAAACATTTCCACCGTGGCCCCGGTGATCGCCAAGGAATTCGACATCGGCAAGATCGAGATGGGCTTCATCTTCAGCGCATTCGTCTGGAGTTACGCGCTGTTCCAAATTCCGGGCGGCTGGTTGGGCGACCGGTTCGGCCCCCAGTGCATGTTGACCGGCATCGTCGCTTACTGGTCGGCCATGACGGCCCTGACCGCCGCGGCCAGTGGCGTCGCGTCATTCGCGGCCGTCAGGTTCCTGTTCGGTATCGGCGAGGCGGGCGCGTTTCCGGTTGCGACCCGCGCCATGCAGCTTTGGTTCCCGGCGCGCGAGCGTGGACTGGCGCAGGGCGTCTCCCATAGCGCAAGCCGGCTTGGCGCCGCTGTCTCACCGCCCATCGTCGTTGCGATCGTGGCGACGCTTGGCTGGCGGTGGGTGTTCTACATCTGCGCCGCGATCGGGATCCTCTGGGCTGTGCTGTGGTATCTGACCTACCGCGATATGCCCGAGGAGCAGGCCTCCGTCAGTCGGGACGAACTGGCCTACATCCGGGGTGTCGACGAACAGGGGAACGTCCTCCCGCCCAAGGTCGAGAAGATGGCGATCCTGCCGTGGGGAATTCTGTGGCGGTCGTCCAGCATGTGGGCGCTCATGTGCGCCTATTTCACCAGCGGCTATTGCGGCTTCATTTTCCTGAGCTGGATGCCGTCTTACCTGATGGAGTATCGCCACTTCACGCTGCTCAAGGTCGGGATCTTCGCCTCCCTGCCATTCTGGGCCGGCGTCGTTGGCGACACGGTGGGCGGCCTGGCCGTTGACTGGCTGCTGGCGAGGACCGGAAGCGTCAAACTCGCGCATCGCCTCGTGGCGGTTGTGGGCCTTCTGGGCTGCGTGGCGTGCATTGTGCCGGCCGCGCTGGTCGACAACGCCTATACGGCAGTCGGGTGCCTGACAGCGGCCTTCTTCTTCCTCGAGTGCGCAATCGCTCCGGCCTGGGCCGTCGCGATGCATATCGGCGGTACATATTCCGGGACCGTGTCGGCCGCGATGAACATGGCGGGGAACATCGGCGGCGCATTGTCGCCGATCGTCTTCGGGATTCTCGTCCATTACGGGTCGTGGCAGGCGCCGTTCATCATCGCCGCGGTGCTGCTGGTTTTTGGTGCGGGGGTCTGGGCTTTTTGGCTGAACCCCGAGGTATCGGCGATCGAGGGCGATACGGTCGGGCGCGTGGCCGCAGTCCTGCCGTCGTTATGAACGCCACGCGACCGTGCCTTTCAACGGCGGTGCCGCAGGTGCTGATTGCCCGATCCCGGAACGAAGCAGATCGGCGGTTGGCCACTTAGGGTCGGCGCTCGGGGAGCGGCCTGGCACAGGCTGCTCCCGCGCTGCATTCAAATTCCGATAGCGATATTTCCCGGTTCCGGCATGATCCGGCGGATCGGTCCTGCGCCGCTGCGGCGGGATTGACCGACGTGGCGCTGCACCCGGACAATCGCCCGCAACTCGGGACTGCCGGCAAGGCGCCCGCCGGAAGCCAATCAGGGAGGACAGGCAATGCTCGGCAGCATGTTGCGGGCGGTTACGGCGATGGCTTTCGTCGCGACTGGCGCAGCCATGGCGCAGCAATACAGCCCCGGCGCGTCCGATACCGAGATCAGGCTCGGACAGACCGTGCCGTTCAGCGGCCCGGTTTCCGTCGCCGGCGTGGTGGGGCACGCGTCGCTGGCGTATTTCGACGCCATCAACAAGGCCGGCGGCATCAATGGCCGGCAGGTCAAGCTCATTGTGCTCGACGATGCCTACAGCCCGCCGAAGACCGTCGAGGCGACACGGCGGCTGGTCGAGGACGACAATGTCCTGATGATGTATGGGTCGGTCGGCACGCCGACGAACGCCGCCGTCGAGAAGTACCTCAACGCGAAGAAGGTGCCGCACCTGTTCATCACCACGGGGGCAAGCCGCTTCAGGGATCCCAAGGCGTTTCCCTGGACCATGGCGTTCATCCCCGGCTACGTGCAGGAAGGCCGGGCCATGGCGCACTACGTGCTCCAGTCGGTCGCCGCGCCGAAGATCGCGGTGCTCTACCAGAACGACGACCTGGGCAAGGACTTTCGCGCGGGGTTCAGGTCGGGCCTCGGCGACAAGGCGGATTCGCTCATCGTCAGCGAGCAGACCTACGAGGTCGCCGACCCGACGGTAGATTCGCAACTGATCGCAGCGAAAGTATCGGGCGCCAACGTGTTCTACTTCGCCGGCACGCAGAAAGCCGGTGCGGAAGAGATCCGCGGCGTGCGCAAGCTGGACTGGAAGCCGCTGCATCTGGTGTGCAGCATCGCCAGCAACGTCGAAGGCGTGCTCAAGCCGGCCGGGCTGGAGAATGCCGAGGGCCTGATCTCGACGGCGTACGCCAAGGATCCGTTCGATCCGGCGTGGGCAGACGATGCGGACGTAAAGGCTTTCCTGGACTGGGAGAAAGCCAATCTGACCCAGGGCAATCCGCGCGACAGCGGCGTCATCAACGGCTACGTCGCCTCATTCCTGATGGCGCATGTGCTGCGTGAGGCGGGATCGAACCTGACCCGCGAGAACGTGCTGGCCATCGCCACGCACCTGACCAATCTGCGCGTGCCGATGCTGCTGCCCGGCATCACGGTCACGACGACTCCCAGCGACTACAGCGTGGTGAACCGGTTCCAGATCCAGCGCTTCGAGAGCGGCCGCTGGGTTCCCGTCGGGGAGACGATTTCCGGCGAGTGAACTGGTCCGGTCATCGCCCGGACAATTGGGCTTATCCCAACGCTCGTTGATAGCAACTCATCGATCTCACTGTCATGGCCGGGCGTGGGCCGGCCATCCCGCGTCTTCCTCGTCTGCGTCGGCCAAAAGACGTGGGCGGCCGGGCCAAGCCCGGCCATGACAGTCGGGGCAACGCATGGGTCATCATCAATGAGCTTTGGTCTTACTGCATAAGCCGCTTGAGCGCGCGCAGTGGTTTCGTCACACGCCACGATGTGGAGTCGCACATGGCGGCAATCGTATCGTCGTATCGCCGCCTGAGCCCCTCGAGACGCCAGGTGGACAGACGGTCCAGGTCGCGCAAGGCCAGCCACAACTCGTCGAAGCGCGCGCGTGCCTCTCTGTCATTGCCGCCAATCCCATGCTGCACGGCGTTCCAGACCTGGGGAACGAGCCAACGTGCGACATCCGGTCGCGTACTCGATTCGTGTATCGGATGGTATAGACGCGGCTTGATGAATGGGCTCGGCTGGCAGGTTGCTTCGTCGCACGCTTTGGTCCAGTCGATCCTGAGCGTCGATGCAATACGCCGTGCAGTGCCATGCCAATCGGAGATCACCTGGTCCAGCGTGACCCAGACACGCGAGCAACTGCGGCTCACATATTCAGCTTCGACAATGGAGCGGAGCCAAAGGAACTCCGACAGGTCCGGCTCGAAGCCGTCGCGGTTCGCCAGCGAACGCGCCACCTCGTGAAATGGGCGGAGCAGGAGGATCACCAGTGGCTCGATATCGAGAATATCGAGTGCAGTCAGGTAGAGCGGCAGGATCCGACAGATGCGCGGGTCTTTGAGCAGGATCAGTGGAGCGCAGCCGTAGTCGCGTCCGATCTGTACGACGATGCGTTCGATGAAGCGGTATGCGTCGCGAGAGTGGAACCACGCCGGATCTATCGGGCGGGGATCGTCCCAGCTTCTGTCGATGGCCTGGAGTGCCTCGTCATTGATCATGACGAGGTTGCGTGGCTCCCAATGGCCCAGGGGATTGCCGCACGCCGGTCCGACAACGTCGTCGGGCAACGTCGCGCCCAGCGTGTGCAGCAGGTAGGTGAGAAGGGAAGTCCCGCTTCTGTGCATCCCGAGAGGCAACAGCGCTCTTCGCTTGGTACGGCGAAGTTGCAGTTCAGACACAGATGCACTGATCAGGGCAACCTGGCGATCACCGTCCATCTTGTCGCGCCGCCTCTGCTGGTTGTGTGGTTGCAGAGCTAACGATGCTGTGTATGCGACGGATGTCGCGACGGTAGCTTATTGTGACACGGTGTGTTGGCTGGACAGATTCGTCCGGCGCGAGTCCGACGACAGGATCAGCCTTGCTGCGAATCCGTGACCGCGCCCGAGTATGGCGGATTGTGCTGCGACCTGGCGCCATGTCGGATCCCCGCCGCCTTCTGTTGGTCGCCTGGCCCCGTTATGCCCAGCGACTGCGGCGTCGTGCCGCACCCGGCCAATGACGCTGTCGCTATCAGGCCAGCCAGGAGAATGGCCCAACGTATCACGGGCCGAACGGCGGTCATGACGTCATCTCGCCTCGTCATCGCCCGGAGATTGCCGATGTGGTGGTCGATGTTGGCTGTTTTGATGGCAGGTAAGTATTGGTCCAGCCGGACTGTTCAGGCGTATCCGTCGCGGCGACATGAGTGCGCGACGGGCCGTCCCGGTCCAGTATCTTGATGGCGATCCGCTTCTGGATGAGCATGCAATCCGGCGCCTGGTGTGGTGCTGCGTCGCTCGGATCAGCCGTGCCCTGTGTCTGATATCTCACCAGGTCGTCGCGCGACTTGCAAAGAATAGCGCCGCTGTCCCACCGCGGCCAGGGCTCCGGCGCGACCGGCGGCGGCGGCGAGACGGTGTGTGCGGGGGCCTGTTGCTGGTTCCTTTGCCGGCCGCCATGTCCGCCGCCCATCGGGAAGGTGCCCATCGGAGCACCACCCATCTGCGCGTTGGATGTCGTCGCTTCTGCCGCCAGCAGCGCTACTGCAATTGTCAGTCTGCAAAACGGTTTCATATTCTCTGGATCGGTGCGCGGAGTTGACCACGTAGATTTGGCTGCCCGGGCAAGCAAGGTCGGACATCGGTCGGACACAATTTGTCACCTCGATGACCTGCGACCCATGCAGCGATTCACGTGGGGGCGCCACGTTCCGAAACAATTTGCCCCAACATGAAGTACAGAACCACGATATCTCTCACTGGAACGGCCGCAGCTCGTGGCCTCGGCGGCAGGAGGGGGCAGGGCTGGTCGAAATGGATGACTGGTGGCGGGTTGTCGTCATCGTGGCCGTGATCGCCATCGGATGCGCACTGGTCCTGTACGTCGGTGTCGAATGGGCTACGGCGACGTAGCAGCACAGCTGGTGGGCATCGCTGCCAGCATCATGCACGTTTCCGGTCGCCCTGAATCGACTCTAACGACCGGACCAGTTGTAAACAGTCTCGAGCGTACCCCCCATGAGCATCGCCCTATCGCTGTTGGACAGACGCCTGGTCTCGACGAATGGGCGGACGCCCTGCTCATAGCTCAGCATCCCACTCGTCCGCGTCCAATCGGTTCCCCACATGCAGCGGTCGATGCCGAAGGCGTCGATAATCCTGAGGACCGGTTCCCAGATGTCGTTGTAGGGATAGGATTCGCGCGACAGCGTGCAGGCGCCGCTGATCTTGACCCGGACGTTGGGATAGGCGGCCAGCGCGAGCAGCTTCGGCAGATCGGCCCAGGGTGTGGCCGGCGGCGGTGGCTGGTTGGGCTGCAGCAGCCCGAGATGGTCGATGACGATGACGGTGCCGGGGTTGCGCCGCACCAGCTCCGTGCCGTGGTCCAACCGGCCCCAGCAGAGGAAGTTCACCGGCAGGCCGTGCCTTCCGGCGGCGGCAAACGCCCGGTTCACCCGCGGGTCGGCCGGGTCGGATGGCAGTTCGTCGCGCAGCATGATGCGAACGCCGACGGCGCCCCTGGTCCCGGCCCATTCGCCGACGACATCGTCGATCGCCGGATCGGTGACATCGATCGGCTTCACCACACGGAACCGCTGCGGCCACTTACGATACACCTCGAGCGCGTAGCTCGGGTCGTAGCGATAGAGGTTGAACGTGGAGACGATGATCGCCGCGTCCACGCCGACCGCGTCCATCGCGGCCACCATCTCCTCGCCGTTGGCGGATTGCGGCCCGTGCAGCTGTCCAGCCCAGGGGCGGGCCGGATGATTGCGTTCGTAGGCGTGAACCTGGACGTCGATGATCGGCATGGCGTTGTCCCTTCGCGTACGTGCGCCCTCAGGCGACCAGCGCCTGGGCCAGGAAAGGCAGGCTGTCATCCATGCGGTAATCGACGCCGCTATGGTTGTCGGGAAACTCCTCGTAGCGGTGCGCAATGCCCAGCTCATTCATGCGCCGCACCAGCCGGCGCGCGCCAAACAGCAGGTTGAACTGGTCCTTGGCGCCGCAGTCGATGTACAGCGCCTTAAGGTTCCGCAGATTGTTCCCGAGCGTCTCCACCGCGACGACAGGGTCGTGGCGCAGCCAGTTCGCCCACCGCTCCGAGATCACCTCGCAGGTATCGAAGGTGACCGGCAGGCGCATGCCGAGAAACTCGTTCGGGTCGGGATCGTAGCTGGCCGCCATGGCCAGTACGTTCATCGCGGTGAAGATGCCGTCGGGCCGCTTTTTGGCGTCTTCCATCTTGCGCCACCACCGCTCGATCGAATTGTCCACATCCGACAACGCCCGCAACGTGGCCGGCATGTCGGGCAGGTAGCACAGCTCGAAGCCCATATCGCCCGAGTGGCACGCCGCCGCTGCCCAGACATCCGAATGGCGGAGCGCGTGGATGATGGCGCCGTAGCCGCCGGAGCTCTTGCCGAATACGCCGCGCCGCCCCGCGCCGCCGCAGGCGAAGCGCTGTTCGATCGCCGGCAGCATCTCGGCGGTGAGGAAGTCCTCCCACGGGCCGGTCGCCGCTGAATTGACATACTGGTTGCCGCCGATCCGGGTGAAGCAGTCGGGGAACGCCACCACGACCGGCGGCATACGCTGCTCGCCGATCAGGCGGTCGAGGCGTTCCGGCATGTTCTCGGCGAAACCCGCCCAGTTGGTATGCGACAGGCCGCTGCTGGTGATGCCGACCAGGTCAACCAGCAGGGGCAGCCCATGGCCGTCGTGGCCGGCCGGGATGTAGACATCGACGGCCCGTGCGGTCGGATCCCCCAGGATATTCGCCTTGAGGACCTGGCTTTCGACGACGACCCGAGTGACAGAGCCCGAAGGCCCGAAGAACTTGCGCATGGATCCTCCCGTTTGCGGGCTGGATCATAGCAAGTCGGCGGCGGCTGGCACTGGCCCCCGGATCAGATGCGTGACGGCGACAACGGGGACGTCCGTTGACCCCGGGAGGGGTTTCTCCAGGCTGACAGGACCGGCACGCCTGCCGCACAGCGACTGCCCGCTTGGAGCCGTGACCATGGATACCGGCCGCCCCGCCATTCTGGACCTCCATCCGGTCCCGCGTGGGCCAGCTTCATCGTGCGGCGCCGGTATCCCAGCCGATCCAGTCGCAGAAGGCCTGCCCCATCACCAGGTCCAGATCAGCGCCCTTCAACCAGGGCAATTCCTCGGTGAACAACGTCACGCACTGACGCCACGTACAATGCATGCGGGTGATGTCGGTGCCCCAGAACATGCGGCGCGGCCCGAACGCATCGAACACCCGATGCAACGCATCGTGGATGCTGCGGAACGGGTAGGAATCCAGGGCATAACCGGCCTGGCCGGTCGCCTTCACCGCCACGTTCGGGTGCTTCGCCAACGCCAGCAACTGCGGCAGGTTGCGATAGGCGCCTTCCGCCCCTTGGGTCGCGCGCGGCACCCCCATGTGATCGATGCTGATATTCAGTCGCGGATGCCGTTCGGCGATCTCGCCAACCCGCGGCAGGAAAGCGGATGCCTGGAGCGAAACAGGAATGCCCAGGCGCTCAGCCACAGGGAACAGCCAGTCCAGCGTGCCGTCATCCGGCCAGTATTGCGACCTGGGATCGGAGAAATAGAACCGCAGCCCCTTCATTCCCGGCCGGGCTTTCCAGGTGTCGAGCAAAGCGCGCTGCTCCGGCTGATCCAGGTAAATCCAACCCATTATGGCGAAGCGATCGGGATGTGCCCGCGCCGCTTCGACCGCGAGCTCGTTGGAATCAGGGTCCCACATCACCGGATGGACCACCGCGCGATCAACGCCAGCTTCATCCATGGCCGCCAGAGCTTCCTCTTTCAGGTAAGGCGTCTGACGATGATGGGCGGACGGTTTGCCTTTGGCCCAGAGGTGGATTTGTGCGTCAACGATCATCATGTTGGCTCGCTCCTTAATCGAGATGTCCTTCGGACAGGTCGCAGCGCATCGCAGATCTTACTATCGGTCTCGATCCCTTCGCGCAGCAGGCGCTCGCGCGTCGCGTCGCCACGCTCGCCCGGAATGCGGATCTCCGCCAGTCCCGCCTGGCGCGGCGTCGCCCTGATCGGTCATTGTCCCGCCCTCGATTGGTGTACCGGCCGCATGGTGGCACTATGCGGTGCAACAGCAAGCGATGAGGAATCGAGATGGCGATGCGGATTCTCTGGCCGAACATTGCAGCCGATATGGTGTCGGTTGTCCGCGACGTGGTCGGCCCGGACTTCGAGACCGATTTCTGCGCCGCCCCGGCCGCGGTGACGGATGAACAATGGGCCAATGCCGACGGCATCGTCGGCAACTTTCCGTCACAATACATCGACAAGCTGCGCAAGTGCCGGATCTTCGTGAAGTACGGGGTCGGCTACGACGATGTCGATATCGAGCGCTTCGGCAAGCTGGGTATCCCAGTCTGCAACACGCCCGACTACGGCACGCGCGAGGTCGCCGACCATGCGATCGCGCTGATGATGACGTTGGCCAAGAGCGTCGCCTATCACGACGCCGAATTGCGCGCCGACCTCCGGGCCAACTGGCGCCCGGCACACAACCCGTTCGGCCGCCGGCTGTCGGTCTGCACGTTCGGCGTGGTCGGCATGGGCCGTATCGGCACGGCCGCCGCCCGACGGGCCAAGGCGTTCGACATGGATGTCGTGTTCTACGACCCATACCAGCCGAACGGCTATCAGTTTGCGATCGGCGTGCGCCGCGCCGATTCGCTGGCCGAGCTGATGGGCCAGTGCGATTTCGTCAGCATCCACGCACCGCTCACGTCCGAGACGCGCAACCTGATCGGGGCGGATGCCTTCGCCACCGCCAAACGTGGCGTGATCCTGATCAACACCGCGCGTGGGCCGATCGTCGACATCGATGCGCTGTACGACGCCATGAAGGATGGCACCGTGCTCGCCGCCGGGCTCGACGTGCTGCCGCAGGAGCCGGCCAATCCGCAGGCGCGCCTCATCGCCGCCTGGCAGCGCAACGAGGACTGGATCCGTCACCGCCTGGTGCTGACGCCGCACTCGGCCTTCTACACGCCGGAAAGCATGCACGACAATCGCGCTTTCGCGTCACGCACCGCGGCGCGTTACCTGCGCGACGGGCGGCTGGAGAACTGCGTCAACAAGCAATTCCTGGCCGCACGGAGCTGACTGAAGCGCGCGCCTCTCCCGCGTGCGGGAGAGGCGTACGACTATCCCCCCACGCAGGTCGCCACGTTCTGCGGGGTGCAGACATCGAGCCCGGTATAGGTCGGGTCTTTCGGCTTCGCCTTGCCGTCCTTGATGTCCTTCAGGAAGTAGATCGACTTGTAGCCCATCTCGAACGGCCGCTGGCCGACCTGGCCGCGTGAGAGCCCCGCCTTCAGCAGATCGAGCTGCACCGGTAGCGTGTCCGCCACCACCAGCGCCAAAGAGCCATCGTCGATGCGTCCCTTCACCTTCTCCGCCACCTTGCGATAGGCCTGCGGCAGGAATTGCGGGAACCCGCCGGTCGGCACGAATGCGTCGAGCTGCGGATACTTGCCGAGGATGTCCTCCATCTGCTGCACCGCCACCGGGAAGTCGTCATTGGTGTAGAGCGGACACCCATCGACCTCCTTCCAGCCGTTCTGTCCGGTTAGCCGGTCGCCGGGCGGTGCTTTGCTCGCCTGGCCGGATAGCGTGTCGCGGATGCCTTGCATGCGCTCGTTGTGGTTGGCGGCTGCGGCGCCGCCCGACTGAATGCAGATTGCGCCGCCCTTCGGCTTGATCTGCATCACCAGCTTGGCGAGGTTGACACCGATTTCGTAGTTGTGCGTACCGACATACGCGATGCGTTCCTTCTTGTCGCGATCGAGCAGGTCGGAGTCCCAGGTGAGCACCGGAATGCCGGCCTTGCTCGCCGCCTGCAACGCGCGGCCCATCGCCGCCGCGTTGGATGGCGACACGGCGATGCCATCGACGCGGCGTGCGATCAGGTCGTTGATCACCTGCACCTGCTCCTCGCCGCCGCCGTGTTCGCCAGGTCCGATATAGAGGCACTCCACCGCGCCGCCGAGTTCCTTCTCGGCTTTCTTGCAGCCATCGCGTGCCTGATCGAAGAACGGGTTGTTGGTGTTCTTCGGCACCAGTGCGAAGACATATTTCTTGTCGGCGCTCAAACCGGGATGTGCGGCCGCGACCAGCATCGCGGCCAGCGCTGCCGCACCCAGCAGGTACTTCTTCATGTCGCCTCCTCCTTTGCTTGCCTCTGTCACGCGCGCCTGCGTCCGCGGACCTTCTCGAGCAGCACCGCGAGCACGATGAACACACCGACGAACGTGCCTTGCCAGTTGGAATCCACGCCAGCCATTAGCAGCGCGTTGCGGATCACCTCGATCAGCGCCGCGCCGATGAACGCGCCATAGGCCCCGCCTTCGCCGCCCATCAGGTTGGCGCCGCCGATGACGGTGGAGGCAATGACGCGCAGCTCGTAGCCGGTGCCGAGGGCGTTGATCGCCGATCCCTGCCAGCCGATGATCATCACCGCCGCCAGCGCAGCCATCGATGCAGAGACGATGTAGGCGGTGATCTTCACGCGCGCGACGGGCACGCCGGTGAGCCGCGCTGCCTGCTCATTGCCGCCGATGGCGTAGAGATGCCGGCCCCAGCGCGAAAGATGCAGCACGCCGGCGAATACCACGCACAGGATCAGCAGCACCCAGACCGGATTGGCGACGCCGAATACCTGGCCGCCGCCGATGGCGAAGATGATGTCGGAGTCGGGGCCGAAATCATAGATCATCTTGTTCTGCGATAGCACGACGGCGAGTGAGCGACCGATCGACAGCGTGCCGAGCGTCACGACGAATGGCGGCAGTCCGAGGCCGGCGATCAGCATGCCGTTGACGGCGCCGGAGACGATGCCGGTGACGAGGCCGGCGCCGATTGCGAGCCACCACGGCCCTTCGTCCTGCAGAACGAGACCGGCGACGATGGCCGCCAACCCCATCACAGAGCCAACCGACAGGTCGATGCCGCCGGTGATGATCACCGTCGTCATCCCCAGCGCCATGATGCCGATGAAGGCGAAGTTGCGGGTGATGTTGTAGAAGTTCTCGCTGCTGGCGAAAGCGGCGGGCTGTAGCACCGACATCACGGCACACATCGCCAGCAGCGCCAGCGTTATCCAGAATGCCTGGCTCGCCAGCATGCGCTGAACCAGTGTGAGCTCCTTGACGTCGGCGACGCTCGACAGCGGTGCAGGCGCTTCAAGCGGCATGGATCGCCCCTGTGATCAGGCCGGTGACTTCTTCGGGGCTCGATTCGGCAATCGGCTTTTCCGCCACCTTGCGCCCGCGGCGTAGCACCAGAACGCGATCCGCCACCTCGAACACATCCGGCATGCGGTGGCTGATCAGCAACACCGCGATCCCCTGGTCGCGCAGCCGCCGGATCAGCTCGAGCACCTCGGCGACCTGGCGTACCGAGATCGCGGCGGTGGGCTCATCCAGCAGCACGATGTGCGGATCGGAGAGGCGCGTCCGCGCGATGGCCACCGCCTGGCGCTGACCGCCCGACATGCGCCGCACCAGGTCGCGCGGCCGTGTTTCCGACTTCAGCTCGGCGAACAGCTCTCCGGCACGCATATACATCGTGCGATAGTCGAGCCAGCGGATCGGGCCGATGCGGCGGGTGATTTCACGCCCCAGGTAGACATTCGCCGCTGCGGTCAGGTTATCGCACAACGCGAGGTCCTGATAAACGACTTCGATCCCCTTCAGGCGGGCATCCACCGGCCGATGAAAGCGTACGGCTTCGCCGTTGAGCCGGATTTCGCCGGAGGTCGGCGGGAAGTTGCCGGCCATGATCCGCACGAGGGTGGACTTGCCCGCGCCGTTGTCGCCCATCAGCCCGAGCACCTCGCCTGGCTCGAGCGACAAATCGACCTCATTCAGCGCATGGATCGCGCCGAAGCTCTTCGAGATGCCCTTGAGTTCGAGCACCGGTGCGGCCACGATCCGGCGTTCCTCCGATGTTTTGTCGGGAGGCTAGGAAGGGTCCGAAGTCCTGTCCAATCACGCCAACATGTACACCTCTCCCGTGCAGCCGGGAGAGGTGTACAGTCAGCTCGAATTCGCCACACAGGAACCGCCATGAAGGACAAGGTCGACGTACTGATCATCGGCTCCGGCGCCTCCGGCGCGGCCGTCGCCTGGAGTCTCGCCGAGACACGGATGAGGATCCTTTGCCTCGAGCAGGGCGATTGGATGAAGCAGTCGGACTACCCGACCAATGGGCGGGACTACGAGGCGCGGGTGTTCAGTGACTATGCCACCAGCCCGAACATCCGCCGGCGGCCGAGTGACTATCCGATCAACGACGACAACTCGCCGATCAAGGTGGTGAACTTCAACGCCGTCGGCGGCTCGACCGTGATGTACACGGCGCATTATCCGCGCCTGCACCCGTCCGATTTCTGCGTCCGCACGCTGGACGGCGTGGCCGATGATTGGCCGATCGATTACGCCACCCTGGAGCCGTTCTTCGCCGAGAACGATCGCATGACCGGCGTTTCGGGCCTTGCCGGCGATCCCGCCTATCCGGCGCACGAGCCGCCGATGCCGCCTCTGCCGCTCGGAAAATCCGGCGCCAAGATCGGCCAGACGATGAACCAGCTAGGCTGGCATTGGTGGCCCTCGGACAGCGCGGTCGCCACCACCGAATATGACGGCCGCGCGCCCTGCATCAATCTCGGTCATTGCACGCCGGCCTGCGCGCAAGGGGCGAAGGCGAGCACCGACATTACCTACTGGCCGCATGCGATTCGCGCCGGCGTCGAGCTGCGCACCAACTGCCGCGTGCGCAAGATCACCACCGGCGACGACGGTATGGCGACCGGGGTGGTCTACTACGACGCCGATGGCGTCGAACAGTTCCAGCCGGCCGAGGTTGTCATCATGGCCTGCAACGGCGTCGGCACCCCGCGGCTGCTGCTGAACTCCGCCTCTGGGCGCTTCCCCAACGGCCTCGCCAATTCCAGCGGGCTCGTCGGCAAGAACCTGATGTTCCATCCCTGGGCACAGGTTATCGGCTATGTCGACGAACCGATGGACAGGCATGGCCCGCCGCTGTGCCTGTGGAGCCAGGAGTTCTACGAGACCGACCGGGCGCGCGGCTTCGTGCGTGGGTTCAATTTCCAATTCGTCCGCACCGCCGGTGTCGGCAGTGAGGCGGTGCAGGCAGAAGCCAGCGGCCTGTTGCCATGGGGCGAGGGCCACCACGACGTGTTCCGCAGCATGGTCGGCCACCGCATGCAGGTCGGCATCTGCACCGAGGACCTGCCCGAGGCGTGCAATCAGGTGACGCTCGATCCGGTGCTGAAGGATCGCCACGGCATCCCCGCGCCCAGGATCGACTACCGCATCGGCGAGAACACCAACCGCATGCTCGACTTCGCTATCGATCGCGGCAAGGAGATCCTCGCCGCCGCCGGTGCGCGACACATCCACGCGACCCGTCCCGTGGCCTATGGTGGCTGGCATCTGCTGGGCACGGCGCGCATGGGCAGCGATCCCGAACGTTCGGTGGTGAATCCGTGGGGACGCTGCCATGACGTGAAGAACCTGTTCATCGTCGATGGCAGCATCTTTGTCACCTCAGGCGGTGTGAACCCGACATGCACGATCCAGGCACTGGCGCTGTACATCGCCGACAGCATCAAGCAGCGCCTGGCCACCTTGTTCGATTGAGGCCGAGATGAGCAACCAGACGCTGACCGAGGCCGAACTGGCCGACCTGCGGTGCCTCGCCGGGATGGTCATTCCTGCCAGCACGAAATACGACGTGCCGGGTGCCGATGACGAGACGATCTTTGCTGACATCGTCAGCAGCGTCGGGCGAGACGTCGACAAAGTAAGCGCCGCGCTGGCCAGGCTGCGAACGCTGGCTGGTGGATCATTCGTCGAATTGCCTGCCACGCGCCGGGCCGAGGTGGCAGCCAAGCTGCGAGCCGAACGCGGCACGCCGGTCGCCGTACTCGTGCGGCTCGTGCTGCTTTGTTACTACCGCGATGACCGGGTGATGGTGTCGCTCGGTCTGGAGCCGCGGGCGCCATTTCCCAAGGGCCATGTGGTCGAACAGGGCGACTGGTCGCTGCTCGACCCGGTGCGGGCCCGTAAGCCGTTCTGGCGCCCGGTGTCGTAGCGGCGTTGTGCGGGGAAGGGCGGTGTCCTGTCACCGCTGGAGTCAGTGGTGTTTTGGTCATGGTTTGCGCAGCCGCCAGGTTCGCTTCGATTCCGCCGAGTGACCGCATTCACTGACGGCAGTCCGTGACCCCCAGTCCTGCATGGTCCCATCGTGCGGCTCCCGGTCCGCTTCCGTCATCGTATTGAAACCAATCTGCAGCAAATTCCGCCGTAGGATCGTCATCGGACCTGACCCGCCTAGGCCGGATGGTTTTGTCTTGTTCTCTCCTTCGCCCGCGCGATCGCCGCGGGTCGCGGACCTGTCATCGGCAATCTTGTTGGATCAGATGAACCCCGACGTGGCCCAGACATGGTTTCAAGAGAGCGTCGAGCATCCGGCGTCCGTCAACCAACTCTACCGGGTGGTCGCTGACGGGGTTCCCGCTGTATTTGCCGCGGCGAGCGCGCGGCGCAGTACGCTGCACTTGTGGCGAAGCACGGGCACGTTCGGATAATGCGATGCTGAGAGGCCAGTATTTTTCTGCTGACAGGCGGGGCGCGATCACGGTGCTGATGGCGGTTGGCGCGAGCTGCCTCATCGGTCTTGCGGCACTCGCAGTGGAGACCAGCAATTGGTATCTGCTGCAAGCAGAACTGCAGCGCGTGGCGGACAGTGCCGCCATGGCTGGCGCATTGTCGTACGTCAAGAACAACGGTTGCAACCTGGATGCCACTCCGGTGTCCTGCTATCAGGCCGCAAAAGACTATGCGGTCATGAACGGGGTTGCGGCAGAGAACGCCGCGACATCGCTTGGCGCCTCACCGAGCGGCGATGGCAATAGCGCCATCATCGTCACGACGAACACCAATGCGCCTCTGATGCTGTCGCGCATAATGAGCAGCAACACATCCGTTGCTATCAGTGCGACTGCCTATGCGGAAATCCAGAGCGTTGCTCCGCCCTGCGTCGAAGCGTTGAGCAGTTCAGGATCCCCCGACATCAAGGTCACCGGGACTGCCACTTTGAACGGCTGCTCACTTTGGTCGAAGTCGAACAGGGTCGGGACCACACAGACGACGTCCTCCGTCGGGTTAAGCGGCAACTCGACCATGACGGCGAATGTCTATACTCCCGGAAGTGTCTACGTCGGCGGCAGTTCAGCGTTCACGGGACACCGATTTGCTGTCACCCAGGCTGCCATTGTCGACTTCATAGGCGCAAAGGCTGCCGTCACAACGGCACTGAATGGCATAGCGACGGTTCAGGGCCTTGCCGCGCCGACCATGACGCAGGTCAACAGCGGCGCCCAGACGTGGACCGGCCCCGTCAGTGGCAGTTGCACCCTGACGATGTCAGGTCCGCATAGCTACCAGAGCGTCACGATAAGCGCCGGTACCTGCTCGCCCTTCATCGTGAACCTCAGCGGAAATTTTACGATCGGCAGTAAGAACGCCGTGGCGCTTTCCGTCACCGGGAACGTGGTCGTCAATTTCGCCCCGGCCACCGTTACGATCAATGGCCTGATAGACCTTACCGGGCAGACCGGCGGCTGCTTCGGACTTGGCACAAGCGGCACCACCTGTGCGGCCGGTAACGTTGCGGGGACGTATTACGTCGGCAACGGCGGATCCGGCAATAAGACTTCGATCAACGGGGGCGCCGGCTTGCTGACGGTTGGACCCGGGACATTCTGGTCAGGTGGAGACGTGAATCTGACCGGTGGCGGCAATGTCAGCTGGAATACCGCGGGTGGCGGGACGGATACCACCAATGTGGCAGGAAGCGTGACGCTTGGCACGGCGAGCTATACGTTTGGCGCGGGCGTCTATCAGATCGGGTCGGACTTCAACTTCTCGAACAGCACAGGCAGCCTTACCTTCAACGGGAGCAGCTCTGCCAGCAGCCTCATCACGATCGGTGGCACTTCAAACGGCGGAGGGCTGGTGCTCGGGCACAATGGAGCCAGCGATACCTACAGCTATTCAGCCACCAGTACCACGTTCATCCTCGCCCAGGCGCCGACTCTGCATGGTTCAGGCTCGGGCACTCACTCGCTGATCGCTCCGTGCGGGCAGGCGGTATCGGGCAGCTGCGCCAGCGGCCTCAGCGGGTCCGGCATTGCAGGCCTGCTGCTGGCGGTTCCGCAGAACTACACCGGCACGCTGAACCTGCCGAGCGAGAACAACGGGACCGTGACGGCCGCGGGCATGATCTATGGCAAGGCGGCCTCGCTCAATTTGCAGGGTAATGTGAGCGTCAATGGATGTTTCGGCTTCATTGTCGGGACGGCCGTGATTTCCGGCAGTGCATCATTCTCCAGCTGCAGCGCGCTTCAGGGAACAGCGTTCAGCACGGTATTGGCACAATGATGTGTTGGATCAGCGTGCGGATTGCACCGCGCAGAGCACGGTCCCGACATTTCGCCCGAAACATCCAGGCTGTTGCCGCACTGGAATTCGCGTTGCTGACGCCGGTTCTCGTGATGCTGCTGGTGTTCACCGTGGACTTTACCACGTATGTATCGAGCAAACTCAGGCTCTCCAATGCGCTGTCTGCCGGTGCCGCGTATGCTCTACTTGACGGCCAGTTGGTCTCGCCGAATTCCGCCGGCTGCGCCACGGCGACTCCGCCATGCCTGACGGTTTCCACCTTCCGAGCCAACATCACGACGATTTTCGAGAATGCGACGCCTCCAGCGCTCGCGGCACCGACGGTCTATTATAATACCTCCTCTACCACGGCCGGCGACTCGGACGCGATCTACAACAGTTGTTACTGTCCGAGCCCGACGCTGACGCCGGCGACCCAGACGACAACCACCTGCGGCACCGCCTGCTCGGACACGACGCAGCCTGGCGCGTATGTGGCGATTCAGGGATCGATCACTTTCACGCCGCTGTTTTCCGGCGACGTATGGCTGACCGGCCAGACGATAACGAAAACCGCATGGGTTCGGATCCAATGATCCGCCGGCGCCTGGGTCTGCTGGCCACCGGGAGAGCCACGGCGACGATCGAAGTGGCAATCGGATTGCCGGCCATCCTGATGCTCTTGTTTGGCATCGTCGAATTTGGCCGACTGTTGTGGACGCACCAGATCCTGATGCACGCGGCCGATATGACGGCCCGCTGCTATTCGATCAGCAGCCCGCTCTGCACCGGCACGAATACGCCTGCCAGCTATGCCGTAAGCGTCGCTTCCAGCGATGGCATCACTTTAGACGCCACTGGCGTGCCAACGCCAACCGCGCCCAGCTGCACCACCACCACCGGCGGCAGCGTCAACTATTACATGATAACGATCAACTACACCTTCACCTCGCCGGTGAGTGCACTGTTGCCGCTCCCGTCCACGCTCAGTGTGTCATCGCAGTACGGCTGCTGAACCTGCTGCATCAGGCGGTGCAACACAGCATGACCGGCTGCGTCACCGCTCCATGGCTACGACGCCGCGCGGCACCGGGCGGCGAAACGGGCTTGATGGCAGCAGCGTGCCATCCCAGAAGCGCTGGAAGCTGGCGGGTAGAACCTCACCCAGAAGCAATGGGTCGGCGGCGAACACTTGCGGGTCGATGCGGCATGTGGTGATGCCGGCCTGTTCCAGTGCCTTTTGCCGCGCCGTCTCGCGCGCCGCCACTTCGATCGCGACAGTCTGAGAACCATCCCAGAACGCGATATCCGCCGGCAGCAGTTTACCATCCGCTGGAACCCAACCGCGCGGCAACGGTCGCAGCGCCGACCACAGCCAATCCTCCGGCGCATAGAGTCCGTCGAATGGCCTGGCAAATTCGGCGAGCTCGTCCCGATGCGCCGCCAGATGCGCCGCTATGAAGCGGAAATAGGCATCGATGAACTGCCGACGCAGCGGCGCATAGTCGCCGCACTGCGCCGCCAGCCACTCGGTCGCCGCCGCAACTCGCGCCGCATGGTCGCCGATCGCCAGTGGCATCGCGTCCGCCGGCACCGGCTCGCTGTTGAGCCGCAGCTTGTCGTCACCGACCACCACGCAACGCAGCCTCGGATCGTCCAGCGCAATGGTCCGCGGCAGACGTTCGAGGCCATACGGAATCCGCAGCAAGTTCAGCCGTTGACCTGGCGCATCAGCGCAGCCCAGCTGTCGATCACCGGCAGCACCGTGTCGGCCTTTTCGGACTCAGCGTTGAACACCACGCGGGAGACACCGAGGTCCTGGTAGCGCTTCATCAGGTCGGCGTCCTGCTTGGGGAACCACACGGTGATCTCGATCGACGCCGGATCGCGGCCGGCCTCGGTCGCCATCTTGCGGAATTCCGGGATCATGTCGGCAATTTCCGAATATGCGCCGCGTGAGGCCTGCGGAATCCAGCCGTCGCCATAGCGGATCGCGCGCCGTGCCGAGTACGGAAACGCGCCACCGACGATAACCGGCGGATGCGGCTTCTGTACCGGCTTCGGCCAGGTCATCATCGGATCGAAGTTGACGAACTCGCCGTGGTATTCGGGCTTCGATTTGGTCCAGATCGCCTTCATCGCCTCGACCTTCTCGCGCGCCATCTTGTGGCGTTCCTTGAAGGGCGTGCCGTGGTTCTCCATCTCGTCCTGGTTCCAGCCATTGCCGATGCCGAACAGAAAGCGGCCGCCGGAGACAGTGTCGATCGACGCCACCAGCTTCGCGGTCTGGATCGGATCGCGCTGCGCCACCAGGCAAACGCCAGTTCCCACCTTGAGAGTCTTGGTGGCCGCCGCCGCCATGGTCAGCGTCACGAACGGATCCATTGCATCGTAGTATTTCTTCGGCAGGTCGCCGCCGGCGGGAAAAGGCGTCTTGCGCGACAGCGGGATGTGCGAGTGCTCCGGTGCCCAGACCGATTCGAATCCGCGCTCCTCCAGCGCCTTGCCAAGTTCCCCCGGCGCCATGGAATAGTCGGTGAAGAACATCGACGCGCCAAATTTCAGCATGGGTATCTCCTTCCCAATGCAAAGCTTCCCCCTCCCCTTGCGGGAGGGGAGGACCGATCAGTTATTCGCTTCCGCGCGGCAACTGCCGTTCGACCAGTCGCGCCCACAGCGCCGACCCGAACGGAATTGCCTCGTCGTTGAAGTTGTACAGGTGGTTGTGCACCGCCGCGCTGTCGCCGTTGCCGACATTGATATACGCGCCGGGCACCTGTTCGAGCATGAACGCGAAGTCCTCCGACGCCACCGCCGGCGCCTGCGCGCGGTTGACGTTGTTGTCGCCGACCAGGTCCGCCGCGGCATCGGCGATCGCCTGGGTATGCTCCGGATGATTGACCAGCGGCGCGAAGATCAGTCGGAAATCCACCTCGGCCGCCGCACCGAATCCCGTCGCCACACCCGCCACGATGCGTCGCATGTTCTGCTCCACCGCCTCCAGCGTCTCGCGCCGCATCGCGCGCACCGTACCGGCGAGCATCGCGCTCTGCGGGATCACGTTGTAGGCGTCGCCCGACTGGATGCGCGTGACGCTGAGCACCGCGGTCTCGCGCGGCGACAGGTTGCGTGAGACGATTGATTGCAGCGCCGTGCCGACGTGGCAGGCGACGAGTACCGGGTCGATCGAGTCCTCCGGCCGAGCGCCGTGTGCGCCCTTGCCGGTGATGGTGATGTCGAAGAATCCGCCTCCCGCCATCGCGGTGCCTGGCGCGATGCCGTATTTGCCCACCGGCATTCCCGGCCGGTTGTGCATGCCGTACACCGCATTGCACGGGAAGCGCTGGAACAAGCCATCCTTCAGCATTTCCAGCGCGCCGCCGATGCCTTCCTCGCCTGGCTGGAAGATGAAGTTGACCGTGCCATTGAACTTGCGCGTTTCCGCCAGATAGCGCGCGGCACCGAGCAGCATCGTAGTGTGGCCATCATGCCCGCAGGCGTGCATCGTGCCGGTGTTCTGGCTGCGATAGGCGAAGTCATTGGCCTCGACGATCGGCAGCGCGTCCATGTCGGCGCGCAGACCGATGGTGGCCTCGCCATTGCCCGAGCGCAGCACGCCGACCACGCCGGTCTTCCCGACGCCGCGGTGTACCTCGATGCCCCACTCTTCCAGCTTGCGCGCGACCAGTTCGGCGGTGCGATGTTCTTCCAGGCCAAGCTCGGGATTGGCATGGATGTCGCGACGGATCGCAGTGAGCTCCGCGTGGTAAGGGCGGATCTGGTCAATCGGTGATGTCATTCGGCACTCTCCATGGCGGCCCGTTCGTCATGGCCGGGCTTGACCCGGCCTTCGCCGCGGGCAGTGTGCAGCAACAGACGGCCGCGACAAGCCCAGCGCCGGGGGCCTTGCCCCGGACCCCACCAAAGGACGCTGCCCTCATTCTCCGCCTCACCGGACGAAAACGGACGGATTGCAAAGGCGATGCCTTTGCTGGGGGTCCCGGGGGCAAAGCCCCCGGGTCCTGACCGCTAGCTTCGCTCCACCAGCAGTGCATCCACCGCCACCACACCCTTGCCCGCCGCACCGACGAACAACGGGTTGATGTCGATTTCCGCGTAACGATCGGCATTGGCAGCGATAAAGCGCGACAACGCGGCGATTGCCCGCGACAGTGCATCGATGTCGGCCGGAGGCCGGCCGCGGGCGCCACGCAGGATGTCCGCCGCCTTCAGTCGCATCACCATGTCGCGCGCCTGCCGTTCCGTCACCGGCGCCGGAGCGAACTGTGCATCGCGCATGATCTCCAGGTAGATGCCGCCGAGGGCGACCATCACCGACGGCCCGAACGCCGGGTCGAGATAGGCGCCCAACGCAAGTTCGATCCCGTGCTGCAACGGCTGCATCACGATCGACGCCGAAGGGTCCGCGCTGCGTTCGCGCGCCGCATCCAGTTGAGCGAAGACGCGTACGAGTTCGGCAGCCGCGATCGGACCGGACACGAAGCCGAACTCGGTCTTGTGCGCGATATGCTCGCTCTCGATCTTCAGGATGACGCGATCCGCGCCCAGCGCCTGCATGGCACGCTGCGCCGCCTCGGCTTCGGGGACCGCGACGGTTGGCGCATGGGGCAGGTCGGCAAGGCCGTCCAGGGCTTCGCGGGCGCGCGCGCCGGTGACCACCCGACGATGCGTCACCGCTGCCGGCTTCATGTCCCGCGGTGAGGCCTCGGGCGCGACGACACCCAGCGCGCGAACCAGACGCGTCGGTTCCTCGAACCAGAGCACCCCGAGTTCGCGCAAACGCGCCTCGAATTCGGGTGTGGTCAGGCCGCAGCCGAACACCGGCTTGTCGGTCTGTGCGACCAGGTCGGCCAGCGCCGCAAGAACCCGCGGCTGCGGTCCGGGATTGTCCAGGATCGCCGCCTGCCACAGCAGGATCGCATCGATGTTCGGCTGCGATGCCATCCAGTGCAGTGACGTTTCCAGCCCGCGCGGCCCGGACGAGATGGTGGACGACATGTCGAACGGATTGTCGAATGTGCCGAGTTTCACCTGTTCGCGCTGTTCGGGCGTGGGATCGATGACCGGTGCAGGAAATTCCATGCCGAATTGTTCAGCCGCATCGACAGCGAGGATCGCGTAGCCGCCCGACGGTGTGACCGCGCCCAGCCTGCGTCCCTTCGGCACGCGGTTGAAGCCGTGCAGCACGATGGCATCCATCAGTTCCATCTCGTCGCGCACGACGCAGGCGCCGGCATCGCGCATCGCGGCGTCGAACAATTCGGCACGGCCTGCGAGAGCGCCGGTGTGCGACGCCACCTGGTCCAGCGCCGCCGCTGATCGGCCGGTCTTGAGAAACACCACATGCTTGCCGCGCGCCGTCGCGTGACGGATGGCATCGGCCAGCCGGCGGCCATCGCGCGCGCCTTCCGCCAGGACAGAGATGCAGGTGGTGCCTGGATCGTCCGCAACATGGGCGATGCAATCGGCCACATCGACATCGAATTCGTTGCCGGTGTCGATGACGCAACGCGGGCCGAGGCCGCGGCGACGAAGCTGGGTCACGCCGAGTACGCCGCTCATGCCGCCGCTCTGCGCAATGGTGGCGATCGGGCCAGGCATCAGTTCGGATTCGGTCGCCGACGAGAACGTCACGTAGGCACGGCTCTCGCTGTGGCGGATGCCGATGGTGTTGGGGCCGATCATGCGCAGCCCGGATGTTGCGCGCGCGTCAGCCAGGGCGTCGCCCAATGCCGCACGCAATGCGTCGTCCCGGAAGCCGTCGGCGAACACCACTGCGCCGTGCACGCCGGCCTGGCCACATTCACGGATGATGTCGGGCACGCGGTCGGCCGGGACGCAGATCGCGACGAGGTCCACCGGCTCGGGCACCGCGCCGATCGATCGAAAGCATGGCAGGTCGTTGATCCTGGTCTGGTTCGGGTTTACCGGAATCACGCGCCCGGAATAGCCCGCTGTCGCCAGCGTTTGCAGCACGCGCCCGCCTGCGCGACTGCGATCCGCGCTCGCACCGATCACCGCGACACTGCGCGGTGCGAAGAAGGCTGAAAGCCCGGGAGGTGGTTCGGTCATTCGGTGGATCCCATCAACACGTGTCGCCCTCGGCTTGGCGGAATGCGCTTCGCTTTTCCGCCCTCCATCGCAATTTACCTGGCATTCGAACCAGACAGGGCATTCAACGCATCGACAACCTTGCGATCCAGCACGATGCCCTCGAGGCGACGCTGTTCGCGCTCACGGAACGCACGTTCCGAGGGGATGCGGATTTCGTCCGCACCAGGCTGGCGTGGCGTCGCCTTGATCCGCGCAATGAGCTCGGAGAACTGCGCTTCGAAATCGCCGTCCGGCAGCATCACCGCGGGATCGATCGCGATGAACAGGAAGCCATAGTCCTGCACATCGCCGCGCGGCAGCGCCGCTCCGGCGAGCAGACCCAGCGCCTGGATCGTGAACGACAATCCGTAGCCCTTGTGGCCTCCGAACGCAGTAACGCCGCCGCCCTGTGCAACCGCACGTGCGTCGCGCGTTGGATTGCCATCGGCATCGAAGCCGACGCCCTCCGGCAGTTCTTCGCCGAGACGCGCCATCAGCAGGATCTCACCCCACATCACGGAAGCGGTGCCGATATCGTAGATCACCGGTCCATTCGCCGAGGGAAAGCCGACGCTGAATGGATTGGTGCCCAGCGCCGCCCTGCGTCCGCCCGGCGGCAGGACATGCGGTCGGGCGCTCGACGTATGGATTGCGACAAGTCCGGCACTCACGATGTGTTCGACGAAATACGCATTGCGGCCGCTGTAGTAGCTGTTGTGTACACCCACGATGGCGATGCCGCTGGCTTTCGCCTTGGCGATGGCGATCTCGGCGCCTCGATAGGCGGCGATGTAGCCGACCTTGTTGCCGCCATCGACGAGAGCGGACACCGGTGTCTCGCGTATGATGCGCACCGGCGACCGCGGCTTGGCGGTACGGTCATCGTCGGCGATCGCCAGGATGCGCGGCAGGCTGGCAAACCGGTAGCCGCACAGCGCATTGTCGATGAGCTGATCGGTGATGATCGCCGCTTCATCGGCGGGATAGCCGATACGGCGAAGCGCCGCCTCGCCGAGGTCGCGCGCTTCGGCGACGCTGACGCGAATGGTCTCCGGGCCGTCCTGATCGAGCACGGTTCAGCGCCCTTTGAACGGCCCGGCCGGCCGCTTCTCGGCGAAGGCACGCGCGGACTCGGCGAAATCCTCAGACAGATGCAGCTTCGCCAGGTTCACCTGCAGCAGCACATTGCGCGACAATTGCTCCAACGCGTGGCGCCGCGCGCGTACCGTGGAGCGCACGCCGAGAGGCGGGTTCTTCGCCACCTGCGCGGCCAGCTCGCGTGCGACCTCCATATATGTCCCGCGTGGCGCAACGCGATCGATGATGCCAGCCTGCAGCGCTTCCTCGGCCGTGAAGAAGCGGCCGGTCAGGCTGACATCGGTGGCGAACGCGCCGGCCCCACGGAAATTCAGCAACGCCCAGTATTTCGCGCCGGACAGGCCGCGCGGCGTCTCGGTCACCTGGAATTTGGTGCCTTCCTCGGCGACGACGAGATCGGATTCGAGCACCAGGCCAAGCGCCAGCCCCAACACATAGCCATGCGGGGCAGCCAGTACCGGCTTCCAGTTCACCGCGCGCAGGAACAGATCATGGCTCGACGCATCCTGCGCCTGCGCGCCGCCGTGCCGTTCGAATTCCGCCCGGCTGCGCAACTGGCGCTGGTGCACGTCCGCGCCGCTGGAGAACGCCCGACCGCGGCCGCACAGGATAGCCACGCGCGCATCGTTGTCGGCATCGAAGCGCTGCAACGCGGAGGCGATCTGCCGCACCATGTCGTCGTTGACGGCGTTCAGCTTGTCCGGCCGGTTCAGCGTTATCGTCGCGATGTAGTCACGACACGCGTACTCCACCAGGGACTTGTCGTCCGCATCCGCCATCGATCGCTCCTCCCGTTGGGGCGAGCGATTGTGCGCGGGAAGCGCGAGCGCGGCAATTCTACCAGGCCCGCACGTCCAGCCAGGTGCTCTGGTAGGTGGCACCTTCGCCCATGTCGGTGAACGCGTCCGAGCACAGCATGTTCACCGTGCCGGACACGGCTTCCTGGTCCGGGCGCTGTCCCGAAACCAGCACCACGCCCGGTTGGATCTCATCACCGACGCGCAACATCAGGCCGACGGCACCGCGATCGTTGACCAGTCGCACCCGCTGTCCGTCGCGGAGATTGCGTGCCGCCGCGTCGGCGGGATGCAGCACGCAAAATGGTGCGCCCTCACGCCCGCGCAGGAAGCCGACACCGGAAAATGCAGTATGGCTCTGGAAGTATCCCGGCCCGGTCAGCAGGCGCAGCGGCCATTTCCCAGCTTCCGGTTCCGCGGGATCCGGCTGCCAGTCCGGCATCGGCGGCAATCCTTGTGCGGCCAACGCCGCGGAATAGAACTCCAGGCGACCTGACGGCGTGCGGAATTCCTGTGCGCCTTCGGTTGCAATGGAGATCGGGCCGGCCTCACGCAACGTGTCCGGATCCGTCGCTGCGAGCACGCCTTTCGCGCCACGAAACAGTTCACGGAGAATCTCCGGCTCCGACATCCGGAACACCGGATCAGTCACGCCCATCCGCGCCGCCAATGCCTGGGCGAGTTTCAGGTTGGACCACGCCTCGCCCTGCGGAGGCACTGCGCGTGGTGAATACTGCATGTAGTAGGTGCCGTAGGCGCGAAAGAAATCCTCGGTCTCCAGATATGTCGTCGCCGGCAGCACGATATCGGCATAGCGCCCCGTCATCGTGAGGAACGGGTCGTGCACCACGGTGAACAGGTCGTCGCGAGCCAGGCCGCGGCGGGTTTTTATGGTGTTGGGGCAGGTGACTGCCGGGTTGTTGGCGGCAATGAACAGCGCGCGGATCGGCGGGTCGTTCAGTTCCAGCAGCGCCTCGCCGAGGCGATTGTGGTTGATCGTGCGCGTCGCGGCGGGACCTGATGGTTTGCGCACGGCGTTGTAGTTCAGCTCGAACGATGCGGCAGTCAGGTTCACCGCGCCGCCGCCGTAGCAGCCATAGGCGCCCGTGACGCCGGGCAGCAGCGCGACGGTGCGCAAGGCCTGACCGCCATAGGTCAGCCGCGTCATGCCCCAGCCAAGGCGAATGAGCGATTTCTTCGTCGCGCCATACATCGCGGCAAGCCGCTCCACGTCGGCCGCCGACACACCGGTGATCGAGGCGACGCGCTCCGGGGTGAAACGCGGCAGCACGTCGCGTTCCACCCGGTCGAAGCCGAGGGTATGGCTGGCGATGTAGTTGCGATCGCACAGGTTGTCGCGCGCCAGCACGTGCATGATGCCAAGAGCCAACGCCGCGTCGGTGCCGATGCGGATCGGGATGTGCCAGTCGGCTGCCCGCGCCGACCGCGTGCGCCGCGGATCGATCACCACGAGCTTCACCCCATGTTTGCGCACCTCCTCAAGTTTTGCCCAGAAGTGCACGTTGGTAGCGAACAGGTCGGCGCCCCAGCAGAGCACCAGGTCGGACTCGGCCACGGATTCCGGATCGGCGCCGCCGATCGGCCCGACGGTCGCGTCCCACGCCGCCTCCATGCAACTGTCGCAAACCGTGCCGGCCCACAGGCGGCTGACGCCCATCGCGTGGAACAACCCATTCGGCAGGCCGCGATTCATCTGGCCCTGGTGCGAACTGTAGCAATAGCCGAGCAGGGCCAGCGGGCCGGATTCGGCGATGATGGATTTCCAGCGCGCGGTGATCTCGTCGAGTGCTGCATCCCACGTGATTGGTGCGAACCTGCCCTCGCCCTTGGCGCCGATCCGGCGCAGCGGCGTCTGCAGGCGCTCCGGGGAGTGCACCAGTTCGGCGTCGCGGTTGACCTTGGCGCAGGCGAACCCGGCGGTGAACGGCTGGTTCGGATCGCCTTCCACGCGAGTGACCCGGCCGTCCTCGACATGCGCCAGCAGCGAACACATGTCTGGACAGTCGTGTGCACAGACGACCCGAATGGTTTCCACGTCTCGTCTCCAGTCTGAACAAGTTCAGAGGGTAGGTCGGACGGCGCTGGCGCGATAGGCCATCTGCCGGGCAGACGGCCAGACCATTGGCTGCACGGTGGCTGCAGGAGCGCACCTTGCGGCCGGAAGGTGTTCGCGGGAGTATTTTGAGGAAGAAAAGAGGGGGCGGGTGTGAGAGCGCAAAGCTGGCTGGGCGCGGTCGCCGGATGCGTGGCACTGTGCTGGAGTGCGTCGGCGGCCGACCTGACGATTGGCGTATCGTCCGAGGTGACGACACTCGATCCGCATTTCTTCCATCTCACGTCCAACACCGAGATCGACAAGCTGGTCTACAGCGGGCTGGTCACGCAGGACGTCGACCTGAAGGTGATTCCCGACCTGGCGGTGAGCTGGCGCACGCTGGATGACACGCACTGGGAATTTAAACTAAGGCAAGGGGTGAAGTGGCATGACGGTTCGCCATTCACCGCGGACGATGTGGTGTTCACCTACCAGCGCGCGCGGAATGTGCCGAACAGTCCGGCGAGCTTCCTGCAATTCCTCAAGCATGTGGCCAGGACGACGGCAGTGGATGACCATACGCTGGTGATCGAAACGGATCAGCCGGATCCGATCCTGCTGAACGAAATCCTGAACGTCTGGATCGTGTCGCGGAAGAACGGCGCCAATGCCACGACGGCGGATTACAATTCCGGCAAGGCAGCGATCGGGACAGGGCCGTATCGCGAGGTGGAATGGGTCCCCGGCGACCGCATGGTACTGGCGCGCTTCGACGGCTATTTCGGCGAGAAGCCGGATTGGGAGCGTGTCACCTACAAGCCGATCACCACGGATGCCGCGCGTGTTGCGGCACTGATCAGCGGCGACGTGGACCTGATAGGCACTGTTCCCGGCAACGACGTCGCCGGCCTGCAACAGAACCCGAAGATCACAGTCGGCACGTTGGCGAGCAACCGCTGCTACTTCTGGACGCTCGATGTAGATCGCGATGCATCGCCGCAGATCACCGACGCCGACGGACGACCGGCGACGAAGAATCCGCTGAAGGATGTGCGGGTGAGGCGAGCGATGTCGATGGCGATCGACCGCGAGGCGCTGGTGAGTCGGGTCATGCAAGGCCAGGCGATCCAGGCCTCGCAGTTCATGCCCACGGGGGTACCCGGCACCAGCGACAGGCTGAAGCCGGTGGCTTTCGATCTTGCCGGTGCGAAGAAGCTGCTGGCAGAGGCGGGATATGCCAACGGCTTCGGCGTGGTGGTGAATTCGAGCAATGACCGCTACCCGAACGACGCCCAGGTGAACCAGGCGGTCGCACAGATGTGGACCCGGCTCGGCCTGAAGGCCACAGTCAGTGCGATGCCGAAGGCGATCTACTTTCCGCGCGCCACGAAGCTGGAGTTCAGCGTGCTGCTGAGCGGCAATTCCACCGATACCGGCGAACCGCTGTCGCAGCTTCAGTATTTGCTGGGTACTTACGATGCGGCGAAGGGAATCGGGGCCGGCAATAACGGGCGCTACTCCAACCCGAAGCTTGACGCGATCCTTGCCAAGGCGGCAGTGACGCTGGACGACAGCAAGCGCAACGAATTGCTGGCGCAGGCCTACGATTTCGGCATCGGCGAGGAGGTTGCTGTGATTCCGATGCTGTTCCCGGTGGCCTCTTGGGCGATGCGCAAGGGGATCACCTACGGCGGATTTCCGCAGGAGGCGACAGTCGCGTCGCTCGTTCACGGAGCCAAATGATGGATCAGCCACTGCTGAATGTATTGTGCGAATCGGTGGATGGCGCCGGGCTGATGCGCCACGTCGGCGCGTTCGCCCAGTGGGTCAAACTGTCCGGCTCCACCGGCGGTCGGATGTGCGGTCACGTTGATCCAGACGCGCCCGCCGCCGCCGTTGATCTGTTCGTCATTCCGACCCTTGGCCACAGTCGATTGGGTGATGTCGATACCAACGTATGGGCCGCCTCGTCGGCAACCGATTTCAGTGATCCGATTTAAGCAATCTGCGTCACGCATCCTGCCTGTGGGCCTGGCCCGGCCAAGGTCGTATTCGGCAGCGTGCCGGCTGAGGCGGATTGATGAAGGTGCTGGGGGTAGTGCCGCTGATGGATGCGATGCGGGCATGAGGGATGTGATGTCCTGTGCCCAATCTCGGGGTATTTGCGACCGGAACGGCCGATCCTGCGCCGGATTGGGAAATAGCGTGCCCGATCGGGAGAACGGCGACTTCGACACCTGGGCCGCCGGCGGCGCCACCTCCACAGAACGGCATCTCGGGTTGCTCTCGTCTTTCAGCTCGACTTGTTCGAGGCGCCGATCTGACGACTTGTCGGCGCCCGATAGAGAAGTCACAACTTCTTCCCGATAGAAATGTCACTCTGGCGGCGGACACACGCTTTGCGACACGGCATGGTAGCCGAAAGCTGGGCGGGGGCGGCGGGGTCAAGGGCCAAAAGCCGGCTTGCCG
>DATAPW010000411.1:0-10922 GCA_036265005.1 Acetobacteraceae bacterium | reverse complement strand
GTCTCATTGCCGCGCCGCATCCGCTCGCGCCATAGCAGTGCGACGATTGGCGGGCAGTTGATCAGATAGCGTCGCGCCAGCCGCCGGGGATCACCGGCGAGCCGGTACAACCATTCCAGCCCCGCACGCTGCATCCAGTGCGGGGCACGACGGTGTGCTCCGGCGATGAACTCCAGGCTGGCACCGATGCACAATCCAATGCCGCACGCACGTCCCGTCGCGCGGATGGCGGCAGCCAGCAACTCCTGGCGCGGCGAGCCGACCGCCAGGAACACAAACCGCGCCGGATGTGCCAACGCGAAGTCCACTGCGGTCCGCATGGCCGCGGCCTCGCGCTCGAAGCCGTGCGGCGGATCGTAATGCGCCGGCACGGCGATCCCGCATCGTGCAACCAGCAGGCGGAGCCAGTCTGGAGCCAGACCAATAATCGTGATGCGTTCGCCCGCTGCCAGATACCGGGTCAACAACAGCGTGGTCAGGTCACTGCCGGGCGCAACACGCGGCGCCGCCAATCCGACCAGCCGGGCCATCAGCGCGACAACCCGAGAATCCAGCAACCGCAGCATGGCATCCTGATAAAGCGGCAGCAGGTCGGGGTGCCGGCTCAGTCGCACCAAATGGTCCGCGTTCGGTGTCGTCACATAACCGAATGGTTCGGTGGCGGCACGCTGCGCAAGCCATTCCGCCGCGGCCTCAACGGTCTGGTCGGCGAACTCCAATCCCAGCAACCGCATAGTGCCGGCCACGCATTCCGCCTCCCGACAAATCGCGGAAGGCGCCCTGGGTCATGCCGCAACGGCCGCCGCCAGCACTTCCGCCGCATGCCGACATTGTGCCGCATCAACGTTAAGATGTGTTGTCGCCCGGACGGTCCGCGTGGCGAACGCCGATACCAGTACGCCCTGTTCCTGCGCGCGCCGTACCACGGTCGCGGCATCGGGCAACGGCTCCGGCACACGGAAGATCACGATATTGGTCTGCACCGTGGCCAGATCGATCTCGACGCGCGTGCCGGCAATCCCTTCCGCCAGGGTCCGCGCATTGGCATGGTCCTCGGCCAGCCGTGCGACGTTGTGCTCCAGCGCGTAAAGCCCCGCCGCCGCCAGAATGCCGGACTGGCGCATCGCACCGCCGAACATGCGTCGCGCCCGCACCGCGCGCTGCATGTCCGCGGTGCGGCCGGCGATCACGCTGCCCACCGGACAACCCAGCCCCTTCGACAGCGCCACCGACACCACGTCGAACGGTGCCGCCAAATCGGCCAGCGAATGGCCGGTCGCCACTGCCGTATTGAACAGCCGCGCGCCATCGAGATACGTCGCCATGCCCAACTCGCGTGCCGTGGCGCAGATCGCTTCGGCCTCGGACTGCGGGAACACCACGCCGCCACCGCGGTTGTGCGTGTTTTCCACCGCCACCAGCGTGGTCGGCGGGAAGATGATATGGCCCGGCGGCTTGAACGCCGCACGCAGATCCGCCGCGGTGAACAATCCGCCGTGCCCGACAACGGTGAACTGCACGCCGGAATTGGCCGCGGCCGCTCCGGACTCGTGCCAGACGATGTGCGCCTCGTCGCCCACCACCACGTCGTCGCCCGGACGCGTCAGCAGTTTCAGGCCGATCTGGTTGGCCATCGTGCCACTCGGCACGAACAGCGCGGCCTCCTTCCCAAGCAGCGCGGCAATGCGCTCCTGCAGCGCGCGCACCGTGGGATCCTCGCCATATTGGTCGTCGCCGACCGGAGCGTTCGCCATGGCGGCGCGCATTGGATTGGACGGCAGGGTCACTGTGTCCGAACGCAGGTCGATCCGTTCCATTTCTCTGCTCCTCTCAGCCCACCGGCTCGGCCGCGACAGCGTCTTGCCCAAGATAACCGCGCGACATGCGGCCCAGCCCAAAGGCGAATGCCGTGCTGAACAGCAACGGCACCGCCGCGACATAGAACAGCTGATGCGCCGGCAGATGCATGCGCAACAGTAAGCCGCCGATCACCGGCCCGGAAATCGAGCCGATCTTGGCCACCGCCAATGCCCAGCCCTCGGCGTTGGCGCGATACGACGTGGGATAGAACACCGGCGCGATCGCCGTGCAAGCGAACTGCGCGCCGACGACGAAGAACCCCTGTGCGAACACCAGCACTTCCAGCATCACCACCGGCATCGGCAGTCCCACGACCAGGCTGATCGCCGCCCCGGCGAATGGCAGGACCGCGACGGCGGTCAGTCCCAGCCGGTCGATGATCTGCCCGGTCACCAGGCCACCGATGGTCCCTCCGAGCGAATAGACCGACGTCGTCAGCGCCGCATCGGTGGCCGACAGGCCGATCCCCTGGATCAGCACCGGCATCCAACTCTGCATGAAGAACACCGCTACCGAATTGAAGATATAGAACAGCCAGAGCAGCGGCGTGATGAACAGCAGCCGGCCGACGAACAACTGCGCCGGCGTGAAGGGTTGCCGCGGAGCGTCCTCATGGATGACAAAGCCGGCGCCCGGCGGCACGACGAAGTCTGGTCGCATGCGGGCGAGCACCCGGGCCAGGTCGTCCCATCGCGACTCGTGCAAGGTCAGGAATCGTACCGACTCCGGCAGCACGAACCACAGGCAGACCGAGATCGCGAACGGCGACACGCCGCCGACCACGAACATCGCCTGCCAGCCAAAGCGCGGGATCAGGCTGGCGCCGGCCAATCCGGCGAACACCGCGCCGATGGTGAATCCGGTGAACATCAGCACCACCCAGGTCGCGCGCAACCGCCGCGGGGCGAACTCGCTGACCAACACGATGGCGTTGGGCACCGCGGCATACAGACCGACGCCGGCGAGGAATCGCAGCCACATCAGCACGCCGACCGACGGTGCCCAGATCGACGCCAGCGTGAAGCCGCCGAACAGCCAGCACCCCAGGATGATGGTCTTCTTCCGACCGATCCGGTCGCCGACCCAGCCGAAGATGATCGAGCCGACCATCAGCCCGAACACGCCGATCCCCAGGACCCAGCCGAAATTCCCCACTTCGACATGCCATTCGCGCGCGACCGCCGGCACGACGAACGAAATGCCGGCGAAGTCGAAGCCGTCGATCAGCATGCAGAGGAATGTCCAGCCGAGCAGGTTCCAGGCGAACCGGCCTACGTGCTGTCCCTCGATCGCCGCGGTGACATCGACGACAGGTCGCTGCATTCAGGTTCTTCCCTTGTTGCGTCCCGATGCCGCGCAGGGGCAATAGGAGGCAGGAACTCCGCCATGGCAACGCGACGGCTGCAAGCCCTAGCGTCGCTGTACGGTTCCGTCGCGACCGATGACGGCGCCGGTTGCCCACCAGATGGCCAAGGTGCCTAGTACCGCGATGTAGCCGTCCAGCGCGTAGTGCCAGGCCAGGTGTACCGTCGCGACCAGAATCAGCGCGACGTTGACGCTCAGCAGGATCCCAAGGAGGCGATGGGTGCGCCAGCCGAGCAGCGCGAACAGCATGGCTCCGGCCACATGCATGCTCGGCATTGCCGAGATACCGGCGCCGATCGTGGTGCCGCCGGAAACATAGTTGTTCCACAGCATGTCCTGCAGGCCGACGGACCATATGATCGGACTGTGCTGGCTGGCATCGCGCAGATACTGCATCAGCGGGGCGTACACGTCGGGCCCTTGCACTATCCGCCCGTAGTAGCACGGGCCACCCGAGGCCAGCCAGGTCGCGGCAAGGTTGCCCAGCAACCCGAAGCACAGGATGTAGGCGACGAAGAACTGCATGCGCAGACGCTGATCGCGCAGGGCAAATGCCTGCCAGAACCATGAGCCTGCCAAACCGAAGAACCAGAAGCAGTAGACGATATTGGCGATCCCGGACATGAAGGGATGGCCGAGAACGGGCTGCAGGATCTGCCAGGGTGGAACGCCGAAGTGCAGCCATGCGTCCCAATCGGCGAACGTTGCATCCCAGTTGTAGGGATGGATCAGCGGGATCATCGCCTTCAGCGACGTGCAGCCGGCGTTGAACAGCGGCAAGAGTACGATGATCGGCACAGCGTTCATCAGGCGCCGACGCGTCAGGTAGGTCGTGCGCAGATCGTCGATGATGGTCCTGCACAGCCGGTCAGGCCGTACGAACAGCATCACATAGGCCGCATGTCCGACCAGGAAGGCCACGCCAAGTACCGGGATGGCCAAGGTGAAGACCGGGCCGTACAGCGACAGCGAGATACGGTTGGGATCGCCGAGGCAGATGGCAACGCCGGACACGATCACGACATGGGCCAGCACGAGGCCGATCAGCCAGGCGTGCGCCCGCACCATCGCGGCGAGTTCGCCCTGCAGCCCGCCGGCTCCCGGCCGAGCAACGCTGGCGCTCATGCTCACGTTGTGCCTGTCGGACTGTGCTGACGGTAAACGAGGAAATGGCCAATCCGCGTCAGCGGTTGGTATTCGGCCCACAGCGCGGCAAACCGTGGGTCGGCCGAGAAATAGCGGATGTAGTCGAAGGTGCGACCGCCGAAATAGGCTTTTGCCGGCGCCACATCGACGAAGATCAGTGCCGGTGGCCGCCGCGTCAGGTCGGTCACCACGGCATTGCGCAGGAATTTTTCTATTTCGGGCGTCGGCGCAGGCTGCATCAGCAATCCAGGCAACAGCCAGAACGTATCGAAGCGCGACGACCAGCCGATGCCGCTGTAGTTCACCAGGGGAAATGCCTCGGAGACCTTCGCTGTGAAGACGTAGATCGACGCATCCTTCGGCAGCCCGGCGACGATCGGCGCCATCTCGGCCATGAAGGCGTTGCGGTAGCGCTGCATGCCATCGTTCACGCCGACTGCCGCCAGCAGCACGCCGATGGCAATCGCCAGACGCGACAGATGCGGCACACCGACGGATTGCAGCAATACCACCGCGAGGCCGAGGAACAGCGTCGCATCGAGCGGATACGCCTGATAGCTCCAGCCCTTCATCTGCATCACATAAATCACGAAGAAGCCCGATGCGGCGATGCACAGGATGTCGCCTGGCTGAGGGATGGCCAGATTGCGCCGGGTGGCAAGTTGCAGCGTCAGGACCAACGGCAGCAGCAGGGTGGCCGGGCAGGCGAGCACAGCAAGCAGCGGACTATCGAAGCCGCCCTCGTAGACCGCCATGCCGAACGGCACGATTGTCGTCAGGTAATCAGGTGTGAACCAGACGATCGCTTCGAGATACAGCAGGATTGCCGCGCCCAGACCGAGTGTCTCGGTCCGCAGCAAGCGTCGCAAGGTCCCGGTGCACGCGACGATGTAACACTCGGCGGCAAACGGAATCAGCAGGAAATGCGGCTTCAGTGCGAAGCCGAGAGCCGCCATGACCCCGACGGCGCCAGCCAGCCACATGGCGCAGGGCACCTGTTGCGCGCGTCCGGCCGCCAGCAGCAGGTAGGGCAATGCCAACACCAGCATGAGGTGTTCGCGCTGGCCGAAATTTCCCGCCGGACAGATGGCGAGCGCCACGCCGGCAGCAAGCAGGATGCCATTGCGCATCCCGGCCGGCAGCGCGCTGGCATAGCGCAGCACCAGCCCGGCGATCGACAGCGACAACGTGATCAGGGCGACGACATAGACGACAAAGACATCGAGATCGAACAGCTGAAGCGACCGCGCCAGCCAGACAGGCGGCACGGTGAGATAGAAGATCAGCGGCGGGTTGAGCTCGAAGACGTCGCGGTAAAGCCTGCCGCCGTCGAGGAAGACCTCGGTGCCATGAATTAGCCAGGCAGGATCATGGTGCAGTACGGAACGAAGCTGCACCCAACCGGCGCCGCACAGCAACGCCACGAGCAGACCCAGGGTTGTGCGGTCTGACATCAGCGGGCGGAGCGTGTCGCGGATCGGTCCCGGACGTGTTGTCGAGGCAACGGGCCTGGCGAAATCGGCCACTGAGCAGCCTCCGTGCGTGCGCACCGGCGCGGCGGGCCGGCGAATTGCGCCGCACTTAACGGGAGGAGTGGCTACAACTTCGTCTCACGCCGCGCATCCCGGCCGACCGGGCCAGGAGGCGGTCGCCGGTCACTTGCCGTTGCCGGCCGTGGAGTAGGTGTTGAAGACGCCGTTGTAATTGGGCGTGTAGGCCGGGGTGTAGACCCCCGAGTAGGTGTAGGAGCCGGGATAGGCGCCATAATAGTTTGCTGGGTAGTTGTAGCTATAGTAGCCGGGCGGAGGATAACCTCCGCTGTAGACGCATCCTCCCAGTAGCGTTGCCACCGCCGCTGCGGCGAAGGGCAAAAGATATTGTCGTGCTCTGGTCAATCGGGGTCGTGCTCTGGTCAATCGTGCGCGTTGCATGACGTGAACCCATTCCATTGCGAAAAACACCGAGCAGTTGAAACGCATTGCGTCGATCACGCGTTCCACAGCCTCACTGCCAGTTGCTCGCCACTGACGCAGCCGCTCGAACGCACGTAATAGTTGATGCGGCTCAATCAGAATTGAGACCAGTCTGATAGTCGAACTGCCGGGCGGCAATGGTACAGATTAGGTCTGGCGCTCGATGAAAGGAATTCCCTGTCGATGAAGCTTCTCGTCACGGCAATTGCCGGGCTGCTGGCTGGTTGCGGCGGCATGTTCGATCCGGTTGTGTACGAGTCAAATCCCCCTGCTCAAACCAGCCATTCTGCCAAGCCCGCGCGGCGGCCCACCAACAGTTACGACGCCGGCACCCGGACAAGCCCGGACACATTGCTACGCCTGAACCGCCAGGCCGCTGCCGAACAGATCCAGCGGAACCGTGAAGCCTACGCCGATTTCCGGACGCAGACCGCGCAGAACAGGATTGACGAGGCACGCGCGGCACTGGCGAAGGCGATGACAGAAAAGGCCCTGGCCGACGCCAGGCGCAGGCAGCTCCAGGACGATCCCGCCAAGGCACCGGACGCGCCGAGATACTGATGCCGGCCCGGCCAAGGCCGTGATGTGGTGGAGAAATGGCGCGCCCGGGAGGATTCGAACCCCCAACCCCTAGATCCGTAGTCTAGTACTCTATCCAATTGAGCTACGGGCGCGTACCAGGGCGCGGGATGTAGCGGATGGGCCGCCCCGCGACAAGTGCTCAGGCCGCGAGCTTGTCCAGTTCGCGCAGAATGGACTCGCCCATGACGTTGGTGCCGACCTTCGCCGTGCCCGGCGCCATGATGTCGGCGGTCCGCAGCCCGGAACGCAGCACGTTGGTGCAGGCGCGCTCGATCAGGGCGGCATCTTCCTCCATGCCGAACGAGTAGCGCAGCAGCATGGCGAAGCTGAAAATCTGCGCCATCGGGTTGGCGATGCCGCGCCCGGCGATGTCCGGCGCCGACCCGTGGATCGGCTCATATAGCGCCAGCCGCTTGCCCGAGGCATCCGCCGGCCCGAGCGTCGCCGAGGGCAGCATCCCCAGGCTGCCGGTCAGCATGGACGCCAGATCGGACAGCAGGTCGCCGAAGATGTTCGAGGTCACGATCACGTCGAACTGGCGCGGATTGCGCACCAGCTGCATCGCGCAGTTGTCGGCATACATGTGCCCGAGCCCGACATCGGCGAACTCGCGCTCGTGCAACGCGGTGACCGTCTGGCGCCAGAACAGGCCGGACTGCATCACGTTGGCCTTCTCCACGCTGGTGACGTGGTTCTTGCGCTTGCGCGCCAGCTCGAACGCCACGCGGGCGACGCGCTCGATCTCGCTGGTGGTGTAAGTCTCGGTATCGAAGCCGCGCTTCTCGCCGGACGGCAGCGCCTCGATGCCGCGCGGTTCGCCGAAATAGATGCCGCCCGTGCTCTCGCGCACGATCATGACGTTCAGGCCACGCACCACGTCGGCCTTCAGCGTCGATGCGTCCACCAGCGGATCGAGCACGATCGCCGGTCGCAGGTTGGCGAACAGGTCGAGCTCCTTGCGCAGCCGCAGGATGGCCAGTTCCGGGCGGAGCTGGAAGCCGAGTTTCTCCCACTTTGGTCCGCCGACCGAGCCGAACAGGATCGCATCGGCTTCCCTGGCCTTCTGCATGGTCTCGTCGGCGATCGGTGTGCCACGCGCATCGATCGCCGCGCCGCCCACCAGATCATCCGAAATATCGAACGACACCATGCGGCGGCGGTCCAACCAGTCGATGACACGCCGCACCTCGCGCATCACCTCCGGACCGATGCCGTCGCCCGGCAGGATCAGCAGCTTCTTGTTGGCGGCCATGAGCGTTCCAATCAGCCTGCGGTGGATGGCAGCCACGGACTCTGTTTGGCGCGCGCCGCCTCGAACGTGTCGATGCGCGGCGCGTGCTTCAGTGTCTGGCCGATGTCGTCCAGGCCGTTCAGCAGGAGGTGCTTGCGGAACGGGTCGATGTCGAAGTGGATCTCCTCGCCGTTCGGCCGCACCACGACCTGGCGCTCGAGGTCCACGGTGATGCGCGCGTTGCCGCCGAGTTTGGCATCCTCGATCAGCGTGTCGCAGATCGCCCGCGGCAGGCGGATCGGCAGGATCCCGTTCTTGAAGCTGTTGTTGAAGAAGATATCGGCGAAGTCCGGTGCGATGATGCAGCGTATGCCGAAATCCAGCAGCGCCCACGGCGCGTGCTCGCGCGACGAACCGCAGCCGAAGTTCTCGTGCGCAATGATGACCTGCGCCTTACGGTATGGCTCCTGGTTGAGGACGAACTCGGGGCGTTCCTTGCCCTCGTTGTCGTAGCGCAGCGTGTCGAACAGGTGCACGCCGAGGCCGGAGCGCTTGATCGTCTTGAGGAAGCGCGCGGGGATGACCTTGTCGGTATCGATGTTGGCCATCGGCATCGGCGCCGCGACGGCGGTCAGTATGGTGAACTTGTCCATTGTGCCTCCGGTTCAGCCCCCACCCCAACCCTTCCCCGCCCAAGCGCGGGAGAGGGTTGGGGTGGGGAACGCTTCACCCCAATTGCCTCACATCCGCCAGCCGTCCGGTCACCGCGGCAGCGGCGGCCATCGCCGGCGATACCAAATGCGTGCGGCCGCCCGGGCCCTGGCGACCCTCGAAATTGCGGTTCGACGTGCTGGCGCAGCGCTGGCCGCGGGTCAGCTTGTCGGGGTTCATACCGAGGCACATCGAGCAGCACGGATCGCGCCACTCGAAGCCGGCCTCGAGCAGGATGCGATCCAGCCCCTCCTGCTCCGCCTGCTGCTTCACCAGGCCGGAGCCAGGCACCACCAGCGCCTGCACACCGGCAGGCACCTTGCGGCCCTTCGCCACCGCGGCGGCGGCGCGGATGTCCTCGATGCGCCCGTTGGTGCAGGAGCCGATGAACACCACGTCCACCGGCAGGTCCGCCAGCTTCTGGCCCGGCCTCAGCGCCATGTATTCCAGCATGCGCTCCATCTGCGCACGTTTGCCTTCGTCCGCTTCGTCCGCGGGGTTCGGCACCACGCCGGTGATCGGCACCACGGCGCCGGGATTGGTGCCCCACGTCACCATCGGCGCGATGTCGCCGGCACTGAGCAGCACCGTCGTGTCGTAATGCGCGCCGGGATCGGATGGCAGCGTGCGCCAATACGCCAGGGCCTGCTCCCACGCCTCGCCCTTCGGCGCGAAATCGCGCCCTTTGACGTAGGCAATCGTCGTGTCATCCGGCGCGATGAGCCCGGCCCGTGCACCGGCCTCAATCGTCATGTTGGAGACCGTCATCCGGCCCGCCATGTCGAGCGCGCGGATCGCCTCGCCGGTGTATTCGATGACATGCCCGGTGCCGCCGCCCGTGCCGATCTTGCCAATGATCGCCAGCACGATGTCCTTGCCCGAGCAGCCGAAGCCCAGCGTGCCGTCCACCTGCACCTTCATGTTCCTGGCGGGACGCTGCAGCAGGGTCTGCGTCGCCATCACATGCTCGACTTCCGATGTGCCGATGCCGAATGCCAGTGCGCCCAGAGCGCCATGCGTCGAGGTATGCGAATCACCACAGACGATGGTCGTGCCTGGCAGGCTGAGGCCCAGTTCGGGGCCGATGATGTGCACGATGCCCTGCCGCACATCCAGGATCGGAATGTAGGGAACGCCGAACTCGACGACGTTCTTCTCCAATGTCTGCACCTGGATGCGGCTGTCCTCTTCCTTGATGTCGCGCGGAATGCGCGAGCCGACCGTCGGAATGTTATGGTCGGCCACCGCAATCGTCAGGTCGGGCCGGCGCAGCTTGCGCCCCGCCATGCGCAGGCCTTCGAAGGCCTGCGGGCTGGTGACCTCATGCAGCAGATGCCGATCGATGTAGAGGATGCAGGTCCCGTCCGGGAGCTTCTCCACAACGTGGCTGTCCCAGATCTTGTCGAACAGCGTGCGTGGCTTCGCTTCGGACATGGTCTTCCCCCTTATCAATCGGCAGCGTTGGTCTCGTTCGACGCGGCCGGCGGTTCTGCAGCGCTGCTGGTCGTGCTGCGCGCGCGTTCAGCGATGCGGGCGGACTTCCCGGACCGTCCGCGCAGGTAATACAGCTTGGCACGCCGCACATCGCCGCGACGGATCACGGAAATCTCGGCGATCAGCGGCGAATACAGCGGGAACACGCGCTCCACCCCTTCGCCGTAGCTGATCTTGCGCACGGTGAAGTTGCTGTTCAGGCCCTTGTTGGAGCGGCCGATGCAGACGCCCTCGAACGCCTGGGTGCGGGTCCGCTCGCCTTCGACGACCTTCACCGCGACGCGCACGGTATCGCCGGGCGAGAAGTCGGGTACCGCGCGGTTGGCGGTAAGCCGTGCAATCTGCTCGGCCTCGTAACGCTGGATGATGTTCATCGCGGTGGTCCTTTCGTCGCGAGTTCCTTACGGCGCTGCTGCCGGGCTGACAACCGGCGCAGCTCGGGTGGCTGATGTGTATGCATCCCAAAGGTCGGGCCGGCGTTCGCGCGTGGTCCGTTCGGCTTCCGTTCGGCGCCACGCGGCGACAGCCGCATGGTGGCCGGACAGCAGCACATCCGGGAC
>DATAPW010000410.1:0-15984 GCA_036265005.1 Acetobacteraceae bacterium | reverse complement strand
ATCGAAGCCTACAAGGCCCCGGTTGATCCAGGTGATGTCAGTGCGATCGTTGACTATTTAAGCCATATAAGGGGGACGAATTAAGATCGCACTACAGGTGGGGACTAGTGGTTTCGGTACGACGCAACGCTGCGACCCCCTTAAGCTGCACAGCCGGGCCATGTTCCCATTGCGACCGCAAAAAGCATGATCCTCAGGATCCCTGTCTCCGTCTCAAGGGCTTGCTTCTTTCAGGCAACCTTCAGCGCATTGGTGTCCACGGGCAGCGCGCGGATACGCTTGCCGACCGCCGCGTAAATGGCGTTGCAGATCGCCGGCGCAATCGGCGGGACGCCCGGTTCACCCGTGCCGCTCGGCGGCGCGCTGCTTTCGACCAGGTGGACGTGGGTGTCGGGCGAGATATCGGTCCGGGCAACGATATAGTCGGTGAAGTTGCTTTGCTCCGTGCGTCCCTTGCTGAAGGTGATGTTGCTGTAGAGCGTGTTGCCGATGCCCATGATTGCTGCCCCTTCAACCTGGGCGCGTACGCGATCCGGATTGATGACCAATCCGCAATCCACCGCGACATCAACGCGGGGGATCGTGACTTGTCCATCCTGGCCGACGGCTACATGCGCGACAGCCGCCACATAGGCGAGGAAACTGCGATGGACCGCGATGCCACGTCCCTGTCGTGGCGGTAGCTTGCCGCCCCAGCCGCTCTTCTCCGCAGCGAGATCGAGCACGCCGCGGAGCCTGCCAGTGTCGATGAGATACGCGAGCCTCATCCCAGGAAGCAGTTCCTCGACGCCATAGTTTGGATAATCGACACCCATGGCCTTGAGGTCGATCTTGCGCGGCGCACCGAGCAATTCGCGCAAGTGCTCGACCGGATCCTTCCCGGCTGCCACGGCCAGCTCATCGGCGAACGAACAGACCGCGAAGGCATGTGGAATATTGTATACCGAGCGATACCAGCCGATGCGCGTATGGTTGGGCGCGGGGCCGTTCTCCAGGCGAATGTTTGCAATATCATAGGGAACGTCAAGGAAGCCCTGCTGTAGATGCGCGGCGTCGCCATAGACCACGTTCGGTTGGAAGGTGGCTGGAATTGGCGGGAACACAGTGCGGTGCAGCCAGCCAGTCGTCTTGCCGCCATGATCAAGGCTCGCTTCGAGACGCTGTGCGCAGATGGCGTGGAAGTAATCGTGCTGGACGTCGTCTTCCCGGGACCATGTGACTTTTATCGGCGCGCCCGCAGCGCGTGACAGCAGCGCCGCCTCGGCCGCAAAGTCCGGCTTGGCCTTGCGGCCGAATGCCCCGCCAAGCAGGGTGACATTGAGTGTCACATCGGTCTCCGACACGCCCAGCACCTGGGCGACAGTCGTTCGTGCGCCCTGCGGATACTGCGTCGGACACCAGACCTCGCAGACACCTCCGGAGAAATGGGCGACGGCGTTGGGGACTTCCATCGGCGTATGCGCGAGATAGGGCACGAAGTACTCCGCAGAGAGCCGTTGCGCAGCGCCGGCTAATGCAGCGTCGACGTCGCCTTCGTTGCGCATGACGCGGCCCGGTTCGCGCGCCGTTGCTTCCAGTTCAGCCCGATAGGTCCGACTGTCATGAGTCGCATTGGCTCCTTCGTCCCATTCGATCTTGAGCCGTTCACGCCCTTGCTGCGCAGCCCAGGTGTTGTTCGCAATCACCGCGATGCCACCGAGTGGTCTGAAGCCGGACGGGATCGGAGTTGCGGGGATCTCGATGACACGCTCGACCCCCGCGACTTTGAGTGCATCCGAGGCGTCAAACGATTTGACCTTGCCGCCGTAGACCGGGCATCGCTCGACGGCGGCGTATTTCATGCCAGGAAGCACCACGTCGAGCCCATAAACCGCCTTGCCGCGCACGATGTCTTTCAGATCGACGGTCGGCATGGGCTTGCCGATATAGCGCCAGTCCTTCGGATCTTTGAGGCGAAGCCTGTCGGCAGTCGGTACCGGCTGGTCCGCAGCCGCCTCGACGAGATCGCCAAATGAGAGCCGCCGCCCACTGGCGGCATGCACAACTGCGCCGTTTTCCGCGCGGCACTCTCGCGGCGGAACATGCCAGGTGTCGGCCGCGGCTGCCTCAAGCATCTGTCGTGCTGCAGCGCCTGCTTCCCGCATGACCTGATAGAATTGCCACGTACTGCGTGAACCGTCGGTGTTCTGGTCACCGTATCGCGCGTCGCCTTGAGCCTGCACTATCCTGACGCGGTTCCAATCGGCTTCGAGTTCATCGGCGACGATCAGCGGCAAATCGGTCTTGATGCCTGTGCCCATCTCGGCGCGATGGGCCACGATGGTCACAAGACCCGTCGCATCAATTGCGACAAAGACGTTGGGGGCAAATGGCCAGGACCGCGTCACCTGGGCCTGCGCCGAGCGGTGGAATCCAAGCTGGCAGCCGAGGACGAGTCCTGAAGCAGCCGCAATTCCCTTGAGCAATCCCCGCCGGCTTACATTGACGATTTGCGTCATCACATCGAACTCGCTGCTGACTTGATGGCTGCGCGAATGCGCAGATAGGTGCCACAACGACAGATGTTCCCCACCATGGCGTCCGTGATCTGCTGATCCGTGGGCTTTGGCGTTTGCTGCAGAAGCGCTGCCGCCTGCATGATCTGACCAGGCTGACAGAAGCCGCATTGGGGAACATTGTAAGCTTCCCATGCCTGCTGCACTGGGTGGCTGCCATCGGGACTGAGCCCTTCGATGGTCACGATGGAGTGGCCGCCGGCATCGGCGAGCGTCGTAATGCAGGCCCGGGTCGCCTGGCCGTCCAAATGTACAGTACAGGCGCCGCACGCGCCGACCCCACAGGCGAATTTGGTGCCGGTCAGTCCGACAATGTCGCGGATGACCCAGAGCAGAGGCATATCCGGATCGGCATCGACGTCGTGCTGGGTGCCATTGATCGAGATCCGCGGCATATGTTTCTCCGTCGCAAACTGACAGCCTTAGGGAAGGCTGTCAGAAAGGCGTCAGTGCTTCAGCGTTTCGAGATAGGCGATGACGTTCTGGCGATCGCTGGCGTTGGGGACGCTGAAGAACATCTTGGTGCCATGGATGAATCCGTTCGGGTTCTTGAGGAACTTGTCCAGCGAACTGGCGTCCCATGTGACCTTGGCGCTCTTCATCCCCGGGGAGAAATTGAATCCGGGCACCGCGCCACTCTGGCTGCCAACGATTCCGGCAAGCGAAGGTCCGATCTTGTTGACGCCGGGATTGGCGGAATGACAGGCAGCGCAGCGACTGAACACGGCCTTGCCGGCTGTAGCATCGCCGGCTGTTGCATCGCTTGTCGGCGCGGCGTTGGACACGCTCACGGGCAAAGCCGCGCACGCAAACCCGATTGACGCCGCGGCAGCAAGCAATACGCGAAGCGCAGAAACAGACTTCATCAACGGGCTCCCTCGCTGGTGTGATGTCGCTCACGCCACATGTGGCAATGCCCGATCGCAGACGTTTGGCTCGAATTGCTGCGATCTTGTGATTTTTGCTGCAAAGCTCTTGGATGGTTGCGCCGAGTTCAGGCCGGGACTGGCGACGAGCCCGCATCCCCAGGCTTTTGCCAGGCCAGGCTTTGCCAGGATTTACCGTCGTTTACCAATGCTGACCTGATTCGATAACCGCGCGACCAAATAGAAATGTGGATCGGCGATCTCTCGAGCACCCTGAACTGAAAGTGTCTTAGATGCCACGTAAAACGTTCCTCGCAACTGCCGAGTGGCTTGTCGGCGCCCTCGCCAGTGCTATCGTCGTCTTCGGGGTTGCCGTACTGTCGGACAAGGCCTGGGCACACGACCCCAGGCATCCGGAGTGGAACAGCTGGCTGATGAGCCAGCAAAATCAGAGCAATGCTGCATGCTGCGATGGCAACGACACGTTCGTATTGGGGGACAATGAATGGCGCACAAACAATGGCCATTACGAAGTCTTCCACGACGGAGCGTGGCAGGCGGTGCCTGAATGGGCGCTCACCAAAAGTCACGAGAACATCACCGGGAGCGCGCTCCTCTGGATCTGGCAGGGCCACGTCCAATGCTTCAAGCCGGGCACCTTCTATTAGCAGTCCGGTGGACACGCCCGCCCTATCCGCATCGATCCGGATCGAACCGTCCGATGGCGTGAAGCGCCGATCGGCAGCATGGGGAGGGATGTCGGCGGAAATCGTTCGTGTTACACCGTTGCGGCCCGTTCAGTTGCACTTTGCAGCACCGGTGCACCTGCTGATTGCCTACGAACACGGACATCATCAGGGCGGCGAGGCGTGCGTACCGGGTACTGCGATCTCGGCGCTCAAGGACCTCAGGCGAAAGTTGACATTCGTGCCCGCGGGCCAGGAATTCCGGGACTGCCAGGCGCCAAATACGGCGACCCAATTCATGTGCCTGTATATCGAACCCTCCGAGCAGGTCGGCTTGCCCGGCGGGGGTGATGCTTCGGGGATTCTCGCACCGCGGCTCCTGTTCGAAAACCGCGTGCTTTGGGAAACGACTTCCAAGTTGCAGGGACTTATCGAATGCAACAAAACGAATTGGCGCTATCTGGAGGCAGTCGGAACGGTACTTGCTCACGAACTGAGCCAGATCGTGTTTGGCGAAACGTTTCCCAATCGGCCGGCGCGTGGTGGGCTTGCTGCGTGGCAGTTGCGACTGGTGACTGATTACATCGAGGAGCACCTAAGCGAGGATATTTCGCTGACAACTCTTGCCGGACTGGTTCGATTGAGCCCACATCACTTCTGCCGTGCCTTCAGCCAGTCGTTAGGACGATCGCCGTGCCGCTACCACGGCATACGCCGCATTGAACAAGCCAAACGGTTGCTGGCAAACCCAAACCGCACAATCGCGGATATTGCATTGCAGTCGGGATTCAGCGAGACGAGTACCTTCACCGCGGCCTTTCGGCGGGCCACGGGGGTTCCGCCAACGACGTTTCGTCGCAGCCTGTCCTGGACATGCTCGCCGCACATGTCACCGACGCTGGCTGCCGCAAGCGTTTGTGTGCGAAGCCTGGAGATGGCGGACGTAGCGGTTCAGGGTTAGCTAACTGGCATCGGTCCGCTCCGGTAGCCGTTGAACACGTTGCCGGGCGTCGGCCGATCCAAGCCCCAGTGCCCGAGGAAGCGTCCGAGCTCCGGTTGGAATCTCAGATGCACGGTGCCGCTACCGTCGCGGTCATGCCAGTGGAAGTCGCCCGAGCAATGTCCTGTCTCGCGGTAGTCGGTGAGTGTGCCGTCAAGTGGCAGCGCGCCCTCAATATGATACCGCCCGACCAGCGTTCCATCGGCGCCGATGGAGAAGCTTGTGGTCATGTCCTGGATCCCCACGTCATTGAGTACCGGGCCACGCCATGTTCCGACCACGTCGGAATAGCACCCATTGAGTGCCTGCGCCGCGGGTGCAGGCAGGTTCGCATTGGCCAACACCATAAGGGCCGTCAAAGGAATGAAAATGCGACGATCGACAGACCAGAATTTCATCGGTCGCACGATAAAGCAAATATCGGGCAATGTCGCGCCATCGGCGGTCCATGACGGCAAGGCGTCGGGCGGATCGCGCCAGGTGCCAGCAGCCCTCTCTGCTTGCGATCGATCAAGTAAGGCGGTGTCTGCCCATACGTGATGCTGCACGAGGAAAATCGTCAGATACATATCGAGCATCAGCAAATGCACACCGCTGATGGCGGTTCTGGTGCTGGAGCGGTTCTGCCGGCGAGGCTGGAGACTATCTATAACGGCGTCTGTCGACCGGAACCCGAGCATGAGCGGTAAGTACTGATGAAACACGAAGCAGCAATTCCACTGCAGCGCACTATGGTGATTGGTCTGGTTCTGATCCCCCTGGCAATAAGCCTGGCGGGGTGTGGTTACGATCGTGGTGACCGCGCGCTATCTGGCGGGTTGATCGGGGCCGGCGGTGGCGCTGCGATCGCTGCGGTCGCCGGTGCCAATCCGTTGGTGGGTGCCGCGATCGGTGCCGGTGCCGGTGCGCTCGGCGGCGCCTTGACCAGTGGCAACAGTATCAACCTGGGCCGCCCGATCTGGCGCTGAATTACCGGCCAACAATGTTTGCACCGCCAACGGCCGGCGCACCTACTCGCTCCTGTGCCCGGCTGCATTCGCCTGGCCAGAAGCTTCGGTCTTTTATGCTGCCGCATCGATAATACTTCACAATTGTCTAGCACGAGTGACCTGAGCCCCAAGTTCCCTCCGGTCAAAAGTAGAGTCCTGGGTTTGTTGAGCCTGGCCCCAACCTTGGACCACTTTGAATGAGAATCTCCCGGCTGTATTTGCGTCAGGTCGGGCATGCCTGACCTGACGCAAATACCCGCGCGATCGGGGTCTGGTTGCCGATCGCGCTGTGCGGACGGACCTCATTGTAATCCCTCCGCCAAGCCTCGCATTTCAGCCGTGCATCGTCCAGGCTGAGGAACCAATAAGTATTCAGGCACTCCTCCCGGAACCTGGCGTTGAACGACTCCGCGAAGGCGTTGTCCGTCGGCTTGCCCGGCCGCGAGAAGTCGAGCTCGACACTATGCAGCCAGGCCCATAGGTCGAGCTCCTTCGAGATGAACTCCGGACCGTTGTCCACGCGGACGCGCTTCGGCCGCCCGTAGAGAAGCGATACGCTCCAGCGTCGCCACCAGGTCGGCGCCGCGGTAGCTCAGCCGCACGTCGATCGTCGGCGAGACCCGCGTGAAGTTGTCGACGATGGTCAGCACACGGATCTTCCGACCATCGAACAGTTGGTCTGACAGGAAGTCCATCGACCAGCAGTCATTGGCGGCTGCGGCGACCACGCGGTCCTCACGCCGCTTGGCCGAGACCTTCCGCTTCGGCGTTTTCCTGCGCAATTGCAGGCCCTCCTCGCGATACAGGCGACGGGTGCGCTTGTGGTTGATGGTCCAGCCCTCACGCCGCAGCATGATGTGAATGCGCCGATAGCCATAGCGGACGCGGGCTTCGGACAGCTCGCGGATGCGCTTGCGAAGACTGGCCTGCTCGGGACGACGGTGCCTGTAGTGGTAGGTCGAACGATCGAAACTGACGACACCACAGGCACGCCGGATGCTGATCCGGTAGCTGGTCCGCAGATACTCGACCAGCTGCCGGGCCCGAGCAGGCTTCATAGCTTTCTTTTGACGACATCCTGCAGCATGGCCTTGTCGAGCGAGAGGTCCGCCACGAGCCGCTTCAGTCGGGTGTTCTCTTCCTCGAGCAGCTTCAGGCGCTTCATCTCCGACGGCATCAGACCGCCATACTTCTTCCGCCATCGGTAATAGGTCTGCATCGAGATGCCGGCCTTGCGGCACACATCTTCGACCGTCACGCCTGCCTCGGCCTGGTGGAGAATGAAGGCGATCTGCTGCTCGCTGAACCGCGATTGCTTCACCGCCAAATCCCTTCGGTTGCCAAACGGCCAAACCTACCGGAATTTTCCCATTCAGATCGGTCCAGTTTTCCGGGCTCAGGTCAGGATGGGATTCGCTGACTGGCATGAGCGGAGCGATTCTCATAGCTGAGGACCGAGTGCATCTGCTTCGGATGAAGCGTCGCCAGACGCCGAGCCCGGTGCACCGGCGGATGAATGCGCTGCTGTTGCTGGACGACGGCTGGGCTGTGGAGCGAGTAGCGGCGGCTCTGCTCGAGGTCGAGCACTTAGGACCGCCATGACTGATCGCCGAATCCCATTGCGCCAAGACCGATACGCGACACTTTCAGGCCTGCTCGCCCAAGCCGGCTAAGGCCCATATGGTCCTCCTCCTCAGCCACTCTTCCAGACATCGCGGAAGCGCGGGATCTGGTCGGGAACCCACGCAAATCCGTTTACCGACGCCCGCAGCGCGGCGTATTCCGCACCGAATAGCAATGGCGCCATTGGCAGATCCGCGACGATCTGCCGCTGCGCCTCCGCATAGAGCTGCCTGCGTCTGGCCACGTCGTAGATCGTGCGCGCCTGTGCCAGCAGTGCGTCCACCTGCTCGTTCTTGTACTTCATCGTGTTCGCAAAGCCTGTGCTGTGGAACAGGATGTAGAGCAGCCCGTCAGGATCCGCCCGCTGGGTCCAGCGCGTGGGCGTCAGGTTCGTCGCGCCCGATACGACGCGCGCGTACCATTCGCTTGCCGCGACCGGTTGCAAGGTCAGCCTGATGCCGACTGCGCCGAGTTGCTCCTGAAGCAATTGACTGATCTGCTGGAACACCGATACCTGCGGGGTGGACAGCACGAACTCCAAACCGTCTGGATGGCCAGCTTCGGCAAGCAGCGCCTTCGCACGCGCCGGATCGTGCGGATAGGACTTCAGCATCGGATCGTACCACCACAGCCCCGGCGGCGTCGGTCCATCCGAGATCGTGCCCTGGCCGCGCATAGTGATCTCGTTCAGGCGGTCGCGGTCGATCGCATGTGCGAATGCCTGGCGCAGCCTGGCATTGTCGAAGGGCGGCTGGTTCACGTGCCACTGGAGGAAGTACCAGCGGCCGACCGTGATCGGCTTCAGCACGATCCCCGGGCGCGTCTCGATCGGCAGGACGTCGGTTGGCGTGAGCTGATCGACGTAGTCGATCTCACCCGTCAGCAGCCGCTGCACGCCGATCACCGAACCGGCGAGGTCCTGCACGATGATGCGGTCGAGATACGGCAGCGCTTTCTGCCAGTAGTTCGGGTTGCGCTCCAGCACCACGCGCATCCCGCGCGTCCATTCCTTCAGGATGAACGCACCGGTGCCGACCGGCTGGGTGCCAAACACCGGCCCGCGCTGCTGCCAAGCGGTCGGGGACACCATGAAGCCGGTGCGCTCGCCGAGCAGGCTGAACAGCACCGGCGACGGCGTCACCAGGTTGAATGCGACATGCCGCGAGTCGACGACGTCGACCGAGGCCACGATCGGCGCCAGCACCTGCCGCTGCGGCGAGTTGACCTTCTCATCCAGGCGCTGGTCGATATTCCATTTGACCGCGGCGGCGTCGAACGGCGTGCCGTCCTGGAACGACACGCCCTCGCGCAACGTGAAAACGATGCGTTTGCCGTCCGGCGAGGTCTCCCAGCTTTCCGCCAGCTCCGGCCGGATCGAGAAATCAGGCCCGTATTTCACCAGCGTGTCGAACGCCAGGTACAGCACGTAGCGCTCGGAGTATTGCACGGAGAAGATCGGATCATAGGTCTTCGAATCGTTCGACAGGCCGACGGTGAGCGTGCCTCCGCGCGACGGCGTCTCGGCATGCGCAGCCATTGCCAGGATGCCTCCGGTCAATCCCGTCAGCACTTCGCGTCGTCCGATCCCTATCATTTTTGCTTGCCCCCCTTCATCTGAATGAACGTCCGATCACGTAGAACCCCATCACGGTCAGGCTGACCGCCGCACCTGGTGCGAGGCTCATCCATGGATTGATCGCCAGATAGTCGTAGCCGGAGCGCACCATGCCTCCCCAATCCGCTGCCGGCGGAGGAATGCCCAGTCCCAGGAAGCTAAGGCTTGCCGAGGTGAAGATCGCGAACGACACGCTGGTGGCGAACTGCGCCGCGACAACGGGCAACACGCCAGGCCAGACGTGATGGCGGATGATCCAGAGCGGCGTGCCGCCGGTGGCGCGTGCGGCCTCGACGAACAGCATCTCGCGGATCGCCAGCGCCTGTCCGCGCACCAGCCGCGCGATCGGCGGCCACATCACGAAGCCCAGCACCAGGATCAGATTGCGCAGGCTGGGCGCGACCATCACCGTGATGATCAGCGCCAGCACAAGGCCCGGCAGCGCTATGAACAGATCGATGACAGCGGCGAGCGCGACGTCGATCACCCCGCGCAGCGTTCCGGCGACCAGTCCGACCGGGACGCCGATGAGCATCGCGACCAGTGCGGCGCCGAAGCCAATGGCGAGCGAGGCCTGCGCCCCGTAGATCACGCGGCTGAGCACGTCGCGGCCGAGATCGTCAGTGCCTAGCCGATGCGCCGTGCTCGGCAGTGCGAGCATGTCGGTGCCTGACGCGTAAGGATCCTGTGGCGCGAGCAGCGGCGCCGCGATCGCGACGATGGCGATGGCGGCAACCAGCCCGGCGCCAATCCAGCGTCCGGGACGCGTCACGACCCGTGCCGGATCTGCGGATTGGCGATCGCGTAGCCGATGTCGGCGAGCAGGTTCATCACGACCACGCCGACGACGATCAGCATGCCCATGGCGAGCATCACCGGGAAATCGCGCGCTTCGATCGCGGCCACGAACAGCCGGCCGGTGCCGGGCATCGAGAAGATCGTCTCGGTCACCACGGCGCCGCCGGTGAGCTGGCCGATCGATACGCCGACGAAGGTGATCACCGGCAGGACGGCGTTCGGTGCGGCATGGCGGAACGCGACGCGCCAGTCGCTCAGTCCCTTGGCCTGCGCGACGCGGATGAACGGGCGCTGCACCACGTTGGCGTACTCCGCCCGGTAGACGATTGAGAACGCACCGAAATAGTACGCCGACAGCGTCAGCACCGGCATGATCATGTGCTGCAGGTGGACCCCGATGCCATCCGACCACGGGACCCAGCCGGTGGACGGCAGCAGGTTGAGCTTCACCGACAGCACGAAGATCAGCGACACGCCGAGCATGAAATTCGGCACCGTGATGCCCACGAGATTGGCGACGGTGACGGCTGGCTGCAGCACGCCGCGCGCAACCGGGATCGTATTGCAGACCACAGCGGCGATCACCGCCAACGCGATCGACCAGAGGGTGAGCTCCAGCGTCACCGGGATGCGCTCGGCGATCGCGGCGGCCACGCTCTGCTGCGTGGTGTAGCTGCGGCCCAGATCGCCGCTCAGTGCGCCGCCCAGCCAGTGCAGGTACTGGCTCGCCGCTGGCCGGTCGAAGCCGTAGGCTGCGTTCAGCGCGGCGACCGCCTGCGGGCTGGCATCCTGGCCCAGCATCATCTCCGCCGGGCTTCCCAGCAGCTGGGTCACCGTGAAGAACAGCAGGGCCGATATGGCGATCGCCGTCGCCAGCATCAGCAGCACGCGGCGCACGATCAGCCTGAGCATCGGCCTGAACCATCCCCTTCCTGCCGTCCGTCCCGGCCAGGCTTGGCGCCCGGCACACGTGTCTGGTATACCAAACCTGATTGGTATACCAAACAGCCGGCATCCACCCGCGGGCCTCGCCCTATCGACGGAGACACGGCATGCGTTTCGGACTGTTCCATAACCTGCACGACCTCACTAGGCAGCGTGACTACGCCGATCTGCTCAATGAGCTGCGCGAGCTCGCGGCGATCTGCGACGAGACGGATTTCGACGTGCTGTGGATGCCCGAGCACCATTTCAGCGTGTGGGGCCGCGAGCTGCTGCCCAATCCGCTGATGACCGCGGTGGACCTTGCGGCTCGCACGACGCGCATCCGCATCGGCCTCGCCGCGGCTATCGTCACCTTCTGGCATCCGCTGCGCGCGGCCGAGGACATCGCGCTGCTCGACCAACTCAGCGGCGGTCGTGTCGAGATCGGGTTCGGGCGAGGCAATTACGGTCTGGAGGCCAGCAACCTCAATCCGGAGGCCGACCCGAACGACCAGGTCAGGAACAAACTGGTCTTCGATGAGGCGGTGTCGGTGATCAAGGCTGCGCTCACCCAGGAGCGGTTCTCGTTCAAGGGCGAGGTCTACCAGTTCCCTGCGCCGGGGTTCCGCGCCGACCGTGCGCATACCGTCACGGATTCCGAATACGTCGATCCGCAGACCGGCGAGCTGATCAAGCTATCGATCTACCCACGGGCGCGGCAGGCTCCGCTGCCGATGTGGGAGATGGTGAACTCGCTGGACTCGATCGAGCACGCCGCGCGGCAGGATCTCGGGATCATCATGTGGCGGCCGCCGGTCGCGGCGCTGCGCGAGCGGCTGAGCGTGTATCGCGACACGCTGCGCGAGGCCACCGGCAAGGACCTGACGCCGGGCGAGCGCACCGCGGTGATGCGCGACACCTTCGTGGCTGACAGCGAGGCGGAGGCGGTGCGCATCGCCGGCGGACCGATGATGGATTCGCTCAACTTCTCCAACTGGCGCGGACCGGGCGTCTATCTCGATCCCGGCGAGACGTTGCCGCCGGAACGCGAGGCGGCGCTCAAGAAGCAGCTCAACTACGAGTTCGTGCGCGATCGCAGCGTCTATTTTGGCCCGCCGGACAGGATCGTGCAGCAGGTCCTGCAATTGCACCGCGAAACCGGGATCGATAGCGTGATCTTCAAGACCTCATGGGCAGGGCTGCCGCACGCCGCGGCGCGAGACAGCGTGCGCCGACTGGGGACCGAGGTGATTCCGGCGATCCGCGCCGCCCTGCGCGCGGACCAGCGGGCGGTGGCAGCGGAATAGGGCGCGTGCGCCGCTCATCCCTTGTCCTGCAGCACCTCCATGGCGAACCGCGCCGAGCGCTCGACGAACGCGGCGCAGCGCCGCGCGGCGAGATCGGGCGCGCGTCTCTGCACCGCGGTGAAGATGCCGCGCAGCAGCGCCGCCGTGCGCAACTGGCGTGCCTGCGACGCCTTCTGCGTCGTCAGGTGCCGCAGGTAGGTGATGCGCGCCTCTGCCATCTCCAGGATATGTCGTGCGATCTCGTTGCCGCTGCCGGCAAGCAGTACGGCATAGAAGGAACGGAACGCCTCGACATAGGCCACGCCGTCCGGCGCGCGCGCGGCCGCCTCGGCGCATGCCACGGCTTCGCCCAGTGCCACCACCCGGTCCTCGCCGGCACGAGCGATGAACAGCCGCGCCATCGCCGGCTCCAGCGCGGCACGAACCTCGTAGATCTGCCGCGCCTCGTCGCGCGAGACGGCGGCGACCGAGAACACGCCGCGATGGCCGCGCACGACCAGGCCTTCGGCCTCCAGCGACTGCAACGCCGCGCGGACGCCAGTGCGGCTGACCCCAAGCCGTTCGACCATGTCGCGCTCAACGAGACGCGTGCCCGGCACGAGGCGCAGCGAGAGGATGGCCTCCCGCAACGTCTCGGCACTGCGCCCCGCCCTGGTGTTCTGTCGCGGCCCCATGAAGGTTCCTATACAGCACGAATGATGCCGCACGGAGATGGCGACCAATGACAGAGCGTTTGCTGCAGAGACCGTGTGCGCCGACACTCCGCTACTGGGGCGATAACGGCGACCGCCCGCCAGTGATACTGATCCACGGCGTGGGCGCCGACGGCACGAGCTGGGATCAGATCGCAGCGGCGCTATCGCCCGATTTCCGGGTGCTGCGGCTGGACCTGCGCGGCCACGGGCGCTCCGGTCATATCGATGGAGGGCTCGCTCTCGATGACTTCGTACGCGACGTGGTCGACGTGCTGGACGCCTGCGCGGTGCCCGCTGCGCATGTCGTGGGCTTCTCGCTCGGCGGCATGATCGCGCAGGGCATCGCACTGAACCACCCGCAGAGGGTTCGCCGGCTGGTTTTGCTGAGCGCCGTGGCGGGCCGCACCGCCGAAGAACGCGAACGGGTTCAGGCGCGGCTCACGCTCCTGCAGGAACAGGGCGTCGCCGCGATCACTGGGGCCGCGCAGGAGCGTTGGTTCACGGCGGACTTCATCGCACGCAATCCCGACCTCGTGGCCAGGCGCATGCAACAGTTGCAGGAGAACCACGCACCCTCCTACGCCTCGGCCTATACAGTGTTCTCCACCAGCGATCTCGGCGACAGCCTGCATGCGATCCGCGCGCCGACGCTGATCGCGACCGGCGAGCACGATGAGGGGTCCAACACGCGCATGGCGCGCTTCATGCACGCGCAGATCGCCGGCTCCCGGCTCGAGATCCTCGCCGGCCTGCGGCACAGCATCCTGATCGAAGCGCCGGAACTGGTCGCACAGCTGGTGCGCGACTTCCTGCGGGGCTGACCGGCGGATGAAGTTCTCGATCGCCGTCAACATGGAGCGCTCCACGCCCGACAAGGAACCGCGCCAGGTCATCCGGCAGATGCGCGAACTCGTGCGGCTGGCCGAGGCGGGTGGCTTCGAGATCGCGTGGGCCGCGGAGCACCATACGATCGAGCTGATGGCCGGACCGAACCCGTTCACTTTTCTGATGGACTGGGCGGCGCACACCTCGCGCATCCGCCTCGGCACAGCCGTCGTGGTGGCCCCTTATTGGCATCCCATCCGTGTCGCCGGCGAAGCGGCGCTGGTCGATCTGTACAGCGATGGGCGGCTGGAGCTGGGTCTCGGCCGCGGCGCGTTCCAGTACGAGTTCGACCGGATGGCCGGCGGGACCGACCAGCGCGACGGCGGACGCTATCTGCGCGAGATGCTGCCTGTCGTGCGCGGGCTATGGCAGGGCGATTTCGAACATCATGGCGAGCTCTGGCGCTTTCCCCGCGCGACCTCGGTGCCAAAGCCATTGCAAAAGCCGCATCCGCCGATCTGGGTGGCGGCGCGCGATCCGGACACCTTCGCCTGGGCGATGATGTCCGGTGCCAACATCATGGCGACGCCGCTGTCGCGACCGCATGCGGAAGTCGCGATTCTGGGACAGCGCTTCGCCGATACGCTGGCGAAACTCCCCGGCATCGAGCGGCCGCGCTTCCTGATGCTGCGACGGACCTGCCTCTGTGCGCGGGAAGAGGACTGGATCGTTCCGGTACGGACATCGGCCGAGTACAACCGGCGGTTCGAGAACCTGTTCCGCAATGTCGGCACGGTGGAGAACGGCTTTCCTGAACCCGCTGCGTGGGATCAACTCGCCAATCCCGATGACTACGGTCCGGAAAGGGTGCGCGACGGGATGGTTGTCGGCACGCCGGAGCAGGTGGTCGCCAGGTTGAAGCACTATGCAGCAGCCGGTGTCGATCAGTTCTGCTATGGCGCGTCGTTCGGGTTGCCGCACGACGACGCAATGCGCTCGCTCGATCTGTTCATCACCGAGGTCATGCCGCATTTCACCGCGAAACAAGGGGAGGCTGAACGATAAAAACACCATCTGGCAGTCGCACGAGCCCGAGTTCACCAGGCGCGCTCGAAAGCGCCGCACTCGGCACGGAGCAACGTCCGGCAAATTCAAGACGGAAGCCGACGCCAAATCGCATTGCGGCACAGATCAGGTCGTGCGGGGCCACACGAGTTCGCACATGCTGCATGATTCCGGCACCAAGTATTACCGGAAGACCACACACGGCGCCTACAGATGCAAGGGGCTTGCAGTCCAAAGCTCATTGATGATGACCCATGCGTTGCCCCGACTGTCATGGCCGGGCTTGGCTTGGCCACCCACGTCTTTTTGGCCGACGCAGACGAGGAAGACGTGGATGGCCGGGCCAAGCCCGGCCATGACAGTGGGATCGATGAGTCGCTATCAACGAGCGTTGGTATAAGAGCCTCGGCGCTAACCGGACCGCAAACCGATCATGCTTCGTCCGGGTCGTCGTTGACGTTGCGATGATGCCCTTTGGCCATAAAGACCACCCGCTATGCGAAGACGAGATCGCCACTGGCGGAGAAGATTGGTATAGGCCGCAAAGGTCAGGCGACGCCGAAGGCGAGCAGGAAGTGTGGCAGAGGGTGACCGGCGATGCGCGGTGCATTCAGTCCCCAAGTCATCAGAAGGCCCGTCAATAGGAGGTCTCGTGCGACTTTTGCCCTAGGTCGATCATATGCAGAAGCCACTGCCGGCTTGCGCCTTCATCGAAGTGCGATTGCAATAGCAGCCGGCAACTGTGATCCACCAAGTGGCGCAACGTTGTGTCCAAGTCCTGCCTCGCCCCATCGACCAACTTGGCACGGTCGTCCGCATTCAGATCGGGCAACTGTGCAAGGTGGTCACGGACATATGCGGCACCGCCGTGTTCGACCTGGGCATTGGTAAATACATTGATGATCTGTCGCAATTTGGGAATCTCGCCGTCGTCGAGACTGCACTGTGCAAGTGCCGGCAACACCGAGCCGGGTGTCAAACCTTGCTCATACGACGGGTCCTCCTGCGCGTTGATGGCCGGGAATCCCATCGCCAA
>DATAPW010000409.1:0-19078 GCA_036265005.1 Acetobacteraceae bacterium | reverse complement strand
GCGGATGTCCTTGTACAGCGCGACGAGGTCGCCGCGATGCTGGATGATGACGAGGCACAGGTCCTGCCACAGCTTGTGGCTCGGCATGATGCCGAGATCGCGGCAGATATCGGCGATGACCGCACCGACCGGCCGGCGGCGGACCTCGGCGGCGATCTGCTCCGACGTGGGCAGCAGGGCAAGACGAGGATCGGCCGCGTATATGGGCCTGGCGGCGGCTGGTCGGGGCGCACGTTGCGCCGATGCACGCGCGGGCGCGGCTGGCGCGTCCGGGCGGGCTGCCAGTTCCGCGACCCTGGCTTCGAGCGCGCTGGCCCACAGCAGGCCGCGAGTGATGCGCGCGAGGATCAGCCCGATGTCGCGAGTGCCGAACGGGAGGGTGACGAGGGCGAGGTCGGTCGTAGCGGCACGTTGCTGCAGGGTCGCGGCGAGTTCCTTGCCGTACTCGATGAGCTTGCGCACGAGGCTGAGGAGGCTGCCGAACCGGCTGGGTCTGTCCTCGCCGGGCATCGCGGGGCCGAGTGGGGAAGTTGCGACTGGGAGGGTGGCCGGGGTGGACATGAACATAACAAGAACATGTGGCCGCGCGCATGTCAAGGAAAATATTCCCCGCGCTCGAAAAGCGCCGCGGGCAAAAGCAAGAATCTCACGCAGGGGTAGGAAGATGCACGCAGATGGTTCGGCGTGGATTGATGGGCCGCGGGCCACGCGTTTGATCTCCAGGCCGCGTTACCGTCATGGCCGCGCTTGTCCCGGACATCGCCGTCGCACTGTGCCGCGACGGATGGCCGGGACAAGCCCGGCCATGACGATTGAAGTGACACACCCCGTCTGCGTGCATCCGCGTGCTATGTGCTGGATGCGCGAAGCGTTGCTAGCCCTTCATACCAAACCTCATTGATGATGACCCATACGTCTCGCCGACTGTCATGGCCGGGCCACGCCCGGCCATCACAGTGGGATCGATGAGTCGCTATCAACGAGCGTTGGTATCAGTCAATCCAGGAGCACGAAGTCGCCTCACAGGCCTGCTGTGAAACAGGCACTGTCGCGCGATGACTGGATTTGATTCGCCGGCTCTGCAGCGGGATGGCTACGACCCGTACACCACACGCGGCAACCATAACGTCAGCTCCGGCACGTATGTGATGATCCCCAGCACCACCAGCAGCAGGATCAGGAACGGCAGGATCCCGCGGATCACCTCGCCCACCGGCGCGTCCGATATGGTGGACAGCACGTAGAGGTTCAGTCCCACCGGCGGGTGCACCAGTCCCACTTCCATGTTGTGCGTGAAGATGATGCCGAAATGCACCGGATCGACGCCAAGCGGCATCAGCGCCGGCGCCAGGATCGGCATCACCAGCAGCAACGTGCTGACCACCTCCAGGAAGCAGCCGATGATCAGCAGCAATACGTTCATCGCCAGCAGGAATTCCCACGTCGCCAATCCCTGGTGTGCGGCGAAATCCACCAGCCGGCCCGGAATGCCGGAGCCCGTCATCCAATGGCCGAATACCAGCGCCGTCGCGATGATCAGCATGATGACAGCGGCACTGCGCAGCGCCTCGGCGATCACCACCAGCGTCCGCGTCCAGGGAAAGCCGCGATACACGACGACGCTGACAATCAATGCGGTGACCGCGGCCAGTGCTGCGGATTCGGTAATCGTCATGAAGCCGCCGTAGATGCCCATCAGCACCACGAACGGCACGGCCATCGCCGGCAGCGCGCGCGCCGTGACCCGCCATCGTGCCCGCATCGTCATGACCGGTTCGCGCGGAAAGTTCTTGCGCCGCGCGTAGTACAGCACCCACAGGAAGAACGCGCCCGCCTGCAGCAATCCCGGCAGGATGCCCGCCAGGAACAACCGCGGCACCGATTGCTCGGTGACGATGCCGTAGAGGATCAGCGCCAGCGACGGCGGGATGACCACGCCGATGGTCCCCGACGCACCGATCACACCGAGCGCGAAGCCGCGCGGATAGCCGCGCTCGATCATTGCCGGCAGCAGGATCGTGCCCATCGCCAGTGCGGTCGCCACCGATGACCCGGAGATCGCAGCGAACAGCGCGCACGACACGACGGCCACAAGCCCCAGCGACCCCTTGATGCCGCCAAGCCAGGCGGTGGACAGATCGACCAAAGCCTGTGCGACGCCGCCACGTCGCATGAATGCCGCAGCCATGACAAACAACGGCAAGGCCATCAGCGTGGTGGAATTCAACTGGTCGATCATGTTCTGCGCCACGCCGATCATCGGCTGGCCGGACACGAAGTACAGGATGGCGGCGCAGGTCCCGAGCACCAGGAAGATCGGCATGCCCGCAGCGAGCAGGCCAAAGAACATCACCAGGAAACCGACGGCCCACATCGTCCGCTTCTTGCGCTATTCGGAGATCGGTATCGCGAGATCGGCTGGCGCCTCGTGCGCGATGGCGTGACCCACCGTCATCGTCGCCGGATCGAACAGGAAGGCGTAGCGGACCAGCCGGATGATATAGCGCAAAAACATCAGCCCGCCGCCGACCGGCAACGCCGTGTAATAGATCCAGATCGGGAATTGCAGGTCCGACGAACTCCGCTGGTCGAACAGCAACGCGGTGTCCACGACGACCCAGCCATACCAGAACATGCCGAACGTGAAGGCGATCGCCACCAGGCAGTTGAACATCTCGATCCAGCGCTGCGCCGCCGGCGGCAGCAGTCGCAGCACGAGATCCGGGCGCACATGGCCGTCGCTCTGCACCAGTTCGCTCGCAACGATCATCACCGCCCATACGGCAATATAGACGATGACCTCTTCGGCCCAGTTGATCGCGCGGCCAGGGTCGATATAGCGCCCCAACACCTGGAGCACGGCGATCACCAGCGCGAACGCGCCGAGCAGACCCACCAGTGCGCGCTCGATCCAGCCCCAGGCTGCCAGGATGCGCCTGAACCCGTCTCGCCCGTGCGCCGGTTCAGGCACCAATGTCCGCCATCACCAGTTCAACCAGTTTGGGCGAGATGTGCGCTTCCTCTACCGCCTTGTCCTGCACCTTCAGCAACTGCGCATGGGTGGCATCCAACTCGGACTGCGGCACATCGACGAATTTGACGCCCTGCTTCTCGAGCGCCACGCGGCCGCTCTGCTGCTGCTTTGCCGTGTTGGCGCGATAGGTGGCGATGTTGTCGGCCCACAGCTTCCGCATCGTCTCCTGCAGCTTCGGCCCTGCTTTCTGCCAGAAGTCGGGATTGACCATCGGCACATAGAGCCCCATGCCCTGGTTGTCCTGCAGCGAATAGCGCAGGCCGGAATCGAACAGCTTGGAGCTATTGACGCTCTCGTTGCTGCTGATCAGCCCATCGAAGGTTCCCTGCGACATCGCCAGCGGCACGTCGGGCCAGGCGGTCACGTTGGCGATGCCGCCGAAAAACCTGATGCGGAACGAATTCAGCACGCCACCGGGGCTGCGCAGCTTCATGCCTTTCAGGTCGGCAACCGAGTTCAGCGGCTTGCGGGTGGAGTACCAATCATTGAACCCGAGATCGAACCACGGCCCCAGAACTTCAACTTTCAGCTTGGCGGTGATTGCCGCGTCGACGAACTTGCCGCCCGCGCCATCGGCCGCCTTGTGCACGACGTCGATGGGACGGCCATACAGCGCCGGAAGCTGCGAGAAATCCGCATCGGCGATGAAGCCGGTGATGGTCCAGGTGCCCGGGCAGGCCATCTCGACCTGGCCCTGCACCAGTGCCTTCGCCACCTGCAGGTCGGGAAACAGCGAGCCGCTCTCGAACAGCTTGGTCTTGACCTGGCCGCCCGACGCTTCCTCAAGCTTGCCGAGAAAATCGCGGAAGGCGACGTTGCGGGGGTGCGACGGGGCGGTATCGAGCGAACAGCGCAGTTCCAGCGGCGCCTCGCCCCTGGCATGACGCAGAATGGCAAAGCTGCCCAATGTCGCGATGGACGCCCGACCGAGGGCGCGACGAGAAATGCCCTGGTTCATGGGCGTATCCTCCGATTATCACAGATGGCGCGGCGATATGACTATGCCTGCCGGTGGCGTCAAGGGAGCGCCGGCCGCCACGCATCGGCAAAACCACGAACCCGCGGCAGCAGAATCATGTCCCACGGGCTCGGCATCGGGCCGACCGGCACATGCACCAGCGCGGGCGCGTTCAACGAGAATGCCTGACGCAACGCGGTTTCCAGCGCCTCGGGCGTCGTTGCGCGGAACGCCGCCATGCCGAAGCTCTCGGCAAATTTGACGAAGTCCGGATTTGTCAAATCGCAGGCGATCAGCCGATTGCCGTATTGCTGCTCCTGGATGCGGCGGACGTTGCCAAATGCGCCGTCGTCGAACACCACGACGACGACCGGCAGCCTGTGGCGCATCGCGGTGGCCAGTTCGGCCGCCTGGAACATGAAGCCGCCGTCTCCGGTCGCCAGCACCACCTTGCGTCCGGGCGCGGCGGCCTGGGCGCCGAGCGCGGTACCGTAGCCCCAGCCCAGCGTGTCCTGATAACCCGGCGACAGAAATGTTCGCGGCGCATGTACCGGGAACGCCAGGCGGCTGGCGAAACCGACCTGGGTAACCTCCTCCACGTAGATACCGTCCTCCGGCAACGCGGCGCGGATGGCGCGCAGGAAGCTCATCGGCGGTTCCTGTCGTGCGAGACGTTCGGCGAAGGCCGCACGCACGCTGGCGATTTCCGCATCACGCCGGCGCACATGGTTGTGGGCCGCAATCTCGGCATTCAGTGCGCGCAGCACTGTCGCCGCGTCGCCGATGAGCGCGCAGGCGGGACGGCGGAATCGGTTGATCTCCTCGGGATCGATGTCGAGCCGCACGATCGGCAGGCTGTCGTCCACGCCCCAGACACTCTGCTGCCAATACAGCCGCGTCCCGATGGCCAGAACGGCGTCCGCATGCTTCCACAATGCGTGGCCTTCGGTGAACGACACCGCGAGGGGATGCGCCGTGGGAATGACACCCCTGCCGCGACGGAACGAAGACACCGGCGCCTGCAATGCCTCGGCGATCGCGCGCACCTCGGCTCCGGCACCCAGCGCGCCGCCGCCGACAATGATCAGCGGACGTTCCGCCTGGCCCAGCAGCTTCGCCGCGCGGGCCACCGCATCGGCATCGACCGGCGGCAGGCCTGGTGCGGCGATGTCCGGAAACTCGACCGCGCCGGTTGCGCCCCACGTGTCGATCGCACATTCCAGTGCCACAGGCTGCGGCCGCCCGCTGCATGCGATGCGAATCGCGTCCGCCACCAGCGCGGGCGCTTCGTGCGGAGCACGAATGCGGGCGGCATGTTTGGTGATGTGGCGCAGCAGGCCGAGTTGGTCGTGGATCTCGTGCAGATGGCCGTGGCTCTGGTCGATCGCGAAGGACGGGATCTGTCCGGCCAGCGCGATCACCGGCGCGCCCATGCCATAGGCGGTGAGCAAAGCCGCCGACGCATTCAAGATTCCCGGCCCCGGCACGACGGCGAAGGCCTGCGGCTTGCCGGTCACCAATGCCGCGCCGAGAGCCATGTAGGCGGCGGTCTGCTCATGGCGGGGATGCAGCACGCGGAACCGGTCCTGCGCGCGATGCGCGGCGTCGAACAGATGGTCGTTGTGCACGCCGGGCAGCGCGTACAGCGTGTCGATGCCATGGCGGATCAGGCTTTCAATCACCGCGTCGGCGGTTCGCATTGACTGCATGAGACGATGCTTCCTTGATCGCGGCGTCAGGCCGGTGGCGTTCCGGGAACCGACCCCGGGAGTGGATCGAACGGTCGTAGTTCCACCATCTGCGCGGCGCCGCGCAATACCTCGAAGCGCGTCTTGTCGTCCTCACGCCAGAAGCGGATATCGAAGCTGCGCCGGCCAAGCCGAAGATCATGCAGGGTGATGTCCGGCAGCCACGCGGGCAATGCCGGATCGACGAAGACCCGGCCGCGCGGCGCATCCGGTCGGATACCCAGGATCGCCTGCAACAGCGCGAACACCGAACCGGCTGCCCAGGCCTGCGGGACGTTGGCACCAAGATATTGCACCGGGAAATCCGTCTCGCCGCGCTGCACGCCGGAATACAATTCGGGCAACTGGTTGAGCAGGAAGTGGCTCGCCGCACCGGAGATGTCACGCGCGACCTGGCCGACTTCGCGCGCATAGCCGTAGCGCTTGAAGCCGAGCGCGATCAGGCTGTTGTCGTGCGGCCAGACCGAGCCGTTCTGGTAGGAATACGGATTGAACGCGGGATGCCGCGCCGACAGCGTGCGAATGCCCCATCCCGAGTTCATGTCAGGCGCCATCAGCCGTACCACGACACGGGCGGCACGCTCCGGCGGCACGATGCCAGACCACAGCAGATGGCCGGGATTGGATGCAACGGTCAGTACCTGGCGCTTCTCGCCATCCAGCATGTAGGCGTAGAAACCCGTCTCCTCGTCCCAGAATGCTTCATTGAACCGGCGGAACAAGGTTGCTGCCTTGTCGCGCAACCAGGCGGCGCGATCCGGTCGGCCGAGTTCGTCATACACCTCGGCCATGCGCAGCCACGCGTCGTACACATAGCCTTGCAGTTCGCATACCGCCTTGGGACCCCTGACCGGCGTGCCATCGCCATAGGTCATGGAATCGCCGGCATCCTTCCACGACATGTTCTCGTAGCCGACCGGCGATCGCGTTTGGTACTCCTGGAATCCGTCGCCGTCGCGATCGCCCCAATCGTCGATCCAGGACAGGCAACCTTCTGCCTTATCGATATAGCGTTCCAGCAACGCACGGTCGCCGGTGGCGCGCCACGCGGCATGCAGCGTGATCAGATACAGCGGTGTGGCATCCGCGGTGCCGTAATACGGCGTGTGCGGAATCAGCTTGAGATGCGCCAGCTCGCCGTAGCGCAGTTCGTGCATGATCTTGCCAGGCTCGGCGTCGCGATAGTCATCGCGCTCGGTCGCCTGCCAACGCCCCAGCACATCCAGGGCACCGCGCGCGAACTCCGGATAGATCAGTATATTCTGCAGCGATACTATCAGGCTGTCGCGGCCGAACGGCGCCATGAACCACGGCAGCCCCGCGGCGGGCACGAACACCATGTGGTCGGTGCCGACGATCGGCAGGCGCAGGGCTGCCATGTCCTCGATCGCCTGGCGGTAGCAGCGGTAGAACTCCTCGTTGCTGGTGCGGATCTTCAACACCGCATCCTGCCAGTCGGCGTGCGCCTCGGAATGGTGTTCGGCGAGCAGACACTCGTGCGGACCATGGAAATGCCGATTGCCGTCGATCAGGTCGTAGATCAGGCAGCAATGCCAGGTCTGCCCTGGATCGAGCCGCACCTCGAAACTCAGCCGTCCGTTGGCGTAGGCGGCGCGCTGGTCTTCGTGCCGCGTGCCGATATGCACCGCACGGATGAAATCCTCATTGCGATAGGTGGTGCGCAGCTTCTGCTGCGCGTCGGACCACTCGGTGGTGATACGGCCGCGCCGCACGATACGGGACGACTTGACCTCGAATACGTCGGCGAAGTCCGAACGGATGGCGATCTCGAGGTTGAACCGGACATGCTTGGGTCCGTGGTTGGTGATGTCGAGGTCCTCGTGCATGCCGCCGGCCAGCCGGCGACCGATGACGAAACCCAGCGTGCGCGCCGGTATGGTGCCGTCCTCGGTCAGGAATGCGCGATTGGTGAGGAATATGCGCGCCGTGTCGTAGGTGTTGGCGCCACCATTCAGCAGGTCCCACTCCTCGCCGTTGGCATAGATCGCCCAGGCGCTGATCAGGCGCGTATCCAGGAAATACAGCCCTTTCTCCGAAGGCCATGCGATCTGGCCGTCCAAATCGGTCACCAGCACGGTCTGTGCCTGATGGATAGCGATCTGCGGCGGGCCAACCTGCACTTTGAATGGCATCGCTCTGGGTCCTTCTGGGGCGGCGCCAGGATATAGGGATTCCCGGCGGATCGGCAGGGTGGCAGGCTCGTGCGCGGACAATTCGGATCGAAGTCCGATTGCGCACTGGGAAGGAACCATGACAGCTCTGACCGACGCCATGACGCCCTGGCACGAATTCTATATGCTGCTCGGCACGGCGTCCGCCACCATGGTCGGACTGCTGTTCGTTGCAGCGAGCGTCGGTTCCGGGGTCTTCACCACCGACCGACCCGCCGCGTTGCGCGTGTTCCTTTCCGCGAGCGTCGTGCATTTCAGCAGCATCCTGACGGCGTCCCTGGTCGTGCTTGCCCCGCTGCGGAGCGAAATGCTGTTCGCTGTGCTGATCCTGGGGTGCGGGCTGTTCGGCCTGGCCTATTCCTGCCTCGCATTGCGCGACACCATGCGCGACGGCCTGAGCGTCCGGATCGCCTGGGATGACAGGCTCTGGTACATGACGCTGCCCATCATTGCCTATCTGTTCGAAACCGCCTCCGGCGCCCTGCTGGCCGTGCGGTTGGACCTGGGATGCGTGGCACTCGCCCTGGCCGTGGGGATCCTGCTGGTGATCGGCATCCACAATGCCTGGGACATCACGGTCTGGAGCATCACGCGCCCGCGCGACTGACGGCAGCGTGGCGAGCGGGCCTGCCTTTCGGTCGGCGGCTACCACGCCCGGAAACCCGCCGCTATGCTTCGCCGCAACACGCGGAGGAAGCGCCATGAAGATCACCGGAACCAGGACCGACATTTTGCGCATTCCGGAAGACGACCCGCTGGCCGACATGCCGGAGGAGGCGGGCCGCCTGCGCCCCATCGTCATCCTGCGCGTCCAGACGGATGCAGGGATCGAGGGCATCGGCCTGACGTTCTACGGCGGCGCGATGACCGGCACGCTGCGCACCGCGGTCGATGAACTCGGCGCGCTGCTGGTCGGCGAGGATCCGATGCGGATCGAGGCGATCGTACGCAAGCTGCGACTCGCAGCGGGCGACTCCTGCGGCCCTGCCGGCATTTTCACGCTCGCCCTGTCGGCGATCGACGTGGCGTTGTGGGACATCAAGGGCAAGGCGCTGGAGCAGCCGCTGTGGCGGCTGCTCGGCGGCATGCGCGACCGGGTGGCGACGTACGCGTCGGGTTCGCTGCGCCGCGGGCTGACGGATGACCAGGCGGCCACCGCCGCGCGGCGGCTGGTGGCGAAGGGCTTCATCGAGATGAAGACGCAGATGGCGCTGCCCGGCAGCCCATCTCCGGCCGAAGAGGTGCGCCGCGTGCGCGTGGTGCGCGATGCGATCGGACCCGACATCAAGCTGATGTGCGACATCAACCAGCGCTGGCGGGTGGAGCAGGCGATCGACATCGGCAGGCGCGCCGAGGATGTCGGGCTGTTCTGGCTGGAAGATGTCACCACGTGCGACGACTACGCCGGCCTGGCGCGGGTGAACGAGGCGCTGTCCACGCCGATCGCCGGCGGCGAGTATCTGTGGGGCATCACGCCGTTCCGCCAGATGATCGAGGCGCGGTCGGTCGATTACGTGATGATCGATCTGTGCCGGGTCGGTGGCGTGACGCAATGGATGAAGGTCGCCGGCATGGCCGAGGCGTTCAACCTGCCGGTGGTGAGCCATGTGATGCCGGAGATGCATCTGCACCTGGTTGCGGCGGTGCCGAATGGGCTGACGGTCGAATACATGCCGTGGATGCTCAAGCTCTACGAGGAGACGCCGGCGATCGAGAAAGGCCAGTTGGTGCTGCCGAGCAAGCCCGGGCTGGGGCTGAAGTTCGACGAGAAGGCGGTGGCGGCGTACCGGGCCTAGCGCCGGGCACCGAATGGACGCCTTCGCGCTTCTCGTCATCCGTCCGACGACATAGTGCGGGAGAACCGGTCGATGGCGAACGACGACATCATCCTGAAGCTCGAATGCGCCGACTACGACGACAGCAGGATCGACGCTGTCACCCGCGACCTGGCCCGAAGCCTGCGTGAGGAAGGCGTCGGCGCGGCCATGGCATCCCAGGGGGATGCCGCTCCCGGCAAGAAGGGCGATCCCGTCACCATCGGCGCCATCGTCCTGACGCTGATCCAGACCGGCGGGGTGGCGGTCACCCTGCTGCAGGTGCTGAAGGCCTACCTGGCCCGAAAATCCACCATGCGCTTCGAGCTGACCCGGGCGGACGGCAGGAAGGTTTCGCTTGATGCGAGCTGGTTCAACAAGGCACAGATGGAGGAGACTCAGAAAGTCCTGACCGATCTACTCAAGGATTGAGACATGGACGGGAGGCGCTACGCGGTCCTGATCGGCAATGGCTCGTTCCCGGGCGATGACCCGGACGGGCCACCCCGGCTGCCATTGCTGCAATGTCCGACGGCGGATGTCGGCGGCCTCCGGGAACTCCTCGAGGCAACACCGCATGGCGGCTACGCGGTGACGCAGCTGATCGATCGGCCGCACAGCGAGGCGCGGCGGGCGATCTATGAGTGCCTGAAGAAGGCCGGTCCCGACGACCAGGTGGTGATCTACTATTCCGGCCACGGCAATCTGGACGAGAACGGCAACCTGTATCTGGCGGGCAGCGACACCGATCCCGCGTCACTCGATCCCACCGCCCTCGCCGCCGCCGATGTGCAGAAATACGTCGGTGAATCGAAGGCCGCCGCGCGCATCGTCATCCTGGACTGCTGCTTCAGCGGCGCGGTGGAGCGGGTGTTCCGCCATGGCACCGCCAAGGGCGAAATCGCCGACCAGGCGGGGCAGGCGGTGCGGGCATTGGAAGGGCGCGGCGTGTTCTACCTGACCGCCAGCACCGACACCCAGGCAGCCGAGGAGAAGGACCAGGACCGCTACAGCCTGCTGACCAAGCACATCATCGACGGCATCCGCGACGGGGCGGCCGATACCGACGATGACGGCGCCATCAGTTTCTCCGAACTGTGTGCCTTCGTGCAGAAGGCGATCCGGCTGGAAGGGGCGCAGCGTCCGCTCTCGTTCACCCTGAAGGCGTACGGCGACCCGGTCGTCGCGTTCACCGGCCGGCCGGCGCTTGCTGCGAGGCGCGACGCGATCGAGCAGGAAATCTACGAGCTGCGGCGCCTCAAGATGCTGCAGGGCGCTGACGCGGCGCGGATCCTCGACTGGATCCATCGACCGGCGACGGAAACCATCGACGGCACGACGAGCGTCCAGGCGGTCATCCAGGCGCTGTATCTGGCGCGTTCGGATGCCGCGATGTTCCTGAAAACGCTGCACGGTTTTGCCAGCCAGTCACCGGCGCGCGAAGCGGCTGCGCCGCGTCCCGTGCCACCGGAGCATCCCCCCGCACCCGCCGCTCCGGAGCGTGACCAGGCCGATCGGTCTGCCTCCGGTTTCGCTTCCGCGTTCCTCGACCCCATGAAGATCTGGCGACCGGCCTCGGTGGTCGTCGTTTCGCTGGCTGCGATCGGCCTGATCGCGGTGGGTGTGTGGAACTTCTACGCCCCCGGCCGCTCCGACAGCCAGCCGGCCCGGGCCGCCGTTCAAAGCCTCAGCCCGCTGGTCGTCCCCGCACCAGCTGCACTGGATTCACCTGCGAATGCCGCCGCGCCCAACGCGGCGGCGCCGCTGGTGAAATCGACCGGCACGCAGTTGGTCAATCCGGGTACTTCGCTCATCACGCCTGGAACTCCGCTGCTGAGTGCACCGGCCAAGAAGCAGTGATCGGTCCGTTGTCGAAATTTTCCGCCGCATCTGCTGCCAGGGTTTCCTGGCGCCATCGCCTGCCGTTCCTGACGATGCTTGTCCTGTCTGCTGCGCAGGCCTTCGCGGCCGATGAACCGCGGGGACTGCAGATGCGAAAAGGCCTCGTCGCATGGCAGGTTTCGCTGAGCGATGCGCGCACGTTCATCGAAGAGAATATCCGCCCCAAGACGCTCAACCTGCTGGCCAACCAGAAGCCGGAGGGCTTCGGCTGCGTGCGGGAGGGAACGGGCGGAGTCTCGCGCTGCAACTGGGCGTGCTGCGTCGATCTTGGCGAGTCTGGCATCGTGCAGTTTTCGACGTTGTGGTTTATCAACGATCATTTCTATGCCTACGACGTGACGTTCGATACGCCGCAGTTCGCCCGGCTCGAAGCGGCGGTCAGAAGCAGATTGGGGGCGCCTTCGAGGGAGATGCAGGAAACCCAGGTAAGCCCGAATGTCCTGCAAGGCGGCATCAGCAGCTATGTCGTCAACACGAAACGCTGGGACGTTGGCAATGCCGTCGTGCTGCTGAGCGATCGGGGCGGACAGGGGAAGCTTCTGGCGGGGCATATCTACGTGACCTATCTGCCGCTGGCACGTGAGGCGACGCCGCCGGCGGCGCAGCCTAACGAACAGCCGGCCAAGCTGCCGTTCTAGGCCCCGCGTGACCGAGGTCGGGGGCGCGCCGCGCGCTGCCCACCACGACTGCCCATGCAGCACGGCGCGCTGCCTGAGCGGCCTGCGGCATCGGCGTCGACCGGCGCCGGAAGGCTGGCTGACCCGGACACCAACCACGCGGGCGCGGGCGTCGCCTTCGCCATGCACGCGCCCGCTACCGCTTCGAACAGACAGCCGTGGCAGGCTCAGGCGTTTGCAAACGCCGAACGACCTTCACTATGGCGTGACACAGGAATGCCGCAGCGGCGTCAGGCGTACTGTCGAGAACCGGCTAATGGCCGGATACCGCTGATAAAAATTCACGGAGTGTGACTTCCCTTCGGCGGAGGGCCACAGTGAATGCGTTGATATGAATCAACGCACGACTGGCGTGCTTGTGGTGAATGGGATGAAGTACGGCATACGACATGAGGGTGCTCATCTGGATTCAATCCAGCCCACCACTTGAGTTTCGCTTGTGCAGGAGGAAGCGATGTCTCCGTCATTCGAGCGACAACTTGACCTGACTCTCGAGGTGCGACAGCAACACCGCCTTCAGCGCCAGGCTGAAAGGGCTCAGGCCGAGAGGGCCATTCAGGATTCCCACGAAGCGCTCGAGCATCGCCAGGCAAGCTTCTGTACACATGTCCGGACGCTGATCCACGCAGCCGTCGAGCGAGCCAATCGCCACCTGGGGAAAAGGGCGGAGAAATGTCAATTGTGCGAGGTATCGGGGTACTTTACCGGCCCGCTGTACGTTGGCGGCTCGGCCTGTAATCCGATTGCCTACGAGTTGCGCGTGAACGGCCGGGAGCTGGGCGAGACGCTGCTCCTGGAGTTGACCCACGATGGAATGGTCGAGGCATTTCTCGGCCCGTTGCGTCCGACCGTGCCCGGCGGCCATACGACGCGGATCGACTTCGGGTGGCGACCCGTTCCGCTGCACGGGTTCGATGCGGCAATCGCCTCGGACCTTGTCCTGCGATACGTCGCTGCAGTCGCTGCACAATGGCCGCTGCACTGAAGCTGGATGGGTCATAGTCGCTGAGGCTCCCGTCGGGATACGCCGCATAAGCCGCTTCCAAACGGTCCTCACGCCCCGCTAGTGAAAAGTTGGCAATACAACCACAGCATGACGGGGCGGACCCGGCGTGCTGGACTGATACACTTAAATCGGCAAGTCCTGATCGCACTGTCCGCCGCCACGGTAGAATATCTGGCACTTGGGGGCCGGTAGCGGCGCCTCACGCCAAACCGGGTAGGCTGTGCGGATATGCAGGTTACCGTCGTTTTGCATCAGTTTCATGTAAACGAATTGCAAGATCTTATCTGCGGTATCTGGCTTGGTGGCTGGGCCGATTTCGGGGAGGCTTTGAATCGTGGTTAGCTTCATCTTGAACATCTGATTAGCCACATTGATCTTTGCGAAGACATACCAAACCCTGGTCCCATTAAGGTACATCAGCGTGTTCTGCCCGGCTTGGGAATTAATTGCGAAGGCGACCGCCTTGATCTGGGAGCCGTCAAAAGCGCCGACAGTCGGCTTCCGTTCTGAGACGGCGCGCTCCTCCAAATCTGATACACTCGTGCTCTCGCGTCCCCTGCCGACGGCGATCACTTCATGAAGACTTTCCGAGTGACCGGCGCCGGCTTCGCTCGGGAGGCCCTTGCCTTCGCTTTGCTTCAGGATTTTTCCAATCTCTTCTTCCGAATACCTACGCACCAAGCCCATGTCGTGCCCCTCCGTGTGTTTTAAGTGAGGAAACTGTCGTGTCTCGCCTTTCGATCGCTTCCCCGGGAATGAACTTAGACTAGGTCACTCGAGGCACATTTTGCAAATGCGAAATATCCTGACCGGGTTGAGCAATTGATGGTCGGTGGCCGCACGCCACTATCAGCCTGGTGGACTTGGAAGCGGCGGATATCCTCCGCTGTCGCCATGTCCTGCGGCCGCCTCAAGAACGTCGCGAAACTTTGCACGAACGAACATAGTCGCGCTGTGTCTCCTCCCGTAGGCCGCGCATCGCCATGTCTTCTAGCATCCGTCGGCGCAGCCGCCGCGCTCTGGGCACAGCGGGTTGCGCAGGCAAGTGCGCCGTGCCTAGCCTGCCGCCAAGCAATCGGAGACAGCTCCCATGAACGATGCCCCCGCGCTCGCCGACACCGCGCCGATGGACGGCAAGGCCGTCGCCGAACTGGCAGAGCAGCTCTCGCAACTTCTGCGGTTGCGCACCTTCCCGATCGGCATGAAGCTGTTCGAGGACCTCGACGAGATGGCGAACGTGCCCGGCCTGCGCCGGCCGCCACGGGGGAAAACATTCTCCACCTGCCAACTCGTCACCCAGGCACGCATGGCCGGCTTCACCCTCGGCATCACCACCGAGAACATTCCGGAGTTTTCCTCCTGCTCCAGCGTGATCGGCCTGGACGCGCCGGGCGAGATCTATACCTCGGGACGCAAGATGGAGGGCGTGTGGTTCGAGAACCGCGAGGCCGCCGCCGCGCATCAGGCGCAGATGCCGCGCGTGCCGCCGGGCCGCTATCACGGCATGGTGGCGGCGCCGTTGCGGTCTGCCCGGCTCGATCCGCCGGACATCTGCCTGTTCTACGGCAATCCTGCGCAGATGATCCTGTTCATCAACGGCCTGCAGTGGCGCAGCTACAAACGTTATGACTTCTCGATCACCGGAGAGAGCGCCTGCGCCGATAGCTGGGGCCACGCACTGAAGACGCGCGAGGTGTCGCTGTCGATCCCGTGCTACGCCGAACGGCGCTACGGCGCGGTGGCCGATGACGAGATGCTGATGGCCTGCCCGCCGGATGACCTGCGGCGTGCGGTGACCGGATTGCAGGGGTTGTCGAAGGCCGGCCTGCGCTATCCGATCATGCCGTTCGGACCGCAGGCGGAGCCGGCCGAGGGCATGGCAAAGAGCTACGCCGGCAAGAGCTGACCGATCGCCATCCGACCCGGTCCGGTTGACCTGGGTCAATGCAGGTCGGCTGCGCCACATGTCAAACAGTGCGCGCAAGCAGGACGCTGCCCGGCCACCAATCCCCGGTGGCCGGCATGGATGGGAAACGACAATGGACAACACAACGCTGCAGCGGGGGCTGATCGTCTACTTCAGGTTGGCGCTAGGCTGGACATTCCTCTACGCCGGCGCCTGGCAGATCATGGACCCGCATTGGTCCGTCGCCACCTTCCTGGCGCACACCAAGACGTTCCACGATGTGTTCGCCCTCTTCGCGGCACCCGGCATCGAGCCATACACCACCTTCGCGGTGAAATGGGGCCACCTTCTCATTGGCCTGTCGCTGGTCTCCGGACTGCTGATTCGTGTCAGCGGCGTGTTCGGCGTGATGCTGATGCTCACCTATTACTTCGCGCACATGGACTTCCCGTACGTCGACAGCCCGGTGAACTACATCATGGAGTTCCACCTGGTTTATGCCGGCGTGCTGGTCTACCTGATGTCGGTGCGCGCCGGGACCGTGTTCGGTCTCGACGGCGTGGTCGAGCGCCTGCATCTGTTCGATCGGCAGCGTGCAGCGGATGCCATGGCGCGGTAGCGACGTGGTCGGACCTATGGCGGAGCGTGCCCAAGCAGCTCCGCCAAGCCCACCCGCCGGTGCCCGTGACGACCTATCGTCGTTTCGGCACCGGCGAGCGCGTCCAGCACCGCCTCCTGCGTCGCTTCGGCGGCGGCCTGAAACAGCCGGTCGATGCGCCCCTCGGCCAGGACACGATGCTCCAGCAGGTCCTGGTCGGCTGCATGGGGCACGCGGTTCGCCGTGGTGAATGCCAGGGCGATGTCGCCGCTGCCGTTGCCCCAGAACGAACCGCACCATGCCAGCCCGACGCCGGCACGGCGCGCCACGCGACCGAGCTGGCGATGATCGAGCGGAATGTCGGTGGCCATGACGATGATGCAGGAACCGGCGTCCGCCACAGGTGCCGTCGCAGGATCCACCCGCCGCCCGTCGGGCAACCGCAGATCGCCCGCGCGGCCGAAATTCGCCAGCACCAGCACGCCCAGATGATACGCCTCGCCATCCAGACGCAGCCGGCGCGATGCACTGCCGACGCCGCCCTTCAGGCCGAAGCAGCCCATTCCAGTGCCGGCGCCGACCGCGCCAACCGCAAATTCCTCCGCAGCAGCCGCAATCGCCGCATCGGCGTGTACTTCGGTCACCGCCATCGCCTGGATGTCGTTCAGATAGCCGTCGTTGCACTCCAGCACGACCGGATTGACCGTCGAGGTCTGCCGGCCAATTTCCGGATCGGCGGCGATCGCCCGCCGGATCAGCGCCGCCGCACAGGTGCCGGCCGCGAAGGTGTTGGTCAGCAGGATCGGCGTCTCGAGTGTGCCCAGCTCGTTCACCTGCACCAGTCCGACGCTCTTGCCGAAGCCATTCAGTACCGCCGCGGCGGCGACCGGCTTGTCGCGGAACAGATCGCCGTCATGCGGCAGCACCGCGGTGACGCCGGTGCAGACATCGCCTTCGATCAGCGTCGCATGGCCCACGGTCACGCCGGGAACGTCAGCGATGTTGTTGCGTGTTCCCGGCGGCAACGAGCCACAAGCCAGCCCGAGTTCGCGTGCACGCATGGCAGCACCTCCGGTCGCAAACTGACTGGCGGCGAAGGGTCAGGCAAGCACGGTCGACACCACCAGGTCCGAGCCTCGGAAGGGGCGGTCGTTCGCGCCAAGCTGTCCGTGGCCTATGGCCCAGCGCGATGACCATTGCAGCCTCTCGGCGCCCCACGGCGATGCCGCGGCCAGCGACGACCACGTCGCATCGCCAGCCAATCGGCACAGCAGGCCGCCGGGCCCCATGCCGGCGTGAACCAGCAACCTGACATCGAATGCCTGGTTAGGCCGCAGCGCGGGACCATGCCAGGTATGCGGACTGCGTCCCGGTTCAGGACCGAGCATCACTGTCAGCACCTGGCGCACGCCGCATAGCCCGATCCAGAGCGGCGCCAGCACGCCGGTGTCGAACGCCGACAGGAGCGTCTGCGGCAAGCCGCCATCCGACGCGCTACGCCCGGTAAATCGATAGCCGACGATGCCGTCGGTCCGCCGCCCGATGACCGGCGCCGCGCACTCTCCCCGCGGCAGCCTCTGCCACACCTCGTCTGGCGGCAGATCGGGCGGCCAGGCCAGGCGTTCGCTCATCCGGCCCGTGGCGTCCAGCACCTGGTAGCGCAGCCCGCCGGCATCCAGCGCGAACTGCGTGCAGTGCAGATACTCGAACCCCTCCGGCATGCGGTGCAGCGTGCCGGCGCCGGCGGTACAGACCTGCAGCACGCCGCGCTGCACCTGCACGTCGAACGCCAGGATGTGGCTGCACAAGTAAGCCAGCACGCCATGCGCCACGAGGACGTCCCAGAACCCACTGGTGTGTTCGGGGCCGATTTCGCGCTGATACGCCCCGGCGAAGCCGTTCACCGGAAACACCGGGTGATGGCCGATCACCAGCCTGTAGCGCGCATCGGCGTGCTGCCGCAGTACGTGGTCCAGCCACGTGGTCTCCACGTGGCCCTCGCCGCCGAGACCGCTCCACAGCGTGTGGACGAACACCATGAGCAGGTCGTCGCGTCGCACCCAGTAGGACAGCCCTTCCTGGCCTGGCGGACCGTTGCGGGGCATGCCGAGGATATCGCGAAACACCGCCTCGCTCATCGGGTCATAGGCGGTGTGGTTGCCGGTGACATGCCACATCGGGACAGCGACGCGGTCGAGCCATGCCATCTCGTGGTCCAGCCAGTGGCGCCACTGGCGGCGCAGCACGTCCGGATCGGCGCTGAGGCCGGCAATCTCATCGCCGGTGAACACGATGAACCCGGGCGGCGGCGTCAGGCGACGGACCACCGCATTGACCTCGGCGAAGCTGCGCTCGTGAGGCGCGCCAGGAATTCCGGAGCAGGAATCGCCGTAGACCACGAACTGGTGACCGGGTCCGCGCGGCAGCAGCGCCGGGATCGCATCGGGCGGAGCAGGCATGCACCGGGATTAGCAGAATCACCGCCGCGGCGGGAGGCTGGCGGGCAGACAGGATTCGGCCTAATTCGCAGCAGGGCTTCTCGGGAGGAACGCGCCATGCGCGAAATCGGGCATTTCATCGGCGGCAAGCCGGTCGCCGGCACGAGCGGAAAATTCGGCGATGTATTCAACCCGGCCGCAGGGGAGGTCACGTCGCGCGTGGCCCTGGCCGATGCCGCGGAGGTGAGCAAGGCAGTGGCGGCCGCCACCGCCGCATGGCCGGCCTGGGCCGCCACACCTCCGCTGCGCCGGGCCCGCGTCATGTTCAAGCTGAAGGAATTGCTGGAGCGCGATCGCAAGGAGCTTTCCGCGCTGATCACCGCCGAACACGGCAAGGTATTGTCGGACGCCGACGGCGAGGTGCAGCGCGGACTGGAGGTGGTGGAATTCGCCTGCGGCATCCCGCATCTGCTGAAGGGCGAGTTCACCGAAGCAGTGGGCACCGGCATCGATGCGTGGTCGATCCGCCAGCCGCTGGGCGTGGTTGCCGGCATCACGCCCTTCAATTTCCCGCTGATGGTGCCGCTGTGGATGATCCCGGTGGCGCTGGCCACCGGCAATTGCTTCATCCTCAAACCCTCGGAAAAGGACCCCTCCGCCAGCCTGGTCCTGGCCGAACTGCTGGCCGAAGCCGGTCTTCCCCCCGGTGTGTTCGCAGTGGTGCAAGGCGGCCGCGCCGCCGTGGAAGCGATCCTGGATCACCCCGACATCCAGGCGATCAGTTTCGTCGGCTCTACTCCGGTAG
>DATAPW010000408.1:0-3332 GCA_036265005.1 Acetobacteraceae bacterium | reverse complement strand
GCGGTCGATCCCACGACAGATGCCTCTCGCGTTTTCCCTCTTGGCGGTCAGGACTTGCTGATGATGGCCTACACCTACCGCACTGCAGCTCCGGAGCGACTCGGCGGCTGCTGCTGGCGGCGCTCGTGACTTTTCAATACTTCGCGCCGATCCTGCATTGGCGTCACGATGGGCTGGATCCCGTATCAGGTCGGGGGCGTGCATTCTGGTGCACTACCTTGCACTGGCAACCGGAGTGCCCACGCTATGACGCATTCCGCATGCCATGCTGGCATCGATCCCTTGGTGAACCACTATCGTGCAAGGTACGTGGTCGTCGGGTCGTCGGATTCGTTTGGATCGCAACTGGTGGTTCTGGATGAACCGGTGGTGACGCGTGGTCCGGCCTAGCGACTGTCAGTTTTATCAGTGACTACCTTATTGTCGGTACTGACAGCGATGATGCACTATGCTCACCGCATGTCGGTAATGACTCTATCCTCGAGTGGTCTTGATTCACCCGATCGGGTGAACCCGCGGGAAAACTGCGAGATCACCATCCTGATGCCTTGCCTCAATGAGGTCGAGACGTTGGGGCGCTGCATTGTCAAGGCTCGCGGATTCCTGATCCGCAGCGGCATCATCGGCGAGGTGGTTGTCGCCGACAATGGGAGCATAGACAGTTCGCAGCAGGTCGCTGCCGTGCAGGGTGCTCGCGTCGTATCGGTTGCCGAGAAGGGTTATGGCAGCGCCTTGCTGGCCGGTATCCGCGCAGCGCGCGGCCGCTACATCATTATGGGGGATTCCGACGACAGCTACGATTTCAGCCGCTTGGATCTCTTCGTCGCGAAACTTCGTGCCGGCTATCAGCTGGTGATGGGCAATCGGTTCCTTGGTGGAATCGAGCCGGGTGCGATGCCAGCGTTGCACCGCTATCTGGGCAACCCCGTGCTGAGCGCCATCGGCCGCATGTTCTTCCACAGCCCCTGCGGGGATTTCCATTGCGGCCTGCGCGGCTTTGAGCGCGAGGCGATTCTCGGGTTGGATCTGCAGGCGCCGGGGATGGAATTCGCCAGCGAGATGGTGGTGAAGGCGACCATCAACCAGCTGCGCATCACCGAGGTACCAACGACCCTGTCGCCCGACGGACGGTCTCGGCCGCCGCATCTCAAGAGTTGGCGCGACGGCTGGCGACATCTGCGCTTTCTGCTGTTGTTCAGCCCGCGTTGGTTGTTCCTGCTTCCCGGCGCCGCGCTGTTTCTGATCGGCCTTGCGGGGATGGCGTGGCTGTTGCCAATGGCGCGCACGGTCGGCAGTGTGACTCTCGACATCCACACGCTGTTCTACGCCGCGCTCGCTGTGGTTGTAGGCTTCCATTCGATGCTGTTCTGGGTGTTCACCAAGATATATGGGATGCGCGAAGGCATCGTGCCGCCGGATCCGCGATTCAATGCGATGATGCGGCTAGTCTCGCTGGAACTTGGTCTGATTGTCGGCGGTGTGCTGCTGCTGTGTGGACTGGGTCTCGGCATTTACGCGCTTGGTTCATGGGGCAGCACTGAGTTCGGCAGGTTGTCGCCAGAGCGGACGATGCGCCTGGTCATTCCGTCCGGGACAGCGATCCTGCTGGCGTTCCAGATCGCTTATGGGACATTCTTCCTGAGTGTATTGGAGATCAGGTCAAGCAGGTCGAAGAGCGATCGCGGCCAGCTTGCAGACCTGCCGCGGACCCAATTTTACGGCTGATCGTGGGTGACCTGCGGACGTTGCACCGTTGCGCATGACGGTCGTCATCTGGTGACCGGCGGCCCTATCGCGATGGGGGCGTGGTAAACAGCGTCTGCGACCACACCGCTTTTCGCGCGGCGTTCAGTGAGCCATCGGCATTCAAGGTGCCATGCGGTTGCTCGTTGCCTGTATAGCCCCAGGTCCACCAACTGCCGGACATGCCCTGCTGTCTGCCACTGAATGTCGGACCGCCCTGCGCGCCGAGGCGTCCATTCATGTAAGCTGTGATCTGCTTCGCCCACGCCTGGTCGCCGGCGAGGTTGCCATTGGACCCATCGAGCGATGCGCCCCACTCGCCGATCCAAACCGGGGCGATGTCCTGTGTCACCAGGTAGCCCCACGCGTTGTTCATGTATTTGATCGATTGAAGCGTGCCGGTCTTGAAATCGTATTGTGCCGATTCCGATGGATACCAATGGGCCGAATAGACCACCTTGTTCGGTACCGCGAGTACCACCGGCAGCGATGCGGCGAGGCTCAGGTCGCCGCCCGGCGACGGGCCCGTGCCAACGAAATTCGTATGATAATCGAAAACACCCTCGCAGATGATGAGCGCGTCGCGATTCACCGCCTGGATGGCCTTGCCGACCCTCTCATACATCCACCGAATGTTATGAGCCGGATTGTCCGACCCGGCTTCCCACGTGCAGATGCCATAGCCCGAAGGCTCGTTGTCAAGATCAAAGCCGATCACGGTCGAGTTGCCGGCATATCGCTGTGCAACCTTGACCCAGTTCGCCAAGAACTGCGCATCGGTTGCGACTCCGGCGTTGCCGCCCCCATCGGTATTATCCGATGCTCCCCCCAGATCGTACCAGAGACCGTTGGGGTTGTTGCCGCCATTGCGTGCCGCGCGGTTGGTGCCATGGTGATCAATGATGACCTTCACGCCGTGACGTGTTGCGGCCGCAACCATGCGATCGATGTCAGCCAGATCATTGGTGAGGCTATAGTCGAACCATGACAGGCGGACACAGTTGAAGCCGGCTGCTGCCACCTTCGCCATGATCAAGTCGTGGCTCCCGCTGTAGAAATAGAAGCCAACTGACGCAATCCGAACCGGATTGCCGCTCCGGTCAACGATCTGGTTTCCCTTTGTGAAGAACGGCCCTGCCGGCAACATGATGCCTTCGCTGCCCGGGTGCCAAGTGGTGCCCCTGGGTGTTGCGTCGGCAAGCGGTGCTAACGCATCTTCGGCGAAGACGGGGACGGGTCGCACGAATTGTGCAGCGGCAAACACCGCAATTGCGGCAAGGATGAAGTTCGTTTGCATGGAGCTCCGCAGCATAGTTGCGAAACTAGCATCGCATCCCGGCAGCGACCAAACATCCCTGGCAACATTGACAGTAGGGCGGCCCAGATGTGGGGCCGGGCCGCCAGGTCGACGGCAACAACTTCGACCAACGGAGCGCGTGAAGAATCCGTCATTTCATTGTTGTCATCAGCCAAGTCGTGAATACTGGCCCGCGACGGCAAGCCAGCAAGACGCCCGTCCGAACGAGCAAGTTCGCCGTGGTGGACAATCTGTCGTCGCAACAGCCGCCAACCTGCTGTGCGATCCATCG
>DATAPW010000407.1:0-2854 GCA_036265005.1 Acetobacteraceae bacterium | reverse complement strand
TTTTTGCCGCTTTTGCCGCCCTGAGCCTGGCCGTTGCCATCGCGCCAGCGGCGAATGCTTATACGCGTGGTTGGACGGAACGGCTACGCCGAGTGCGCGGGTGGTGAGGTCGGGGACGAGGGGGCGCGGGTGTATTTTGTTGATACCGGCGGGCGCGAGATTGCTCGTCGGACCATCAACGAAAGGAGACCACCATGTCGCCACTACGTGCGCGGATGATCGAGGACATGACCCTGGCTGGATTGGCCGCCGGGACGCAGAAGATCTACATCCAGTCGGTGCGCCGGTTGGCTGCACATTACCGGCGCTCGCCGGACCAGCTCAGCGAGGAAGAGGTGCGGGCCTACCTGCTCGGCTTGCGCCAGAGCGGGGCCGCACGCGGCACATTCAAGACCAGCCAGTACGGGCTGCGTTTCCTCTATTGCCGTACGCTTGACCGAGTATGGGGATTGTTCGGGGAAAAAAAGGATCGCTTCCCCGCGTCAGAAGCGGCTGCCTGAGTCGCTGTCGGAGGATCAGGTCAGGCATCTGCTCGGCAATATCCGCAACCCGGTTCACAAGTTGTGCCTTGCCGTTATGTATGCGTGCGGCCTGCGCATCAGCGAAGCCACCATGCTGGAGATTGGCGCTATTGACCGACCCAACTTGGTGTTGCGCATCGTCGGCAAGGGCAACAAGGAGCGGCTGGCGGCGCTGCCACAGCCGGTTCTCGACGAACTGGGCCGCCTGTGGCGCACCCATCACAACCGCCGATGGCTGTTCCCCAACCACCGCGGAGACGCGCCGCTCAACCCGCGGGTATTAGCGCGCACTTTCGCGGCAGCTGCCGCCGCGGCAGGTATCCGGCGTGACGTCACGCCCCATACCCTGCGCCACTCGTACGCGACCAGATTGATCGAGAACGGCGTCGACATCCGTATCGTGCAAATCCTGCTCGGCCACGCCAGCATCGCCTCGACGGCCATTTACACTCACCTGACTACGCCTACCCGAACGTCGCTGCATAGTCTGCTCGATCGGCTGATGACCGGCCTCTGAGGCGCGGTCGTGATCGAGGTCGCCGAGGTGTTCCGCCGCTTCGCGGCGGACTACCTCTTGGCTCACGGCGCGTCGGTGCTGCCATCGCATCGGCGCGCCATCGAGAACATCCTCGACTGCCGCACCGCAGCGCTCGGCGGCCAAATGTGGCGCTGCGATGCATGCGGCACCGAGGTGTTCTCTTTCCACTCCTGTGGCAACCGAAGCTGTCCCAAGTGCCACACCGCCCAGACGCAAGAATGGCTCGAACGCCGCCAGGCGGAGATGCTGCCGGTGCCGTATTTCCACATCACCGTTACTGTTCCGGCTGAACTGCGTGAGGTGCTGCGCGCTCATCAGCGCGACGGCTACGCCGTGCTGATGCAGGCCACCGCCGCCGCAATCATCGACCTCGCCCACGATCCACGTTACGTCGGCGGCACCGTCGCCGTGCTCGCCGTGCTGCATACCTGGACCCAGCAACTGGCCTTCCACCCGCATGTTCATTGCCTGGTCAGTGGTGGCGGGGTCTCCGAGGACGGCTGCACCTGGCATCCGGCACGCAGGAAGTTCCTGGTTCCCATCAAAGCTCTCGCCAAGTTGGTGCGGGGTAAGTTCAGGGCGCTGCTACAGCGCAAGTGCCCTGATCTCATCATCCCCGGCGAGGTCTGGCGCAAACGCTGGATCCTTCACGTCAGCGCCCGGGGCAATGGCGAACAGGCCGTGCTCGACTACCTCGCCCGCTACGTCTTCCGTGTCGCTCTCACCAACGCCCGGATCGTCGGCCTCGACCACCAAACGGTCACGATCCAATACAAGGACCGCAAGACCGGCTGCCGACTTACCTGTCGTCTCAGTGGCGCCGAGTTCATGCGCCGCTTCCTCCAACATGTGCTGCCGCGCGGCTTCCACAAAGTCCGTTACTTCGGCCTGTGGCATCCCGCGCAACGCGACAACGCCGCCCGGATACGGCAGATTCTGCAACTGCGGGCGCCTTTGAAGACCGACTTGATGCAAGATGGCCCAGCCGCTGCACCACTCGTACCAGCCACTGTGGAGCCAGTGCCTCCGATCGAGCCGCGCATCTGTCCGCACTGTCAGGGGCGGCTGGTCTTCATCCGCATGCTCACCCCGCAGCAGGCCATGGCGCCATGATCCGCGGCACACGTCACCACACGATTCAGTCTTGTCGGTGCGCGTCCCGCCACGCCACGTAGGACGGTTGTTATCAATGCAATTCACGGCCATTACCTTGACCCGAATGACGACGCCGACCATCCTGAAACTGCCTTCATCGACCGTGATGCTGCGGTTGTGCCGCTCACCTCACGACCGCCGAGGCACACCTGTCCGCCTCGCCACCAAACGTCCCGGGTGAAATCTCCATAGCGCTCGATCGCCTCCCAACGAACCGCGTTCGTCCAACGGGGCTTCTGCGGCGGCTTCGCGCCGCACAAACCCTTAATTCGTTTGGTTGACTGCGCCGCCGTCGGCTCCGCGGTTTTCGTCACGCCCGGCGGTATAACGCTCTCACCGACCTGCATCGAAACCTTGCCAAACGGTGCCAGCGCCGCATACCGCGCCGTCACATAGGCCAGTTCGGGCGCCACGGTCGCGGCCTCGAGGTCAAAGGCGGCGAAGCTCTTTGCCCCGCCCGTTCCCTGGCAGGGACACGCAAGCAGACGCCGAACCCGGACCGGCACATCACCGAACAGCGAGCGGAACGTCGCGGCATAATGCCCTTTGCTGGCTAGCCGGCGCCCGATGCTCACCGGCGATCATCACCTGTGCAGGAAGCATTTCGGCCTGGAGGGCGGCGGTGAGCTGTTTCGCCTCG
>DATAPW010000406.1:0-2180 GCA_036265005.1 Acetobacteraceae bacterium | reverse complement strand
CGACTTGTCCCGGCTTTTATAGCGCGTTTACGCGCGTCTTCGACGCGCTATGGAGCCGGGACCATTCCGAACTCCGAACTTGGAACGATCCTGTGTCAAGCACGGGAAAAGTTTGGCGCATCCGCGCGGCCGCGACGGGGCCAGATTGTGGCAGTGCAGAGCGACAAATACCCGTTGCCTGCGAACGAAATTGAACGCAAAGTTGGAGCGGGGCGGTGTCACGGGCGTTGGTCGCATTGATGCGGAACGTGCAGTACGGGGGGAGTTCGTTGGATGCCTCAGGATCACCTGGATTCTGTGTTGCGTCGCGTAATGTCGCGTCGCGTTAGCGGAACCCGGGGTCGTCTGGCGAGCTCGATTCTCGGCGTTTTCTGCGTCATCCACCTCTTATCCGGGTGCTCGCTGGAATCCGAGAGGCCGGATCTCGCCCTCGACACCCCCGGCAAATATCGCACGCCGCACGGGGCCGCCGACGCCGCGGTGCCGAAGCTCGATTGGTGGCGCGGCTTTCATTCGCGCGAGCTGGTGTCCCTGATCGAGGACGCGCAGGCCCACAATTTCGACATCGCGATCGCAGTCGCCCAGATCCGGCAGGCCGACGCGCAGGTGCAGATCGCCGGTGCGCCGCTGTTCCCCAGCATCAATCTCGACAACAGCGCATCAGTCAGCAAATCGTCGTCCGCAACCGGCAGCGGCAACGGCGGCGGCGTGAGCAGGCTCTACGCCTCCAACTTGAGCGCCAGCTACGTGCTCGATTTCTGGGGCAAGAACCAGTCGAGCTTGGCTGCGGTCGAGGAGAACGCCGCCGCCAGCCGCTACAACAACGAGGTCGTCAGCCTTACCACCATCAGCACCGTCGCCATCACTTATTTCACGATCCTGGGCGCCCAGGACGAGCTGCGGGTCTTGCACAAGGATGTCGATGATTCGAGCCGCATCCTCGATCTGATCAAGCAGCAGTTCGGTGCCGGCACGGTGTCGCAGGTCAATGTCGCCCAGCAGGAGAGCCTGGTGGCGACGCTGCGGGCCTCGATTCCGCCGATCGATGAGACGCTGCAGCAGAGCATGGCCGCGCTCGCCGTGCTGGTCGGGCGGGCGCCCGAGCGTTTCGGGGCGCGCGGCGGCAGCATGATGCAGGTCACGGTTCCGCGCGTGACCCCCGGCTTGCCCTCCGAGCTCCTCAACCAACGGCCAGACTTGCGGCAGGCCGAGGCGCAGCTCTCCGCCGCCAACTACGATGTCCATGCCGCTCGCGCGGCGTTCTTCCCCAGTATCCAGCTGACCGCGCAGACCGGATTTGAGAGCGCGGCCTTGAAGTCGCTGTTCGGACCGGGCGCGTGGTTCTACACGGCGGCCGCCAGCCTGACGCAGCCGATCTTCGACGGTGGCCTGCTGGCAGGCCAGCTCGAGCTGCAACTCGGCCTGCGGCAGCAGTTCCTGCAGACCTATCGCAAGGATGTGCTGTCCGCTTTCTCCGATGTCGAAAAGGCCCTGGTCGCCCTGCAGCAGACGACCCTGCAGGAGAAATATCAGCGCGAGGCCGTGCTCGCCTCGCAAATGGCGTTCTATCTATCCGAGCAGCAGCTGCGCGAAGGCACCGTGAACCTGGTCACCTTGCTGCAGACCGAGCAGACGTTGTTCACGGCCCAGGACGCGTTGGTGCGGGTGCAGCTCTCCCGGTTGCTGGCGGCGGTGAGCCTGTTCCAGGCGCTCGGCGGCGGCTGGGCCCCGCCGGACAAGATCGCGAGCGCCGGCCCGGCGCCGCATCGAGATTCGATCCGATGATTTGCGGCGGCCCGGCTGCCGCCATCCGTCACTTCTGCCAGCCCAGTAATTGGGCAGTGCGCTCCAGCACCGGCTTGGGCACGGCCGCGGCTTGCTTGATCAGGGCTTCGATCTCCGCCCCGCTCTGCGGGCGGATCATCATGGCGTGCTTGGCCGCCTCTGCGAGGAAGGCCTTGTCCTGCATGGTGGCGTCGTAGGCCGCGCGCAGCAGCTTCATCCGGCTCGCCGGGACTTCCGGGGCGAGCCAGTTGGTATAGCCGAGCGCGGTCGGCAGCGTGACCACGGTGACGATCTGCTTCTCGGGCGGGTTCTCTACCAAGTCGATGAGCAGCGGCACCTGCGTGATCTCGGGTTCCGATTTGAAGCCGATCTGCACCAGAATGTTGATTTTCTTT
>DATAPW010000405.1:0-1948 GCA_036265005.1 Acetobacteraceae bacterium | reverse complement strand
GTCTCGGTCGAGCCATAGACCTGAAGCACCGGCACGCCGCGCGCGACAAAGCGATCGATCAGATGCGGCGGCACGATGGTCGATCCGGTCGAGATCGCTTTCAGCGAGGATAGATCCGTAACGGCCCAGCGGGGGTGATCGGTCACCGCCTGGATGATCGCGGGCACCAGCACCGTCAAAGTCGGGCGCTCGCGCGCGAAGGTGGCAAGCGTGGTGTCCGCGGCAAAGCGCGCGTGGATCGTCACGGTCGCGCCGTGGTGCAGCGCCGGCGTGGTCTGGATGTTGAGGCCGCCGACATGGAAGAACGGCAGCACCGTCAGCACGTGATCTTCCGAGGTCAGGTCATGCATGTGCTGGCTCATCACCCCGTTCCACAGCAGGGCGTCCTGCCGCAGCACCGCGCCCTTGGGCCGGCCCGTGGTGCCCGAGGTGTAGACGATCAGCAGCGGACAAGTGAGTTCTGCACCCGCATCGCGGCCATCGCCGCGCGCCTGTAGCAGGAACTGGTCGAATGGTTTTCCCGCCGGCGGCGCGAAATCAAATCCCACGACACCGATACCAGGGCGGCTTTGCTCCAGCGCTGGCAAAACCCCGGCAAAGGCCTGTTCGAGCATCAACACCTTTGCGCCGGCATCCGACAGGATGAACACTTGTTCGGCGACCGCGAGCCGCCAGTTCAGCGGCACCAGCATCGCGCCGAGCCGGGCGCAGGCGTACAGCAGCACCAGATAATCCGGCCGGTTCAGGCCAAGGATGGCGACGCGATCGCCCCTGGCAACGCCGAACTCCGCCTGCAGCGCCTGTGCCACCCGCACGATGCGGGCGTGGAACGCGGCATAGCTCAACACCTCGCTTTCGAAAATCAGCGCGGGCTTTTCCGGCGCGAAGGCGGCATTGCGCTCGATCAGGTCGGAAAGGTCCATGGTGAACTAGTCGTCCGTCTCGCCGGTCTCGTACAGCGCTTCGCGGCCGATGCGGTCGAGGCACAGTTCGGCGGTCCAGGGCAGCATCAGCGATCCGCAGCGGCTGTCGCGATAGATCCGTTCCAGCGCTAACGATTTCAGCATCGCCTGGCCGCCGCAGGTGCGGATCGCCAGGGTCGCGATCTCGTTGGCGCCTTCCATCACCGAGTATTGCGCGGCATATGCCCGCAGCACCTGTTCCTTGCTCGGGTTGGCGCGCGCTTCGGTCACGGCCTGGAACCAGGTCGACTTGATTTGCTCGAGTTTGATCTGCATCTGGGCAACGGCGATCTGTTTTGTCGGGTACATCCGCCGCTTGACCGGCGGCGTGCCCTTCATTTCGCCGCGCAGGTAACGCACGGTGAAATCGTAGGCGGCTTGCGCCAGGCCGACATAGGTCGGCGACAGGGTCAGGAACATGTGCGGCCAGCGCATCGCGGCCTGGAAATACACCCCGCGCGGCATCAGCGCGGCGTCATCGGGCACGAAGACGTCCTTGAACAGCAGCGTGCGCGAGACGGTGCCGCGCATGCCGAGCGGATCCCAGTCGCCGACCACCGCGACGCCGTCCGCCCTGGCGGGCAGCGCCAGATACAGCGTATTGCGGCGCGAGGCCTTTTCGCCCTCGGTGATTTCGGTGCAGAGCACGCCGTAATAGTCGGCGTGGCCGGACAAAGACGCAAAGATCTTCTTGCCGTTGACGATCCAGCCGCCGTCGACCGGTTTGGCTTCGGTGCCGAACGCGACGCCGCCGGCCGCGGCCGCACCGCCTTCCGAGAACGGCTGCGAATAGATCGCGCCGTCGCCGACGATGCGCCGATAGTGTACGGCGCGGCGGCGTTCGTGCTCGGTGCGGGTCGCATCGTCCATATCGAGGTCGTCGGCCAAGGGGCCCGACCACAGCGTCGAGCAGACGTGCATGTTCCATGTCAGCGCGGTGGCGCCGCAATAGCGTCCGATCTCGGCGGCGGCCAGCGCGTAGGTCT
>DATAPW010000404.1:0-13930 GCA_036265005.1 Acetobacteraceae bacterium | reverse complement strand
CATCTTTGGCGCCTACGCGGTCCTGTATGCTTCCAGCACCGCGTTGCCGGCTTTGCTCCAATCGCTGTTCGGCTACGATGCCCTGAGCGCCGGGCTGGTCATGTCGCCGGCCGGCATCTTTGCCGTCGTCACCATGCCGTTCGTGGGGCGCGCGCTCGGTCGTGGGACCGATGCGCGGTGGGTGATTGTCGCGGGTCTCCTGGCCATGGCCGCGGGGAGTTACTGGATGTCGCAGATGAACCTGGACATCAGTCCGGGGCAGGCCGTTTGGCCGCGGGTGGTGCTGATCATCGGGCTTGCGATGTGCTTTGCCCCCGCAAACGTGGCGGCTTACCTCTACACGCCGGTCGCGCTGCGCGGGGCGGCGGTCGGCCTGTTGAGCCTCCTGCGCAACGAGGGCGGAAGCGTTGGGACCTCGCTGGCGCAGACGGTGCAGGAGCGCCGTGACCAGTTCCACAGCCTCCGTCTTGGCGAATTGCTCGATCCCTTCAATGAAGCGGTGCGTTCCTTCCTTGACCAGGCAACCGGGCCGTTCCTGCAGCAGACCGGCGATCCGGCCGCCGCGCAGCAACTGGCCTTGCAGACGCTCGCAAACCTGCGCCAGCAACAGGCATCGGCGCTCGCTTACTTCGACGTGTTCTGGGTGCTGGCCGTTGTCATGGTCGCGCTTGTGTTCGTCGTGCTGCTGATGAAACGCTCCGTCGCAGAGAAAGGCGCTCGGATCGGATCCGAGTAGTGCCAAGCCCGCAGAGTGCGACTCTTCATTGCCGCCCTTCGCCGGCCATGACCGAATGGGTCACACGCGGGCGGGGCTTGGTACTACTCGACGATGACGCCAACGGCATCACTGCCGATGTCCGGCATGCGACCGCCTGGCGGAACCCTGAGATGGATGATCGTCGCATGTTCATTCTGCAGCCACAGGCCGCCGGTGGCCTGACCACTGATGAAAGAGGTGTCAGTGGCCCGCCGATAGGTTCCTGAGAACCCGGCGATGTCACCAAGCCGGTAGACTTCGCCCGACGTCTGCAAGATGGCGATGGCGCTTCCTTCGACACCAAGTCCCTCGGTGGCGAAGTGATAGATCGTGCCGTGGAAGTTTACTGTGCCGGTGCCCCCACCGCCGAGAGGCACGTCGTTGAGCGGCGTCTGGTTCAATTCGACTGCGCCAGGCGCATCCGCGATCACCGATTGGACCGGAGAGGAGCCTGTCCCGCACGCTGCAAGCGCGAGCGAGAGGCCGCTCGCAAATGCTGCGAGCGCGACAGCTTTTCGTAGCTTGACTGAGGACATACGACCGGACCTATTTTTTGCAGACACGGATTGCGGGCGGCGATTGCCGGGCTGGTGGGTGAGGGAGAGATTGGCGACCCCAAGCCGGTCCTTCAATCCGTCAGCCCACAGCGACCGGCTTGGCGACAGCCCGTGTCGTTGTTGCGTGCTGGCCTGCTCCATCATTGTTTGCCCTGATCGAACTCAGGAGGAACCACGCCCCCAGGCGCTCGCGCAACTGACGCGGCCCGATCACCTCGACGCGCCCGGAGCGGACACCAGCCTCCCACGCCAGTTTGCCAAACCATACGGCAATCATCGTGCGAATGCCGACACGTTCCAGCTCCTTGCGGCGTGTTGAAAGCAATGTCTGTAACATCAGGGGTACGCCGCGGCGGATATCGTTGAAGCGGGTACTGCCCGCCAGTAACTCGGCAATGACCAACGGCGTCCACCGCTCAGCAATCATCTCCGAGGCTTTGGCGACCGGACAGAACTGACCGTAGTGCATTGCGACCTCCTCTGTCTTGTTTTGCGATTCCACCATATGTCGCCGGGACCGCCAATGCACTCCAGATCCTGGACTGGTTGCCGGCGGCAAGTTCGGCCAGCTTCCACTGGCGGATTGGCGAAGCCGAGTGACATGTCGCGCAAACTGCATGGGGCACTTGTTGCATTGCCGATGATGGATTGCTCGGCCGTGTGCTGCAGACGCTTGATCTGCCGGGCCGGCCCATGCCGTCAGCCAGACGGTGACGTCACTTCCAGGGAGGAAAATCATGACGACACGATTGCAACGTCGTACTGTGCTGGGCGGTGCCATCGCCGGTGCCGCGCTGCTGCAAGGCCGAGCGTTCGCCCAGTCCGGGCCGAACCCCACGGTCATTCCTTGGAGCGACCTGCCGCCGCCGGTGCCGCCGCCACTGGAGAATGTGGTCAAGGGTCAGACGCCCTGGGAGAGCCTGGACTCGTGGATCACGCCAAACGATAAGTTCTTCAGCATTGCCCATTGCAACCGGCCGGCGATCGACACAAAAACCTGGCGGCTCGACGTCGCCGGCATGGTGGCCAAACCGGCGACGCTTGCGCTCGACGAACTGAAGTCGCTCCCACGGCACAAGGTTACCAGCACCCTCGAATGCTCGGGCAACAATGGCCTGCCGTTTGCCACCAGCACGATCGGCAATGCGCGATGGGCCGGGGCCTCACTGGCCGAGACGCTGCGTACGGCGCAGATCAAGCGCGGTGCCGTTGAAGTGGTCCTCTACGGCGTCGAGCAAGGCGAGGAGGTGGTGCACAAGGATACGCCGATCGAATTCAAGTTCACCGGCAGCTTCGCGCGCAGCATGTCGATCGGCGATGCGATGAACCCGGCAAACCTGTTGTGCTACGAGATGAATGGCTCGCCATTGCCGGCCACCAACGGTTTCCCGCTGCGTCTGGTCGCACCGGGCTGGTTCGGCGTTGCCAACGTCAAATGGCTGCGCCGCATCGAGGTGCGCGATACCCGCTTCCTCGGACGCTTCATGGGTCGCGACTATGTCACGATACGCGAGGAGCGGCACGGTGACGCGACCATCATGGCGGAAACGACCGTAGGCCGCATGTTGCTGAAATCGGCGCCCGCCAGGGTTACGCTGCGAGACGGGCGCTACCGGATCGACGGGATGGCATGGGGCCCCACGCCGGTCGCCGCTGTCGAGGTAAAGATCGACAACGGGCCATGGATGAAGGCGATGCTTGACGACAGTCGGTCGGAGTTTTCCTGGCGATCCTGGCATCTCGATTGGTCGCCCGTGCCCGGTGAGCACGCCATCACGTCGCGGGCCATCGACAAAGCCGGCAACACGCAGCCTGCGATGGATGATCCCTTGATCGCCAACAAGAAGACCTACTGGGAGAGCAATGGGCAGATCACACGACAAATTCGCGTCGCCTGACGGTCGGCGCGCCGCCTACAGGTTCCTGGTCTTCCATGCCTCGTGCCCGGGCGACAAGCCCGCGGCGCGGTGGTGCAGCGCGACCACAGCGTCGCCGGTCCCTCCGGAGTTGAGCCGATCGCCGAATTGGGCTGAACTCTCCGGGCAAGGGAGGAACTGCCATGCCGTTCTATGAAAAAGGCGACGTCCGCATCCACTACGAAGAGGCCGGCTCGGGCTTCCCGGTGCTGTTCATCCCAGGTGGTGGCTTGAACTCGGATATCTCATACCTCACCGGTTTCCCGCCGTTCAACGTGATGGAGGAGTTCAAGGGCGAGTACCGCTGCATCACGATGGACCTGCGCAATGCCAATGGCGGCCAGTCGTCTGGGCCGTTGGAGATCGACCGGCCGTGGGATGCCTACACCGATGACCAGCTTGGGCTGATGGATTACCTGGGCTGCCAGGAATTCATGGTGATGGGCTTCTGCATCGGCGGTCCGTTCATCTGGAACATGCTGCGACGGGCGTCCGACCGGGTGGTCGCCGCGGTGCTGGCGCAGCCCAGCGGGTTCCGTCCGGAACTGCCCGACCTGTTCTACCAGAACAACATCAAGGGCTGGGGTCCGGCGTTATGCGCCCGGCGCCCCGACATCACGATGGACAAGGTGGACGCGTTCCTGAAGCGGATGTACGGGGCGAACCCGGACTTCGTGTTCACCGTCACGCGCGATTTCGTGCGCCAGTGCCGGACGCCGATCCTGGTGCTGCCGGACGACGTGCCGGCGCATCCGTACGCCGTCGCGACGGAGAGTGCGCGCCTCGCGCCGAATGCAGAGGTGAGCATTTATCCGTGGAAGGAGACGCCGGAGCAGATCGCGCAGGCGCTGCGCCATGTGCGGAGCTTCTTGCGGGCGCACGCTCCGGTGACGGCTGCGGAGTAGCTGCCCGCTTGCAGAGCGGATGGTTGGGAGCGTGGCTGCACACCCCGACCACCGCCGCTGCCCATGGCGTCATGGCCGGGCGTGACCCGGCCATCCACGGCTCGCCGTGCGCAAGGGAACATCAGGGATGAAGACTTTGAACGCAGATGGCAACGGATGCACGCAGATCGCGGCGGCTCGAACGAACTATCTAGGCGTGTGACCGAACGCACTGCCTGCATCTGCGCTAGGCCGCTTGCTTGCTGTCATCGCTGCAACAGACCCACCTGCAGGGCACATTTCCGGGAGGAACCCAGCAATGCCGCAACCCACCCCAACCTATGAACTGATCCGCGATTTCCTCAAGCCGCCCAGCGACCAGCCGCTCGGGATCGTCAGCCGCGTCGCCACCGACTCGCAGGACCGCGTCTACGTGTTCCAACGCAAGAATCCGCCGGTGATGGTGTTCGACCGTGACGGCAACTTCCTCAGCGCCTGGGGCACCGGCGAGGTCACCGATCCGCACGGCCTGAAGATCGTCGATGACATCGTCTATACGACAGACCGCTCGGACTCGGTCGCCAAGTCATTCACTCTCGACGGCAGCCTCCTGCTGTCACTCGGCCAGCGTGGCGTGCACTCCGATACCGGTTGCACCGGCTCCCCGTGGCTCGCCGAACGCGCGGCGGGGCCGTTCAACCATCCCACCGAGATGATCGCCCACCCCAACGGCGATCTGTATGTCACCGACGGCTACCGCAACGCGCGCGTGCACCGTTTCACGCGCGACGGCCAACTCGTCACCTCATGGGGCGCGCCGGGCAAGGCGCCGGGCGAATTCCATTTGCCGCACAGCATCGCCATCGACCAGGCCGGCACACTCTACGTCGCCGACCGCGCCAACAAGCGCATCCAGATCTTCACCCCCGACGGCAAGGTGCTCGGGCAATGGACCGGCATGGGCGGTCCGAACGACATCACCCGCGCGCAGGACGGCACGTTCGTCATCGCCGAGCAGGAAGACGGCGACAACCCGGCCTATGTCTGCGTACGCGATGCCGACGGCAATGTGCTGGCCCGCATGGCAAGCCGCCATGTCCACGGCATCGGCGTGGACTCGCACGGCGACATCTATGCCGGGCTGACGGTGGACCGCAGCGTGGACAAGTTCGTGCGCACTGGCTGAGCGGCGGCGCGGCCTCATTGATGATGACTTATGCGTTGTGCCGACTGTCATTGCCGGGCTTGGCCCGGCCACCCACGTCTTTTGGCCGACGCAGACAAGGAAGACGGGGATGGCCGGGCCACGCCCGGCCATGACAGTGAGATCGATGAGTCGCTATCAACGAGCGTTGGTATTAGGTGCCGCGTAGGAATTCCACCAGCAGTTCGCTGACCCGCTCCGGCTGCTCCTGCTGCACCCAGTGGCCGGCGCCGTCGAGCAGGTGGCAGCCGACCATGTTCGTGCACGCGCTGTCCTGCATGCGTTCGAAACTGCCGGGACGCTGGTAGGTGCCCCAGTCGCTGTTGCCGGCAATGAACATCGACTTCACGTCGATCGTCTTGCCGGCAAACACCTGCAGGTCCGCCGTGTCGAGGCCGGTGGTGCCGCGGCGATACCACTGCAATCCGCCGGCGAAACTGGTGCGCTCATACTCGCCCGCATACACGGCGAGCTCGTGGTCGGGCAGCCAGCGGCACGCGGCGATTTCGGCGGCGGACGGCATCTCGTGCGCCACGGTCTCCGCCATCGTCTCGCCGAGGTCCATGATGTAGTAGGTCGGCATCCTGGCGAGTTCTTCCGCCACCCAGCCGTTCAATGGGAATGGCTTGTTCTGCTGCCAGTCGGCGCTTTTGTGGTGGTAGTAGGCGCGCAGGAAATCGTGCACACCCTGTTTGCATCGCGTCATGTCCTGGTTCGCCGGCCGAGTCGAGTAGTACCACTGGTAGTGCTTGCGCGGCCGCGGCAACGCAGCCATCGCGGCATGGATGTCGCCGCGCGGCGCCGGCGGCATCAGCTCCGGCGGCCCCTCGAACGGGGCGCTCATCAGGGTCACCGAGCGGAACACGTCGGGTCGCACCAGCGCGCACCAGGCGGCGACCGGCGAGCCGAAATCATGGCCCACCACCGCAGCGACCGAGCGGTAGCCGAGAGCGTGGATCAGGCCGAGTTGGTCCTTGACCGCGTTCAACAGGCGGAACGACGCCAGGTCCGTGGTGCTGTCGTACTCCGCGTGCCAACCGGTGGTGCGGCCGTAGCCGCGCAGGTCGGGCGCCACCACGTGGTAGCCCGCGGCGGCGAGCGGCGGCATCACCTTGCGCCACGAATACGCCAGCTCCGGGAAGCCGTGCAGCAACAGCACGCAGGGCCGGCCGGCGGTTTCGAACCCCGCCTCCAGCACATGGATCCGCAATCCGTTGACGTCGGGTACAAAGCGCGAGCGGATGCCGGCGGGCAGCACGGCGCTGTCCAGCGGCGCAATGTCCGAGCCGCTCATCGGCCGCTCTCCCATGCTGCGACGCGGTCGAATGCCGCCTCGATGCGATCGTGGCGCGCCTTGATCGCGGCGCGTTCGTTGGCATGCGTCAGCACGTAGAACTCGTTGTGGCGGATCGCGTGCAGAACGCGCTGGCCGACACGCTCGGGCGACAGTCCCTGTCCCAGCGCGCCGCGCATCGTCTCCTGCTGCGGGCGGGCATAGGGGCCGCCGAACCGTGCGGGCCGCAGCGCCGGCGAGTTCAGCAGATGCGTCTCTACCGCGCCGGGGCACAGCACCGACACGCCGATGCCGGCTTCGTCCACTTCCTGTTCCAGCGCCTCGGACAACGCGACCACGGCGTATTTGGTCATCGAGTAGGCGCCCTGGTTGCGGCCGCGACGGATGAAGAAGCCGGAGATCGACGCGGTGTTCACCACGTGACCGCCTTCGCCATGGCGGCGGATCAGCGGCACGAACGTGCGGATGCCGTTGATCACGCCCAGCATGTTGACGCCGATCACCCAGTTCCATTCGTCGACGCCGACATCCTCGACGCGCGTGCCGTGCATCGCCACGCCGGCATTGTTCACCGCGACATGCAGCTTGCCGAACGCCTGCTCGGCGGCGCGTCCGGCGGCGGCGACCGAGGCCGGATCCGATACGTCCACCGCCACGTCGATCGCCTTGGCGCCGAGAGCCTCGATGTCGCTGCGCGCCTTGCTCAATGGTCCTGGCTGGATGTCGGCCAGCACCAGGTTCATGCCGGCGCCCGCCAGCGCCCCGGCGATGCCAGAGCCGATGCCGGATGCAGCGCCGGTGACGATGGCGGTCTTGCCCTTCAGGTCCTGCATGTCGTTGCCCTTCCAGCGCATTTGCCGCCGCGCCGAGCGCGCCGTCCGCACCGCACGCCGTGACGACGCAAGGCACTGGAGCCTGCATCGCGCGCCGTGGCAAGCGGGCCAACGGTGCCGGCGAGTGTCTGCGTTCCATCGCTTGACCATGCGTCCGCCCGACCCTACACGCGGCCTATGAGCGAAACCTTGCAATCCCAGCCGATCGATGTCGAAGCGGCCACCGAGCGGGCGCACGTGCTGGCCCAGGCGCTGCCATTCCTGCGGCGCTACGCCGGCGCCACCATCGTGGTGAAATACGGCGGCCACGCGATGGGCGAGGACCACCTGGCCCGCCAGTTCGGCAGCGATATCGCATTGCTGAAGCAGGTCGGGGTGAACCCGGTCGTGGTGCATGGCGGCGGCCCGCAGATCAACGCGATGCTGAAGCGGCTCGCCATCCAGTCCACCTTCATCGACGGGCTGCGCGTCACCGACGAGGCGATGGTGGAAGTGGTGGAGATGGTGCTCGCCGGCACCGTCAACAAACACGTGGCCAGCCTGATCACGCAGGCCGGCGCGCTCGCCGTCGGCGTGTGCGGCAAGGACGGCGGCATGATCCGCGCGCGCAAGCTGACACGGACCAGGAAGGACCCGGGCAGCAACATCGAGCGCGTGCTCGACCTGGGCTTCGTCGGCGAGCCGGAGCATGTCGATGTACGGGTGATCCATGCGCTGACCGGTGGCGGGCTGGTGCCGGTGATCGCGCCGGTCGGCCTCGGTGCCGACGGCCAGACCTACAACATCAACGCCGACACTGTGGCCGGCGCGATCGCGGGCGCGCTCGGCGCCACGCGGCTGCTGATGCTGACGGACGTGCCCGGCGTGCTGGACAACGACAAGCGGCTGATCGCCGAACTTAGCATTGCCGATGTCGAGGCCGGCGTCGCCAGCGGCATGATCACCGGCGGGATGATCCCGAAAGTCGAGAACTGCGTCGAGGCGGTTCGCAGCGGCGCCAAGGGCGCGGTCATCCTGGACGGCCGCGTACCACACGCCTGTTTGTTGGAGTTGTTCACCGAAGCCGGGCCGGGGACCATTATCCGGCCTTAGGGGCAATAGGGCGGAGATGGGTTTCGCTGCGCCCTACCCATCCTAGGCGGTGGCGCACTGACATTGGCCGTGGGACTGGTAGAGCGCAGCGAAACCCATCTTACGCCGTCCCCCTACCGCCCCATTCGTCCCAGGAAATCCAGCTGCCAGCGCATCTCCTCCACGGCGAGCGGGAAGCTGCCGCCGGCGCCGGCGATCAGCACCGCGTCGGGACCCAGCCGCGCCAGCAGGCTCTGCAGGGCAATCGCGGCGCGCATGGTGAAGCCGGCCTTCCAGACCAGGCTGACCAGCCCCTTGGCGCTGCGCAGCGACGAAGCGCGATCGACCACCGAGACCGTCGTGCCGGCTGCCACCGCCAGCAGCGCCGCGGCATAGCGCGCCTGGCCGCGGCGGGCGGCTTCCAGGACGACTTCCTCGGCAAGCTTGCCAGCGGCTGCCATGGCGTGGGCCTGCGCCATGGCCTGCTCCGCCGTGGTATCGTCGGCCGCACGCGGCGCGGAGGTATCCTGCAGCGTCAGCCGGATCGCGATGCGCCGGCGCAGGTCCTCGGCCAGCGACGGCGCGAGGTCGGCCCGCGTGGCGAGCACCTCGAGCAGGTGTGTCGCGACGATTTCCGACAGCATCCGCGCGGCACGCGGCGACAGAGCCGGCCGGCGCACCAGCGCGTCGTGCCAGTCCGGGTACTGCGCGGAGCGCGCCACCAGCGCGTCGAGCGTGGCTTCGCGGATCTGCGCCGACGGGTTGGCCAGCAGGGCACGGATCGCCGGACCGTCCGCCGTCGCGGCGATCGCATCGGACACCGCAGCCTCGACCCGCGCGCGGCGGGCAACCGCGAGGATGGCGCCAGGGGCCGGCGCGTGTGCCACCAGTGCCAGCAGGTCTTCCGGGGTCAGCAGCGGCGACAGCCGGATCACCGGTTCGCTCACCGTCAGGGCAGTGTCGGCCGCCAGGCGCACGATCAGCTCGTACGGCGCGTCGGGGATATCCTTCACCGCCTCGGCGATGGCCGCGCGCACCCGCACCGCTTCATCGACGACCAGGCCGCTCAGGATGTCCCAGGTCTCGTGTTGCAAATCCGCCTGGTCGGTGGCCGACAGGCTGGGCGCCAGGGTCGCCAGCTTGCGCGCGAGCAGGATCCGCACCCGCTCGTCCGGATCGCGCGTCAGCACCTCGTTGGCGTGCGAGGAGGCCGCGGGATTCAGCGCCAGCGCCGCCCGCACCATGACGGACGGATCGTCCACCAGGTCGAGCAGCACGGCGGGTTCCGTCGCGGTACTGGCGCCCAGGCGAACCCGCGCGGCCTCGTCCGGGGCGGTCACCCGGCTTTGCTTCGCCGCGTGCCGGCCGGCGTCCTTCGCGTCCGGCATGTGTACGATGCTCACGGGGTCTCCCCGAGCGATACCCGCCAGTGACCGCGGCCGGTTCGCTTGACCTCGTACATCGCGCGATCGGCGCGCCGCAGCAGGCTGTCGATCGGTTCGCCGCTGCCGGCGAGGCGCGCGGCAATGCCGATCGATACGGTTGGCGTCTGCCCGGCGTCCTCGCCGGCGATTGCACGCAGGTCGTTCGGTACCTGGACGCAGAGCCATTCGGCGCGTTCCGCCGCCGTCATATGGTCGGCGCCGTTCATCCAGAGGGCAAATTCATCACCGCCCAGCCGGGCCACCAGGTCGGTCGGTCGGACCGCATTGCGCAGCAGGTTGGCGGTGCGCAGCAGCACCTGGTCGCCGATCTCATGCCCCAGGCGGTCGTTCACCGGCTTGAAGTAGTCCAGGTCGGCGAACAGCAGCGTGCCCGGCTCGATCTCCCGGTCGAGCCGCTCGATATGGCGTGCCATCTCTTCCAGGAAGGCCCGGCGGTTCAGCAGGCCGGTCAGTGGATCGGTGCGTGCCTGGCGACCCATCTCGAGTTGGATCGCCTCGTGTTCGAGCACCATCCGGACGATGCTGGCGGCGGCATTGATCAGCAGGACGTCCTCGCTGTCCCAGCCGCGTGAGCAGGGCGCGCGCCACAGCGCCAGGCCGGCATGCGCACCGAACCGCGTTTGGCATATCGCGACAAGGATCGGCCGGCCGTCCGGTCCATCGGCCTGGATCGGTCCATCGGCCTTCGCCAGCAGCGCCGAGGCGGCCGGCAGCACCTCGGTGCCGCCGCCGCCCGCCTGGTGCACCAGCGCCGGGGTTTCCTGATCCCGCAGGTCGATCACGGCCGCACCTTCGGCGCCGAGAGCGTTGGTCAGCGCATCGAGCGCCGCCTGCATCATGCGCGGGGCCATGACTTCCTGCCCCATCCGCCACAGGATATGATCCAGTACCTCACCGCGGCGCAGTGCCGCCGCCACCCGGCCCTGGTGCTCGTCGTATTCGGTCCAGTCCACGCCAATGCCGCGGGCACCGGTGATGCGGCCCTCGGTGTCGAGCAGCGGGGCAGCCGAAAACGTCAGCAATGCCGCCGCACCATCGGCGCGGTTGAGCCAGGTCTGCCGGCGGCGAACCGGCGTCGTGACCCGGAACGGGTTGAATCCGTTGGCATTGGGTCCGCCGGACAGCAGCAGTTCCGCCGGCTGCCCGACAAGCGTGCCGGCCGGCCACCCGAGCGCCGGATCCGGCATGACAAAGACGAAACGGCCCCACGCATCAGTCTCGAACGCGAGGTCCGCGGCCATTGCCACGAGATCGCGCCAGCGTTCTCGGCTGTCGAGCAAGGCATGCCGCAACGTGTCACCCGGCCCGGCGGCGCCACTCGGGCGAACGGCAACGGTGCCTCCGTTCATGATCCGGCATCCTCCATGACGACCTATCAGACACCATTCAGGCTAACGAAGCGTTGCCAGTCGCGAGTTTGCCGGCCGACTGGCAGGTCTCCGCGTTGACAGCCTGGGGGCCTCTGCGCATGGTCCCGGCGATACCCACGACGCACGCCAAGGACACCATCCCGCATGAGCCAGCACGCGCTGCAGCAGCCAATCGAAGAGCTTTGGGAGCGGCGGGATTCGCTGTCCTCCGCCACCGGAGGGGATGCCAGGCAGGCGGTCGAATCCGCGCTCGACCTGCTGGATTCCGGTGCGCAGCGCGTCGCCGAGCAGACCGCGTCCGGCTGGCAGGTCAACCAGTGGCTGAAGAAGGCGGTGCTGCTGTCGTTCCGGCTGACCGATTCGACTGCGATGCAAGGGCCGGGCGGGGCGCCGGTATGGGACAAGGTGCCGCTGAAATTTGCCGGTTGGGGCGAGAACCGCTTCCGCGAGGCCGGCTTTCGTGCCGTGCCGGGTGCGGTGGTGCGGCGCTCCGCCTATATCGCACCGGGCGCAGTGCTGATGCCGAGTTTCGTCAATGTCGGTGCCTGGGTCGGCCGCAACACCATGGTGGATACCTGGGCGACGGTCGGAAGCTGCGCGCAGATCGGCGCCAACTGCCATTTGTCGGGCGGTGTCGGCATCGGCGGCGTGCTGGAGCCGCTGCAGGCCAATCCGGTGATCATCGAGGATGACTGCTTCGTCGGCGCGCGCTCCGAGGTGGCAGAGGGCGTCGTGGTCGAGCGTGGCAGCGTGCTGTCGATGGGCGTGTTCATAGGCGCCTCGACCAAGGTGATCGATCGCGCCACCGGCGAGATCTATATCGGCCGGGTGCCGGCCTATTCGGTGGTGGTGCCTGGTTCGCTACCGGGCCGGCTATTGCCGGACGGTTCGCCGGGGCCGTCGCTGTACTGCGCGGTGATCGTCAAGACAGTGGATGCGCAGACCCGGGCGAAGACGTCGATCAACGAATTGCTGCGCGATTGAGCGGGACGCGGTGACCAGCCGGAACCTTCCCCCTCCCCTTGCGGGAGAGGGCAGGGGGAGGGGACAACGCACGTTCCCCTGTCCCCACCCCCTGCCCCTTCCTGCGAGGGGAGGGGGAATGTCCTGGCGGTGCGCGACATGACCGACCTTTCCGACCCGCTCCCGCTCGCCCAGGCGCTGATCCGCTGCGCCTCGGTCACCCCGGCCGATGGCGGCGCCCAGGCTGTACTCGGCGATGCGCTGCAGCAGCTTGGTTTCACGGTTACCAGGCTGCGCTACGGCGATATCGAGAACCGGTTCGCGCGCATCGGCACCGGCAGCCCGCATATCTGCTTCGCCGGCCACACGGACGTCGTTCCGGTCGGCGCGGCGAACTGGCAGAGCGATCCGTTCGCTGGCGAGGTGCGCAACGGCGTGCTGTACGGCCGCGGCGCATGCGACATGAAGGGTGGTATCGCGGCGTTCGTCGCGGCGGCCGCTCAGCACCTGGCGGATGGTCCGCCGCGCGGGTCGATCAGCCTGCTGATCACCGGCGACGAGGAGGCCGCCGCGGTGGACGGCACGGTGCGCGTCCTCGAATGGATGCAGGCCAATCAGCAGGTCCCGGATTTCTGCATCGTCGGCGAGCCGACCTGTCCGGTGAAACTCGGCGACATGGTGAAGATCGGCCGGCGCGGCAGCCTGAACGCGAAGCTCACGGTGCACGGCACGCAGGGCCACGTCGCCTATCCGCATCGCGCCGACAATCCGGTGCATCGCCTGGTGCGCATCGCAGCGGCGCTGACTGCGGCGCCGCTGGACGCCGGCAACGACTGGTTCGAACCCTCCAGCCTGCAGTTCACCAGCCTCGACGTCGGCAATACGGTGACCAACGTGATCCCGGCATCGGCCAGCGCCATGCTGAACATCCGCTTCAACAGCGACCACACCGGGGCGGCGCTGTCGGCGTGGCTGCGCGCCGTTGCTGTACAGCACGCGGAGCGCTTCGACCTCGACATCTCGATCAGCGGCGAATCGTTCCTGACGCAACCGGGCGGGCTGGTGAACACGCTGCGCCAGGCGATTATCGACGCCTCCGGCGTGGAGCCGAAGCTGGATACCGGCGGCGGCACCTCGGACGCGCGCTTCATCGCGCGCTACTGCCCAGTGGCTGAGTTCGGCCTGGTCGGCGCCACCATGCACCAGACCGACGAACGCGTGCCGGTCGCCGAATTGCGCGATCTCGCGCGCATCTACCGCGGCATCCTGGCTGCCTTCCTGCCATGAGCGGGCCGGCACGGGGCAAGGCACCACCGCGTGGCAGCATCGTGGTCGGCATTATGCGCCTGGCGCGGGGCCGGGCCGACGGCATGCTGCAGTTCGGCACAACCCGCGAGGCGTTCCTGTCCAGCCTCGCGCCGCTGATCGCGTTTCCCCTGGTGGGCGGCGTGCTGATGCTGCTCGGCGGCGGTGGGTTTACCGCATTGTCGGACCTGTTCGCGACGCTGTGCGCCCTGGTGGCGCCGCCGGTGCTGTCGTTCGAGGTGGCGCGGCTGTGGGGCCGGCAGGCCGCATGGCTGCGCTTCGCCACTGCGTTCAATTGGTGCCAGTGGGCGATCCCGGTGCTGGGGAGCGC
>DATAPW010000403.1:0-1840 GCA_036265005.1 Acetobacteraceae bacterium | reverse complement strand
CCCAGAGCAGTGGTTCGCCAGCGCGATTGCGCGGCAAGATCAATGCAGTTTCGGACGATGGGATCCAGCTCACCCTGCGCAATGGAACCAAGGCGAGCGCCAAGCTTGCCTCCAATGTACGCATCGTCTGGTTGACAGTGGCTCAGCCGAATGAAATTAAACAGGGCAGCTATGTCGGCACCGCCGCCGTACCACAGGCCGACGGCACTCTGAAAGCGCTTGAGGTGCAGGTGTTCCCGGAAAGCATGCGCGGCGTCGGCGAAGGCTCACGAGATTGGGATCTCGGCCCGGGCAGCAGCATGACAAACGGCACCGTTGGCAGCCTGGTTGCGGCCAAAGGCCGCACGATCACGATCACCTACAAGGGTGGGGACAAGCGTGTTGTGGTACCGGACGATGTTCCGATCGTGACGTACGAGCCTGCCAATCGCGAGGCATTGACAGTGGGCGCGAGCGTGCTCGTCAACGGCAGTCGCGCCGCTGACGGGACGGTGACTGCCACCAGTGTTTCCGTGGGAAAGAACGGCCTCGTTCCGCCCATGTAGTGTTGCGGGGGCTACCTGCGGCGTCGGTTACCGGCCTGGGATCAGCATGTCGAGTTCTGCTGCAGCGCAGCCACGGCGTTTCGTGCGAGTTCACCCATTCGTGGTGCGTATCACGCACTGGGTGAACGCGTATGCAATGGTCTGCATGATCATGAGCGGCTGGGCAATTTACAATGCATCACCGCTGTTTGCCTTCCGCGTCCCGATCTGGGCGACCCTGGGAGGATGGCTGGGTGGCGCCATCGCATGGCATCTTGCCTGCATGTGGCTGCTGGTGGGCAACGGAATCGTCTATTTCGGCTATGGACTGGTCTCCGGGCATTTTCGCCGCAACCTGCTACCGCTCTGGCCGAACAAAATCCTGCGCGATGCGCGTAAGGCTGCGCGACTGCGGTTGCGCCATCGGTCGGGCGAATACAATGCCGTGCAGCGCCTGGCCTATGTTGCAGTGTTGATGCTGGGTGTGTTGGCAATAGCGTCCGGACTTGCGTTGTGGAAGCCGGTGCAGCTGGCCGCCCTGACGACAGTGTTCGGTGGTTACGAAGTCGCGCGGCATATCCATTTCGCCGTTATGGCGGGCATCGTCCTATTCATTCTGCTGCATCTGTTTTTGGTACTCTTGGTTCCGCGCACTTTGCCGAGCATGGTGACCGGACGCACTCGGCTGACTGCCGGCTCCAGGGAGATATCCCGATGAAGCTTGGAGTACCGATCCGGCTGGATGAGCACCGGCCGGTCTTGCGACGAGCGGAACGCCGGCTGCTTTTGAAAGGCGGCCTGTCGGTCGGTGTGTTGACCATGCTGACAGGCTGTAATCTGCAAGACGGCGATGCAGTCGATCGGATCTTGTGGGCGATGTCGCGCTGGAACGACCGCGTGCAGGCCTGGCTGTTTGACCCCGACAGGCTGGCACCTACCTACCCGGCCAGCGCCATCACCAGTCCATTTCCCTTCAACGCCTTTTATCCAGTGGATGACGCACCGGAGATCGATGGCGACGATTACGCGCTGGAGGTCTTCGGCCGTGTGACCGACAAGCAAAGCTGGACGCTTGCGAAGCTTCGGACTCTGCCGCAGGAGTCCCCAGATCACACGGCATATCTGCATCGAAGGATGGAGTGCCATTGGACAGTGGGGCGGCGTGCCGTTGCGGATATTCCTCGAACGTGTTGGCGCCGATCTACGGGCCCGGTATGTCGGCTTCAAATGTGCCGATCGCTACTACGCGAGCATCGACATGGCGACTGAACTGCACCCCAAAACGATACTGGCACTGGATTACGGCAATGCACCCC
>DATAPW010000402.1:0-15777 GCA_036265005.1 Acetobacteraceae bacterium | reverse complement strand
AGATTGCCGCGTCGCTGCGCTCCTCGCAATGACAACTGGATGCGTCATGACAAGAGCCACCGCGCCCCAGCGCTCGCGCGATGCCGACGCGATCAGCCGCCTGATGCTGTTCTTTGCCATCGTCTACACGGTGGAAGGGTTCGGCCAGGCGAAGGTCGGCGTCGTCTGGCAGCCACTCACGCATTACCTGAAGGAAAGCCTGGACTGGTCGCCGGTGCAGATCGCCACCTCGCTCGCGGTGCTGGACGTGCCGTGGGTCGTGAAGCCGCTCTATGGCATGGTCTCGGACTTCCTGCCGCTGTTCGGCTACCGGCGCCGCAGCTACCTGCTGCTGGCGAACGTCGCCGCCATCATCGCGTTCCTGTGGACGACACAGGTCCTCGCGCCAACCGCCATCGTGTCCGCGCTGCTGCTGACTGCGATTGCGATGGCCATCTCCAGCACGGTCTGCGGCGCGCTGCTGGTCGAGAACGGGCAGAAGCATCACGCCAGCGCGACATTCATCAACCAGCAGTGGCTATGGTTCAACATCGCGGTAATGGTCGCATCGCTGCTCGGCGGCGAGCTGATCGAATACCTGTCGCCGGCCGGCGCATTTCACGCCGCCGCCGCGGTCGCCGCCGTCGCACCGATCGCAATCGTCGTCAGCAGCCTGTTGCTGGTGGACGAGGCTCCCGCCCGCATCAACCTGGCTGAGTTCCGTGACGCGCTGCGTGGTTTCCTGGATACCTTCCGCTCGCGCACGCTGTGGCTCATCGCCGCTTTCCTGTTCTGCTACTATTTCAGCCCGGGCTTCGGTACGCCGCTGTATTTCTACATGACCGACCATCTGAGGTTCTCGCAGGCCACCATCGGCATGCTGTCATCGATCAGCGCCGGCGGCTGGATCGTCGGCGGCCTGGTCTACCGCTTCCTGCTGCACGGCATGACCACGCGCGCGCTGCTCAACCTGAGCATCCTGTGCGGCACGCTGGCGACGCTGGCGTTCCTCGGCCTGGCCGATGAAACCACCGCGATCATGGTATATTTCCTCAATGGTGTCGCCGGCATGATCGCCAACATCGCCACCTTGACGCTCGCAGCCGATCACTCCCCGAAGCACTCCGAGGGGTTCGCCTTCGCGGCATTGATGTCGGTGATCAACCTGGCGACGCCGCTGTCCGACACCATCGGCGCATTCCTCTACGAGCATGTCTTCGCCGGCCGCCTGGCGCCGCTGATCGTGGCATCGGCGGCGTTCACCGCCTTCGTGTTTGTGCTCGTGCCGCTGCTGGATCGCGGCATCGCGCGATCACGGCCGGGCGGGACGGGATAGCAAAAAAAGAGCAGGCATGCGCTGGTCGGGGTACCCCGCATGCCTGCTCCTACAGGCGCCATGCCGATCAGCGGGGACCGAAATACGATGTTCGGGGAGGCCGTATTCGGGTCTGATCGGCACCGGTGACGCCAGCAGTATTGCCACCAGCCTTCGTGGCGAGTGCGGCTGAACCGTCGTGCCGCACTGACCATTTAGGCGGCATACACAGATTGCGATACAGAAAGGATGGTCAGCCACTTCCCGTGGAAATTCCGACTGGAACCCGTCGGGTCCTGTCACAGGTTCCCCGGGGAATTTGGCGGACGCTTTACCCGGAAATTTCTGTTTTGTTCCCTACGAGGACTTGCCGCGGCGCGGCCGCAACATGGTGACGCCGCCGAACGCGCCGACCTTCCGCTGCGTGCTGTCGGCCTCCTCCGATCGCAGGACACTCTGATATTCGCAGGTCATCACGTAGTTGCCGACCCGCAGCATCGCACCATGCGGCAACGGCGCGGTAGCCGACAGCCGCTTGTTGTCCACGAACGTTCCGTTGGTGGAATTCAGGTCGGTGATGTTGACCTCGTCGCCCTCGACATCGATCCGGCAATGCGCGCGGGACACTTCGGCACCCTCGAGCAACAGCGTGGACGGCGGCGCCCGTCCGATGGTCAGTGCGCCGGCAGGCAGCGCCACCCGACGAACCGATGATTCCGGCTGCAGGATGATCAGGTGGTGCTGCGGTTCCATCGCAGCGCGCCGTAGCCCCAGCCCCGGCCGCAGGTTCAGCGTCGCCTCGGTCGATGCATCCTCGCCCGTCTCCGCCGGAACCTCGGGCATGGTGGCTGACAGGCTGCGCGCAACCTCCGGCAACGCCGCCGCTGCTACGCCGAGCGCCTGGTGGAACGGTTCGATTGCCGATTCCGCCAACGCAACGCGCAACGACTTCCCCGCCTGGCGTTCCAGCAGGCCGAGCGCGATCAGGTAGGCGATGTGGTCGCGCGTGGTCTGGAAGTTCTGGCCGGTGAGGTTGAGCAGGCTCGCGGCCATCTGGTCCGCGAGAATGCCCTGCTCGCTGCCGGCGAAGGTCGATACGCCATAGTGCAGTTCCACCGCCATGTGCAGCAGGGACCAGTGCGACATCGAGTTCAGGTGGCGGATGGCCTCCACCCGGCGTGCACGCGACAGGTCGATCGCATCGAAGATGTGGTCCAACGCCTGGCGCCACGGCTCGCGGCACCGGTTCAGCGCTTGCAGGATGATGCCGCGCTGCTGCGCATCCAGCCGCCGCGGCGGCACCAGCCGGACCGACGGATCGAGCGCCGTGGCTGCGGTCGCGAGTTCCTTCGCCAGTGCCAGCAGGTGGCGGTCGAACAGGTCGAACAGGGCGGCAGTTGGAACAACAACGGAACGGGCGGACAACGTGCCGCCGGGCGGATCGATCGCGCAGAGTTTCAGTTCCTGGATTTCCAGGATGCGCTCCTTGACCGTCGAATCGTCGAGCAGGAAGACCTGCTTGACCAGGCCGTACAGCTCGCCGACGGCGGCGCCGTCGCGCCCGCTGGTGCACAGGTGCGTGACGATATGCCACTGCGCCCGCCTGAACAGGCTGGGAAAATGCGCGTGCCAAATAGTCTGGTAGCTGGACAGAAACCGAACGACTTCGCGCTCTGCCTGCATCGGCCGCTCCGCGGTTCCCCCTGCTGATCCGTTACAGTGTAGTCTACACGGTTGTATAACGCAAAACGTGTGAGACGCCTCACATCGTTGGACGCGGGGCCGGAAGGACATCACCATAATCCTGGCGCGCCCTGGCCGGAGAGATCTTGCCGCCGCGCACATCCGCCGCCAGCGACGCCGGGTCGCGGTCAGCCGGGTTGCCGAACCCGCCCCCACCGGGCGTTTCCAGCCGGATGGTTTCTCCGGCGGCGAGCACAATGCTCGCAGTCTTGGACGACAACGCCTCCTGCTGGTTGGTGCCGGCATTGCGCAACAGCCGTGCCGTGCCGCCCTGCCCACCGCCTTCCAGTCCCGGCGCGCCGAGCACATGCCCGTCGGAACGCACCGAGAAGACGATCCCGTCGCGCGTGGCACGGATCTGCCGGGCGATGCCCAGCCCACCACGATAGCGGCCGGCGCCACCGGAATCCGCCACCAGCGCGTACTCGTCCACCAGCAGCGAATACTCGTTCTCCAGCGCCTCGGCCGGCAGGTTGGAGGTGTTGGTCAGGTGGACGTGAATCGCCTCCATGCCATCCGCATCGCTGCGCGCGCCCATGCCGCCGCCGACGGTTTCCAGATAGACGAACGTGCCATCGTCGCCGCGGCGCGGACCGGAGAAGATGATCGCCGGCACGATGTCGTGCGACGAGGCCATGGCGCGGTCCGGCGGCAGCAGAGATGCGAAGGCGCCAAACAGCGCGCGGGCGATCTTGTTGCAGGTGATGCTGCGCGCGCCCACCGCGGCAGGGAATCGCGGATTGACCAGGCTGCCGGGTTCGGCGCGGATGTCGATACATTCGAACATACCGCTGTTCGGCAGCAGATTCGGGTCGAGCAGGGTCTTCACCGCGTAGTACACGGTGGCGCGCAATGCGCTCTCCGCGACGTTCAGGGCGCCTCGGGTTTCGGGGCCGGACCCGGCAAAATCCACCGTCAGCGTTTCGCCGCGCACGATGACCGTGGCACGGATCGGGACCGGGTCGCCGCCCAGCCCGTCATCGTCCAGATACGACGTGAAGCTCGACTGGCCGTCGGCCATGTCGCGAACGCGGTTGCGCAGCCGCCGCGCGGTGTAGGCCAGCAGGTCGTCCACCGCCTCGGTGACGGCAGCCTGCCCCATGCGGCCGACCAGTTCCTGGGTCAACCGCACGCCGCGCGCATTGGCGGCGACCTGCACCTTCAGGTCGAGCGAGCGCTCGTCGGGATCGCGGGAATTATGTGCGATCAGCGCCAGCAGGTCCTCGTCCAGTTCGCCGCCGCGCACCAGGCGGATTACCGGCAGACGCAGCCCTTCCTCGAAGATCGAGCGCGCACGACCGGAGATCGAACCAGGTACCGGCCCGCCGACATCGGAATGGTGCCCGACATTGGCGGCGAACGCGCGCACCGCGCCGCCGATGAACACCGGCGTGACGATGGAGATGTCCGGCATGTGCGTGCCGCCGGCGAGGTACGGATCGTTCAGCACGAACGCGTCGCCGTCGCGCATCTGCGTCACGTCGTAGCGCGCCAGCACGGCCTGGACGCTGCCCAGCAGCGAGCCGAGATGCAGCGGAATATGCGACGCCTGCGCGATCAGCCGTCCGCCGGCATCGAACAGCCCGACCGAGCAGTCCTTGCGTTCCTTGATGTTGGTGGAGAACGAGGAGCGGATCAGCGTATTGCCCATGTCCTCGGTGATCGACAGCAGGCGGTTGCTGAATACTTCCATCGCGATGGGATCGGTCAGGCGTGTCATGGCCGGCTCCTGCGCTTCACCGTCATGCCCGGACCTGTCCCGGGGACCAGTCGTTGCACTTTGCCGCGACGGATGGCCGGGACACGCCCGGCCATGACGGAAGCAGCGAATGTCATACCGCCATCTCCAACAGCAGATTGCCCGAGCGATCGACGCTGAGGTCCCAACCGGTCGGCACCAGCGTGGTGGCGCTCATTTCATCGACCACCGCGGGACCCGACAGGCGGGCGCCCACCGCAAGTTCGGCGCGGTCGAAGATCGGCGTCTCGATCCAGCCGGAGTCGAAATGCACCTGGCGCGCAGCCCTGGCGTGCGCCGCCGCGGTGGTGCCGACGAAATGCGGGGCGGGCCGGTCGATCAGCCCGACCGCCTTGAGCCGGCAGTTCACCACCTCGATGGCGCGACCGGGAATGTCGTAGCCGTATTCCCGCCGATGCGACTCTTCGAACGCGGCGACAAAATCACCGAGATGCAACGCCTCGTCCGCCAGCCGCACCTGCACCTCGTGGTTCTGGCCCTTGTAGCGCGCGTCGATGACCGGTGCGAAGCGACGACGCTCCGATGCGATATGCTCGCCGTCCAGCCAGGCGCGGCCGCTCGACTGCATGGCGGCGAAGCGCTGCAGGATGCCGGGCCAATTCTGCAGATCGGCCGTCGTGATCTGGCTGCGCACCAGGTCGAGGCTGACATCGGACAGCAGGATGCCGCGCGCGCACAGCGTGCCCGGCTCCACCGGCACCAGCACGCGACCGATGCTGCATTCCGCCGCCACTGCGGCAGCGTGCAGCGGACCGGCGCCGCCATACGGGAACAGCGCGAATTCGGCCACGTCATGGCCCTTCTCGGTGGACACCGAGCGGATCGCGCGGCTCATGTTGGCGACGGCGATGCGGACGATGCCGAGTGCGGCATCCTCCACCGACAATCCCATCGGGGCGGCGATCCTGTCGGCGATGGCGCGGCGTGCCGCCATCTCGTCGACCGGCATGCGGCCGCCCAGCAATGCGACGGGATCCAGCCGGTGCAGCACGATGTTCGCATCGGTCAATGTCGGCTCGCCGCCGCCACGACCATAGGCAACGGGCCCCGGATCCGCCCCTGCACTCTGCGGTCCGACCTTCAGCGCGCCGGCATCGTCCAGCCACGCGATTGAACCGCCGCCGGCGCCGATGACGTGCACGTCGACCATCGGCGAACGGACCGGATAGTCGGCGATGGTGCGGCTGGAGGCGAAGGCCGGCACGCCGCGCTCGATCAGCGACACGTCAGTGCTGGTGCCGCCGGCATCGAAGGTGATCACTTCGGAGAACCCGGCGTCGCGCGCGGCCTCCGCGGCGCCGACCACGCCGGCGGCGGGGCCTGACAGGCAGCAGCGCACCGGGAACTGCCGCACGCTGTCCACCGACATCAGTCCGCCATTGGAATGGATGGTGTAAGGCTGCACGGTCAGCCCGAGGCCTGACAGCCGGCCGAGGAACCGGTCGAGATAGCGTTCCATCCGCGGGCCGATATAGGCGTTGATCGCGGTGGTGGAGAAGCGCTCGAATTCACGGAATTCCGGCAGCACGCCGGACGAGGTGGACAGATAAACGTCGGGCAGGCGGGCGCGTACAATGTCGGCGGCGCGGCGTTCGTGGCTGTCGTTCAGGTAGCTGTGCAGGAAGCAGATGGCGATTGCCTGCACGCCCTGCGCCGCAAGCGCATCGGCCGCCGCGGCGACTGCGGCCTCGTCCAGCGGAAGCAGCACCGCGCCGGACGCATCGATGCGTTCCGCGACCTCCAGCCGGCGCTCGCGCGGCACCAGCGGCAGCGGCGTCCGCACCGTGTAGTCGTACAGATGTGGGCGCACCTGGCGGCCGATCTCCAGGACGTCGCGGAAGCCGCGCGTGGTGATCAGGCCGGTGGGAACGCCGCGGCGTTCGATCACCATGTTGGTGGCGACCGTGGTGCCGTGGCCGACAAAGCCGATCGTCGCCGCAGCGATGTCCAGCGACCGCATCAGCGTGGCAAGGCCGGCTTCGATTGCTTCGGAGGGATCGGCGGGTGTTGATGGCACCTTGAAGTGGCGCAGCGTGCCGTCCGTCGTGTCGTGCAGGGTGAAGTCGGTGAAGGTGCCGCCAACGTCGAAGCCGATGCGATACATGCGGGATTCCGTACGAGATTGCCCCGACTGTGCTTGCTGCAGATGCGGGGCTCAAGCCCCGGGCGGCCATTTGCCATAACCGTCCAGGGATCGTTCCTGATGCGTCGCGCTTGCGCGCCTGGATGCTCGCCTGCACGAGCATGACCGCCACGAGGTGGGTCAGGATAGGAAAAGTCCGTAGTCCTGCCACTTGCCGGCCAGATGGCGGTTGCCGAGTGGATAGAACCGCCTGGTGGCGAGCTTGCGCGGAATCTGTTGGGTGCGAAACAGATCGGCCGGTCCGATCACGCAGACGGCGCCGGGCGTCACGCCCGACAACAGCATCCCCGACCGGGCGAGGTCGCGCTCCACCGATGCGGGATGCACGGCGACGATGGTCAAATCGAAACTGCGTCCGGCCAGGCGCACTTGCAGCACTTCGCTGTCGGCGACCAGTGCGATGTCGTCGCGGCCGGCGAATGCCGCGACACGCTCCGCGGCGTGCAGCGCACGCACGCTGTCGCAGACGCCGATCACCTGGGCCGCCGATGCCGGCGGCAGCGTGATCGGCAGGAAGCCATCCTTGACGTTCAGCATGAGCACCCTCGCGCTGGGATGTGCCGCGATGATCGGCAACAGCACCTCGAGCGCGGCATTGGCCACGAATGACGCAGCAACCTTCTCGGAGCGAAATGCGTTGGCCGGAATCACGTCCGCTTCGCACCAGATGCGGGTTGCGCCGCCTTCGGTGACCGGAAATGCGTAGACGTGGCGCCATACCGGGTCGCAGTCCGCCACGGTATCGTCAACCGCAACGCCCATGCGGCGCAGCGCATCCAGCACGATCGGAATCGCCTCCTCGCTCAGATGGGTATCATCGTTGTATGCCTTGGCCGCAAGGTCACGGCGCAGGCCGCCGCTCGCGGGATCCAGCAGCGTGTCCCAGATATCCAGGAAGCCGATCCCCAACCGCCCACAAATCGTTCGCGCGTGATCATTCAGCACCAGCGACAAGGCATTGCCGATGGGGTCGTGCGTCGGCAGCACGTTGAAAAAGATGAGGCGGCCGCGCAGCCGATCGCGCACCTCGCCCAGCAGCGTCTCGTAGCGGCCGGCGGTGGCGGCCATGCAGGCAAGATCATCCGGCGTGACCTCCGCCTCCTGGCCGGGCCTGGTCTCAAGGATGTTCTGCACGTGATAGAATGGTTCTGCACCGAGATCGAGAATCAGGTCGGCGTCGCGATCGACACGGGCAAGATTGGCGAGGATCTTGCGCCGGGCAACCTCGTGGCTCTGCTGCGTGAGGCACAGCGTGTTCGGACCCATGCCGATGAACAATGGGAAGAACACGTCATGCGCGCCGAAGAAGCGCACATGGCTGGTGCCCATGACGGTGATCGACCGCGCCCTCGCCGGCCGACGCGCGACCAAGGGCGGTCCGAGACGCGGGCACAGCCCCATCAGTGCCTTGCCGAGTTGCGCGGCGGCAGCAAGATCGAGGGTCAACCCGTGCAGATGCGGCCGGATCGCGTCGAGCGTCGGTGCTTCGCTGCCGGCAAGGCCACGCAGCGCAGCGCCGATCGCACCCGCGTCGCGCGCCTTGAGCGCAGCCATCAGCGAACGGCTAGACACCGGCGATGTCGGCGACGAAATCGTGGACAAGGTCGTGGCAGCGCAGGCCGCCGTCGCTATAGATCAGATGGCCGCAGCCGCTGAGGCGCTCGATGCGACACGATGGCAGCAGCATGCGAACGATCATGGCGTCAACGTCGTCGAAGCAGTTCGGCACGCGTTCGGGCGATCGCATCGGAAACAGGTCGTTGTCGCCGCGCACGATGAGGCAGGGAACGCTGAGGCCGGCAAAGCCGGCATAATACAATCGCTCGTGCACGGCTCCGGTGGCGCAATCCACGCCGAATACGGCATCCGCCACGGCATGCGGGAACCAATGCGCCGTCTGCTCGCAGGCATGCACAATGTTGAGCTGGATGACCCATTGCTTGGCCATGCTCAACGGCGGATCGAGCAGGACCAGGCCGGCAATTGACAGCCGACCGTCGCAGCACGCCAGGCCGACGAGACCGCCCATCGACTCGCCGAGCAGCACGAGGCGCCGGTTCGGCAGACGCCGCCGCAACAGGCTGACGATTTCATCCGCGATCGGGCCGATGCCCACATCCAGCGGTGGCTGCGATTGGCCGCTGCCGGGCAGGTCCGGCACCAACACGTCGGCCCAGGCGCGATACGGCGCCAGATCGTCGAGGAATACGGCGCGCGTCCGGCTATAGCCGTGCAGCAGAACGAGCACCGGCCGATCCGCTGCGTCGTCGTTCGCCGTGGCGCAGTCGGTGATCGCTGAGATTGTGGTCTGCCGGCAGGCGATGCGCTCCTCGACCAACGGCCGCAGCGTCACGTCAGGCTCCCAGCTTGCTGCCGACGATGCCGCAGATCGCCCCGACACTCGTCATGCGTTCGATCTCGTCGGACGCGAAGCTGACGCCGAGTTCCAATTCAAGCGCCACCACCAGCATCAGGTGGGTCAGCGAATCCCAGGCCGGCAGGGCGTTGGGGATCGTTTCTGGATGGATATCGTCGAGCGACACGGCCATGACGCTGGTCATGATTCGCCGGACCTCAGGCAGCCACAGCATGGCTTCGCTTCTCCTCGCGCTGCTGCATCGTCTCTCACAGGGCGTTCAAGGAATGGTTAAGCCTTCCCGGCTAAACACCGGATCGATCCGAAACCCCGGGGGCGCGCCTTGGCATTGCTGCATGAACTCGCTGTCCTGTTCCCGAACGAGCCGTATTTTCTCGGCGACACGATGGGGGTGATGGGCGATCCGGCCCGCCATCTGTTCATGACCGCGGCGGTTGCCACGCTGGCGGACCTGGAACGGCCGCTGCGCGTTCTGGAGATCGGCTCGTGGATCGGCTTCAGTACGTTGACCTGGGCGCAGGCGCTGGAGGACCTGCCGCACAAGGGCACCATCCTCTGCATCGATCCCTGGGCCAGCTACTGGAGTCCTGAGGAGGTCCAGGCGGGCGGCGTGATGGCGACGATGGATTTCATGTCGCGCGCCGATCTGTCGTACAACCTGTTCCGACACAACCTCGGCTTTGCGCCGCGCAGCATCCGCATCGACCATATGCTCGGCCGGTCCGCGGATATCCTGCCCTACCTGGCCGACGGCGCGTTCGACCTGATCTTTGTCGATGGCGACCACCGGTATTCGGCGGTCGCAGTCGAACTGCGTGCGGCGGACCGGTTGCTGGCCGATGGCGGGCTGCTATGCGGCGACGATCTGGAGCAGCAGACGCCGGCAGCCGAGTGCGCCGGGATGGATCCGGCCGTGCACTATACCGAGGATGCAAGAACCGGCGTTCGTTACCATCCAGGAGTGACGCGCGCGGTGGCGGAGGTGCTCGGTCCGGTGTCGGCCTATCAGGGCTTCTTCGTCATGCGCAAAGTGGACGGCGGCTACGCGCCGGTGGACCTGTCGCACAAGACCGCGGCGATCCCGCGGCATTTCCCGGCCGAGTTGAAGGCCAGCCTTCGCGCACGATTCGGCTAGCGGCCGCGCTGAACCGCCGGAGCGGCGCTGCGTGCCGCAGCGCCACGCTCGTACCAGGGCCGGCTCGCGCGCACCATCCGCACCACCGACAGCATCACGGGTACCTCGACCAGCACGCCGACCACGGTGGCCAGCGCGGCGCCGGACTGGAAGCCGAACAGCGCGATCGCCGTTGCCACGGCGAGCTCGAAGAAATTCGAGGCGCCGATCAACGCAGAAGGGCCGGCGACGCACCACTCCACGCCGAGCCGGCGGTTCAGCCAGTAGGCGAGACCGGCGTTGAAGTAGACTTGCACGGTGATCGGAATGGCGAGCAGCAGGATCACCAGCGGCTGGTGCACGATCTGGCTGCCCTGCAGGCCGAACAGCAGGACCAGTGTCAGCAGCAGCGCGGCGAGCGATGCCGGTCCGAGGCGATGCAGCGTGCGCTGCAAGGCCGGCTGGCCACCGGAGGCAAGCATTGCATGGCGCCACAGTTGGGCGACGATCACCGGCACCACAATGTACAGCAGCACCGACAGCAGCAGCGTGTCCCACGGTACGCTGATGGAGGACAGGCCGAGGAGCAGCCCGACGATGGGCGCGAACGCCACCACCATGATGGTGTCGTTCAGCGCGACCTGGCTGAGCGTGAAGTGCGGCTCGCCGTCCACCAGGTTGGACCACACGAACACCATGGCGGTGCACGGCGCGGCGGCCAGCAGGATCAGCCCGGCGATGTAGCCGTCGATCTGGCCCTCGGGCAGCAGCGGGCGGAACAGGTGGGAAATGAACAGCCAGCCCAGCAGCGCCATGGAGAACGGCTTGACCAGCCAGTTGATGCCGACGGTGGTGGCGATGCCGCGCCAATGCTGGCCCACTTCGCCCAGAGCGCGCGGATCGATCTTCAGCAGCATCGGCACGACCATCAGCCAGACCAGGATGGCGACCGGCAGGTTCACCTGCGCGACGGTGGCGTCACCGATCGCGTGGAAGGCGCCGGGCATCACCTGGCCGAGTGCAACACCGGCGACGATACACAGCGCGACCCAGAGGGTCAGGTAGCGTTCGAACAGGTTCATTTGACTACACTTGTCATCGTGAGGGGCACGGGGGCGCGTATGGATCGCCGCTATCCGTCATGGCCGGGCTTGTCCCGGGCATCACCGCGCGGCGTGTGCTGCACGGATGGCCGGGACAAGCCCGGCCATGACGTGCGGTTCAACGTGCCATCGGTTTGCGCGCTTCGATGTTCGCCGATGCGACATAATTCTCGATGCCGCGGCCGGCCGCCCAGGTGGCGACGTAGTCGCGGCTCTCGGGTTTCACCTGGATACTGATATCGGTGAAGCCAGCCGAACGCAGCCAGTCCTCGATCGCGGCCGAGGGTGCGGCGCCGGCGACGCAGCCGCACAGCAGCGCCTTGTCGGACGCCAGTTCCGCCGGCAGCGGGGCGATGTTCACCACGTCGGAGATCGCCAGCCGTCCGCCCGGCTTCAGTACGCGGAATGCTTCGCGGAACACCCGCGCCTTGTCCGGCACCAGGTTGATCACGCAATTGGAGATGATCACGTCGCCGGTGTTGTCGGGGATCGGCAGGTACTCGATCTCGCCGAGGCGGAATTCGACGTTGGCCGCACCGACGCGTGCAGCATTGTCGCGCGCCTTGGCCAGCATCTCATGCGTCATGTCCACGCCGATCACCCGGCCCTCGGGTCCGACCTGCCGCGCGGCGAGCAGGCAATCGAAACCGGCGCCGCTGCCCAGGTCGATGAGCACCTCACCCGGCTGCAGCGCGGCGATCGCCTGCGGGTTGCCGCAGCCGAGGCCGAGGTTGGCGCCTTCCGGCACCGCCTGAAGCTCGTCCTCCGTGTAGCCCATCCGGGCGGACTTCGCGTGCTCGGGACTGCAGCATGACGTCGTGGCGGGCGCGCAGCAGGACGCACTCGCCGCGGCAATCGAGCCGTACCGGCTGCGGACCAGTTCCTTGATTTCTGCGCTGTCCATCGGGGGCTCCTGTGTCAGGCGGATTGGAGAGTGGATTGAGTGAGGTCGGCCGGCACGCAACACGGCTGTGCCGTGCCGCGGCCGCAGCAATTCTCGGTCAGGGTGGCGATCAGGCCGTTCATCACGGCGTAGTCCGCCGCGTAGATAAGCTGGCGGCCGACCCGGCGCTGGCTGACCAGGCCGGCGCGGTGCAGATGCTGCACATGGAAGGTCAGCGAGGACGGCGGCACACCCAGCCGGTCGGCGATCACGCCGGCAGGGAGGCCGTCGGGGCCACGCTCCACCAGCATGCGGTAGAGCGCGAGGCGGGTCTCATGGGCGAGGGCGGCGAGCGCCTGGACCGTCTGCGGAATGTCCATCGACACCCTCCGATGTTTCCAGGATTATCGAACTGTAGAGATGCGGCGGGCCAGTGTCAACCGCTGATCGCTGGCCCGCGCAGAGACATGTCCGGTCCGGGTGTCCCTCCTGTCTATTGGCTGATCCGGCGCCACTGGTATGAGCACGTATGGCACAGATCGCACTGACTGATCGGCGCAGCGTTGTCGTCTCCACTCTCGGCATCACCCAGACGCTCGCGTGGGGCTCGACCTATTATCTTACTGCGGTATTCGCCGACCCGGTCTCCACCGCACTCGGCCTGCCGCGGGTGTGGTTCTTCGGCATCTTCTCGGCGGCGCTGCTGCTGTCCGGCCTGCTCGGACCGCTGGCGGGACGTACGATCGACCGGTATGGCGGGCGCGACGTGCTGGCCGCGACGAATCTGGTGTTTGCCGCCGGCCTGGTGGCGCTGTCCTTCGCCGCCGGCCCGATCGGCCTGGCTGTGGCCTGGAGCATCCTCGGCATCGGCATGGGCTTCGGCCTGTACGAGGCGGCGTTCGCCACGGTCGCCGGCCTGTATGGCCGCGATGCGCGCAACTCGATCACCGGCATCACGCTGTTCGCCGGTTTCGCCAGCACGGTCGGCTGGCCGACCAGCGCCATCTTCATCGACGCGTTCGGGTGGCGGGGCGCCTGCCTGGCGTGGGCGGCGCTGCACCTGCTGATCGGGCTGCCGATGAACCGGCTGCTGGTGCCGAAAACGCCGCCTCCGCCACAGGTGACGATGCACGCGCCGGAAGCCCCAACCGGCGTGCCGTGGACCATGATCGTCCTGGCCAGCGTCTTCGGCGCCACCTGGTTCGTTTCGACGGCGATGGCGGCACATCTGCCGCGGCTGTTGCAGGCGATGGGCTCGACGCCGGCGATGGCCGTCGCCGCCGGTTCCCTGGTCGGACCCGCCCAGGTTGCGGCGCGGCTGATCGAGTTCGGCCTGTTGCGGCGCATGTCGCCGATGATCTCGGCGCGGCTGGCGACCGGGCTGCACCCGATCGGCGCGGCACTGCTCGCGCTGTTCGGACCGATCGCGGCGATCCCGTTCGTGCTGCTGCACGGCGCCGGCAACGGCATGCTGACGATTGCCCGCGGCACCCTGCCGCTGGCGCTGTTCGGACCGACCGGCTACGGCCTGCGCACCGGCATCCTGTCCGCCCCGGCGCGCATCCTGCAGGGCGGCGCACCGCTGCTGTTCGGCGTGGTGCTCGACCGCGGCGGGCCGCTCGCCGCCCTGCTGCTGTCCGGCACGCTCACCGGCCTGTCATTCCTGGCGCTGTTCACGCTGAGCGCGGCAGGATCGCGGACGGCGCCGGCTGACGGCTGAGCCGCGGCATGCTACTGTGCAGTAGATTTTCAGGAGCTTCGGTAGGATGACCGCCTTGGACGACGCGCTGGACTACGATGCCATCATCATCGGGGCAGGCATTTCCGGCCTGTACCAGCTCTATCGCCTGCGCCAACTCGGCATGCGGGTGCGCGTATTCGAAAGCGGAACCGGCGTTGGCGGCACCTGGTACTGGAACCGCTATCCCGGCGCGCGATTCGATTCCGAAAGCTACTCCTACAGCTATTCGTTCTCGCAGGAACTGCTGGACGAGTGGGACTGGACCGAGCATTTCGCGCCCCAGCCGGAGACGCTGCGCTACCTGAACCATGTTGCCGACAAGTTCGACCTGCGGCGCGACATCCGGTTCCGCAGCCGCGTGGCCGCGGCGCACTGGCAGGAGGCGACGCGGAACTGGGATGTGACACTGGAGGACGGCAGCCGGTTCAGCGCGCGCTTCATGATCACCGCGATCGGCCCGCTGTCGGCCCCGACGATGCCGGTGATCGAGGGCGTGGAGAGTTTCCAGGGCCAGTCCTGCCACACCGCGCGCTGGCCGCATGAGCCGGTCAGCTTCGAGGGCAAGCGCGTCGCAGTGATCGGCACCGGCGCCACCGGCGTGCAGACTATCCAGGAGGTGGCGAAGACGGCCGGCCGGCTGACGGTGTTCCAGCGCACGCCGAACTGGTGCGCGCCGCTGCACAACAGCAAGATCGACGCCGAGGAGATGGCGCGCATCAGGACCGGCTATCGCGAGATGTTCAAACGCTGCCAGGAGACATTTGCGTGCTTCCTGCACACGCCGGACCCGCGTGGCACCTTCGAGGTAACGCCGGAGGAGCGCGAGGCGTTCTGGGAAAAGCTGTACGCCGACAAAGGCTTCGGCATCTGGCAAGGCAATTTCCGGGACATCCTGGTGGATCGTGCGGCCAACGCGGAATTGTCGGCGTTCGTGGCGCGGAAGATCCGCGAGCGGGTGAAGGACCAGGCGGTAGCGGAGAAGCTGATCCCGAAGAACCACGGTTTCGGCACGCGCCGGGTGCCGCTGGAGACGCGTTACTACGAAGTCTACAATCAGCCCAACGTCACGCTGGTAGATATCAAGGAGACCCCGATCGAGCGGATCACGCCGACCGGCATCCGCACCAGCAACGCGGACCACGCGTTCGACATCATCATCTATGCGACCGGGTTCGACGCGATCACCGGCAGCTTCGATCGCATCGACATTCGCGGCGTGGACGGACAGCGGCTGAAGGACAAATGGGCGGGCGGACCGCAGACCTATCTCGGCGTCCTGGTGGAGGACTTCCCCAACATGATGATGCTGATGGGACCGCACACAGCTTTGGGCAATATTCCGCGCAGCATCGAATACAATGTCGAGTGGGTGACCGGGCTGCTGAAGTTTGCGCTCGAACGAGGACTGACGCGGATGGAGGCAACCGAGGCGGGTGTCGCGTCGTGGACCGACCATGTGAAGTCGCTGGGTGTCGGGCTGCTGTCGAACGAGGTTGATTCGTGGATGACCGGGATCAACCGCAACGTCGAGGGCAAGCAGACGCGAATCATTGCGCGCTACAGCGGCAGCGCGCCGGCATATCGTGCGCGATGCGACGAGGCGGCGGCGGAGGGATATCG
>DATAPW010000401.1:0-30031 GCA_036265005.1 Acetobacteraceae bacterium | reverse complement strand
AAAGGCACCAGCAACTCCTTCACATTCGGCACGGATGTCGTCGTGACATTCTAATTACCAACGCTTGTTGATCGCGACCCATCGATCCCACTGTCATGGCCGGGCGTGGCCCGGCCATCCACGTCTTCCTCGTCTGCGTCGGCCAAAAGACGTGGGTGGCCGGGCCAAGCCCGGCCATGACAGTCGGCGCAACGCATAAGTCATCATCAATGAGCTGCGGTGTAATTTCTCCGCGGGCGGGCGCTATGGGAATCGCTGCGCTCGCTCGACCCATCCCTACGACGGCAAGTGTGCCCGACAACGCAGGATGGGTTGAGCGCAGCGATTTCCATCATCCCCCCGACGCGACGAAACAGCAGCCTATAGCGTGAGCCCGCCATCGACGGTCACGGTCTGCCCCGTCACCATGGCCGCACCAAATCCCAGGAACACGATCACCTCGGCCAGATCCTCCGGCTGGCAGCGCCGCTTCAGCAGCGCACGCTCGATCGACTGCTGGCGCTCCTCGTTGGTCCACTCCACCATCCAGGAGCTGTCCACCGCGCCAGGCGCGATGGCATTCACCCGCACCTCCGGCGCCAGCGCGCGCGCCAGGTTCTGCGTCAGGCTTACCACGCCGGCCTTGGTCGCACTGTAGGCCAGGCTGCTGCCGGCACGTCCCAAACCGGCGATCGAGGCGGTGTTGACGACCGCGCCGTTCGCCGCCTTCAGCGCCGGCGCCGCGGCCTTGGCGCAGCGGAACACGCCGAGCAGATTGGTTTCCAGCAGCTGGGACCACAGCTCTTCGGTGATCAGCTCCAGCTCCGGCGGCGCGATGCGCCGGCGCGTACCTGGGGTGCCGGCATTGTTCACCAGCAGGTCGAGCCTGCCGAGATCGCTGACTGCCTTCGCCACCATGCGTTCGGCCGTGCCCTTCTCACCGACGCTGCCCGGCGCGCTGATCGCCTTGCCGCCCTCGTCGATCAGCTTGTCCACCGCTTCCTGCCCGCGCGGATCATCGACCAGATGGTTGATCGCCACCGTGGCGCCGAATTTCGCCAGCATGCGGGCGGTTGCAAAGCCGATTCCCGATGCGCCGCCGGTAACCAGTGCCGTCCTGCCGGCGAGATTGTAGCTGATCATGTCCCCTCCATCGGTTTGATCTCACGCAGTGCCCGCTTCAGCGCGAGCAGCTTGCGGTCGCGTTCGCGGAACAGCTCTTGAGGGCTGCGCTCGCCCCAGTCGAAATAGCCCTTCCCCGCCATCACGCCGGTCCGTCCTTCGGCGATCAGCCGGTCCAGCGTTTCGCTGCGGCCGCGCACCTCGGGCGGGGTGTAACTACGATTGGCCATACCCTGCTGCACCAGCGGCAGCCCGGAGAAGTCCGCTTTCGCCATGACGCCAAGGATCGGCATGCGCAGCGCGATGCCGTGGATCACCGAATCATCGATGTCCTTCGCCGTCACCAGCCCCTCATCCAGCAAATGCTGCACCTCCAACCCGATCGCCGCCTGCAGCCGGTTGGCGACGTAGCCCTGCACCATCTGCTTGAACACCACGGGCACCTTGCCCATCGCGCGCACCATGTCACGCACGGTGGCGATCGCCGATGGATCGGTTTGCGGGCCAGGGCACAGATCGACCAGGTCGCACAGGTAGGGCGGCGTGTACCAGTGCGCGATGATCGTGCGCCGCTGCAAACCTGCTGGTACCAGCGGGAAGATATCCAGGTTGCTGGTATTGCTGGCGAGGATCGCCTCGGGCGCCATCAGCGCCTCGAGCTGGGAATAGACCGTGCGCTTGGCATCCGGCCGTTCGACGATGGCCTCGATCACCATCGCCGCGCCGGCGACGGTCTGCTCAAGCAACGGAATGCAGCGCACCGCGTGCGACAGGCGCTGGCGGTCCCACGATGCATCCACCTCGCCTCCTTCGGCCAGGGTTGCGAGCGCGGTGGCCATCAGCCCGGGCGCACGCTCCAGGGTTTCGGCATTGGTGTCGGTCAGCCGCACGCTGTGGCCGCCCAGCGCGAACACCAAGGCAAGTGCGTGGCCCATCAGCCCCGCGCCGACAACCGCGACTTCGGTCATGCGATCTCCTGTTGCGTGGGGTAGCCCGGAAAGCGATCGCCCAGGCCGCCATGCAGCGCCACCATGCGCGCCCGCCAGTCACGTGTCGCCTCCAGCCTGTCGGCACCGGCCAACACATCGCGCGGACTGCCGATGCGCGCGTACTGGAACACCGAGAACACCGCGTAATCGACGTAGGCGGGCGCCTCGCCGGCGAGGAAGCGCTGCGCCGACAAGGTGCGTTCCAGCGGCGCGCACGCTGCGAGGAAGGCCGGCAGATGCCGGTCGCGGTCGGCGCTGTAGGCCTCCAGCGTCATGCCGAGCAGCATCTCGCGCGAGCCGCGGAAATACTCGCGGTCGCCAGGGTCGATGCACCAGATGAAATCGGCATAGATCTGCTGCCGCAGCGACACGGCCAGCACGCTGTCGGCCCAGTTGTTCACCAGCCGCGATGCGCCGCGGCCGATCGCGCTGCCGAACAATGGCGGGCGATCGGGAAACCTGTCCTCCAGATGGCAGGCGATCGACCAGCTGTCGTGCACCACCTCGCCGTCGTGCTCGATGATCGGCACGAAATGCTGCCCGCTCAGCCGGCGGATGCGATCCACATCAGCGAAGCGCGTCGGGACCACCTCGGGGTCCAGTCCTTTGTGCGCGAGCGCATAGCGGATGCGCCAGGAGAACGGGCTGATGCGCCGCCCGTCCAGTCCGACGCGCTCGTGGAACACCAGGGCCATCTCAGGCTCCCGCCGGCAGCCACGGTTCCGGCGCGCGCGCATCGATGTCGGTGGCGACATCGACGACGACGGTTTCGTCCGATGCCAGCGCCTCCCTCAGCGCCGGTGCGAGCTGCGACGGATCCTCCACGCGAATGCCGCGCAGGCCGAACACCCGCGCCACGTCGGCGAAATCCGTCGGGCCGAAGCGCACCAGCTCGCGCACGTCGCCTGGCGTATTGCCCTGCTGGCGCTGGATGTTCGGCCATCCCTGGCCGAAGCCCGAGTTGTTGTTGATCACCAGCACCACGGCGATGCCGCGTCGTCGCGCGGTCTCCAGCTCGGTCAGGTGGTAGTAGATCGCGCCATCGCCCGACCAGCAGATCACCTTGCGCTTGCCCGCGGCGCATTTCGCGCCAAGTGCCGCGGGGAACGCCCAGCCCAGCGACCCGGCCGCGCGTAGATACGTTTGCCCTGCGCCATTCAGTTCGATGAGCGAAGAAGTCCAGATGCCGGAATAGCCGGTATCGGCGACCACGATGCCGTCCTCCGGCAGCGCGCGGGTGATCTCCGCGCATAGCCGGTCGGGCAGGATCGGCGATGCGTTGCTGGCCAGCTTCGGCGCCCGCGCCTCGCGCCAGGCGGCAACGATGCCGGCCGCGCGGTCGGCGAATGCCGTGTCGCGGGTGGATTTCCCCAGCGCCACCAGGAGTTTCGCCAGCGTCGCCTTCGGATCGCCCATGAGCCCAAGCGTGTTCTTGTAGCTGCGGCCGAGTTCGGTCGGGTCGATGTCGATCTGCACCACCTCGGTATCAGGCACAGGAATGCGCCAGGTATGCGTCACCTGGTCGCCGGTGTGGCAGCCGATGAACACCACCAGTTCCGCCTCGTGCACGATCTGGTTGGCCGGCGGCGCGGCATAGTTTCCCGGGCAACCAATCGACAGGCGATGCCGCGTCGGGATGATCCCGCGTCCGCCAAGCGAGGTGCCGATCGGTGCGGCCAATGCCTCGCCCAGCGCCAGCACCTCCGGTCCGGCGCCCGATGCCGCGGCGCCGGTGCCCGCGACGATGACGATCCGCCTCGCCTTTCGCAGTTTCGCCGCGGCCCGCTCGATCTCGTCATCCGCCGGCGATGGCCGGTACGGCGGCATGGTCAATTGCAGCGCCGGATCGGCCACCACGGGCTCGTTCACCATGCCGAGTTCGACCACATTCGCCGACCGCCCGTACAGGTCGAGATGTACCGGCCGCGGCGAGCCCGACATCGCCTCGCGCCACGCCTGGCGCAGCAGACGCGGCAGGTCGGCCGCGTCGGCGACATCAGCCGAGAACTTCGTCGTCGAGCCGTACATCGGCCCGTGCGGCAGTTCCTGGTAGGTGTTGCGGTGGTGGAACAGCGGCGGCTCGCGTCCGGTCAGCGCGATCACCGGCGTGTGGCCGAGATACGCATCCTGCAGTCCGGCCGCCAGGTTCGCGGCACCCACCGACTGCGCGAAGCAGATACCGGGCTTGCCGGCAATGCGCGCATAGCCGTCGGCCATGTAGGCGGCGGATTTCTCGGCATGCGCCAGCACGCGGGTGACACCCAGCGCGCCGAGTTCGATCAGAGTGCGCCGCAGCACCGCGTCGATGAAGAACACATGGGAGGTGCCATTGGCAGCCAGTGTGCGCGCCAGCCATTCGGCGCCGGTGATCGCTTCCGCCCCGCTCATGCCCGTCTCCCCCGTCGTGTCCGGGGAATGTTAGGTCGGCCTCCGCCGGACGGCAAAGCCGGCGCGATCAGAGGTAGTGTCACAGTTGTTCCGTTTGCGTGGGGCTGAGAGTGGGACCGTGGCGTGGCTTCGGTTGTACTCGTCGGCACATCGTCGACAACACCGGGGCTGATATCAGCGCGCGTTGCTAGCGATTCATCGTTCCCACCGAATGTTCCCACCGTCATGGCCGGGCGTGTTCCGGCCATCCACGTCTTCCTCGTATGCATCGGCCAAAAGACGAGGGTGGCCGGCCCAAGGCCGGCCATGACAGTTGGCGCAACGCATGGGTCATCATCATGCGGCAAGGCCGCTTGCGTTGCGGGCGGCTTTTGTGCTGCCCTCGGGGCGCGTCAACTCCGCGAAAGCACGCCCCATGCCCAAAATCATCGAGCATGTGCATTGGCCCGACGCACCCAATCTGTGGATGCCCTATGCGCCGGCGATCAAGGTGCGCGGCGGGACGACCGTCTACCTGGCCGGTGTCACCGCCGCGCCGGTCTATCATCACCATCCGCATCGGCCGGAGGAGTTCGACGCCATGCCCTCGGATATGGAGGGGCAGGCGCGGGCGGCGCTCGACAATCTCCAACGCGGCCTGAAGGCGGTCGGCGCAAGCTTTGCCGATATCGTCACCGCCGATCGCTTCGTCACCGATCTCAGCGATCAGGACGCGCTCAATCGCGTCTGGGCGGACTATTTCGGCGAGGCCAGGCCGACGACAACGACGGTTCAGGTCGTCCGGCTGGCGACTGATCCGCGTTGTCTCGTCGAGATCAACGCGATTGCCGTGATCGATTGAGCGGAAGCGGCCTGAGACACGACCCCGTCAGCAGGGCTATCGCATTTGTCGTGGTAGCCTGGCATCACGGATGCTCCGGCAGCGCTTGCGCTGGTCGATGTTGCCGCAAGACGTCCTCCGTTCTTCCTCCGTGTTAAACCCTGTCTGTCGATCAACCGACTTCCATGCGACCATTGAGCTGCCGGGTTGCCTCCACGCCGACGGGGTGGGGTCAACGAGGGCCGGTTCAGCGATTCTCAGGCTTGCCGCGCGTGCGCTTCCTGTCGACGAACTGCCGCATCATCTGCTGTGGTTCATCGGTGCGCCACGACGCGGCGAAACTGTCGATGCCGCGCTGGATCGCCTCGCGCAGCGGCAGGTCCTCCCACGCGGTGATCAGCGCCTTCTGCAGCCGGATCGCGCGCGGACCGGACGCCAGGATCGACCCGAGCAGGCGTTCCACCGCCGCATCGAGCTGTTCCGGCGGGACGACCTGCTCGACCAGTCCCCACGCATGCGCTGTGGCCGCATCGATCGTGTCGCCGGTCAGCAGCCACTGCCGCGTGCGCCCCCAGCCGATCAGTTGCGGCAGCAGTGCCGCTTCCACCACCGATGGCACGCCGAGCCGCACCTCCGGCATGCCGAATTGCGCGTCGGTGCAGGCAACCCGCATGTCGCAGGCCGCGGCAACCTCCACGCCGGCGCCGAACACGTAGCCCCGGATGCGCGCGATCACCGGCACCGGCATGCGGCGGAACACGTCGCAACTGCGATGCACCAGGGAGATGAAGGCGCGGGCTGAATTGGGGTCGAGGCTGGCCATTTCGGTGATGTCGGCGCCGCCGATGAAGGCTCGGTCCCCTGCCCCGCGCAGCACCACCGCGCGCAGGGTTTCATCGCGTCCGAGCTGCTGGACGGCAGCGACCAGCTTGCGCATCACCGGCGTGTTCAATGTGTTCAGCTTGGCGGCATTCGCCAACGTCACCGTTGCCACACCGCGCGCATCGATCGCCACATCGATCCCAGGTTCGCTCCTCATGCTGTCATCCTGATCAGACTTGCGTCATCGCCGGGGCTGTCCCGGCCATTGCCGCCGCACTGTGCCGCGATCGACGGCTGGGACAAGCCCCACCGACGGTGCGCGGCAACCGCCATTCGTACCAATCGCCGCGTCAGCCACGCCAGCACGCCTGCCAACACGCCGCTGCCGATGAGGACAGCCGCTACTCCGGAGAGCCCATGTTCGCCATGTCGCCCTGCCACGCTGCCACTTGGCCCAACAGGCCGCCCGATTGCACCGCGCGACCCGCCATCCCATACTGTGCTGAAAATCGCAACGAGGGCCGCATGGCCATTGCTCCGCTACAACCGCACAAATCGTGGTATCGGCACTTCTGGTACGCCAGGCGGTCACCGCGCGACACGCTCGCCGACCGCACGCTGATCTTCGCGATCGTTGCGCTGTCGCTGATCGTCGGCGGGATCTACCTGGTGCGCCATCACGCCGGGACCCGCACGGCAATTCCATTGCCTGCCGCCGAAGCGGCACGCTAAACACACCACACATAAAACCCGGGAGGAACGGACAATGGCTCTGACGCGGGCACAATTCATCACGCTCGGCGCCGTGGCCGGTGCGGCCACGCTGGCCGGCCGGCGCCGCGCACGGGCAGCCGACGTGAAGCATTTCAGCTTCGGCTACGATCAGCCGAAGACCACCGGCTACGGTATCGGCGCCGACCTGTTCGCCAACAAGCTGGCCGACCTGTCCAAGGGCACCATGATCATCGACCAGTTCCCCGGCGCGCAACTCGGCCAGGAACCGCAGATGCTGCAAAAGATCCGCACCGGCGACATCGACTTCATCTTCAGCGCCTCGGCCAATGCCGCAACGCTGTCGCCGCAGTCGGGCGTGCTGTCGATCCACTTCCTGTTCCGCTCGGAGGAGCACCTGGTGCGCGGCGTCGCCACGCCGGCGCTCGTCGATGCAGTGCAGGCGATGTTCGCCGAAACGGTGAAAGACGCGCATTGCCTGACCCTGCTGACCATCGGCCTGCGGAATCTCTACGGCAAGAAGGAGATCCACAAGATCGACGACATTAGGAACCTGAAGGTGCGCGTGCAGGCGACGCCGACCGAGGACACCATGTTCCCGGCCTACGGTGCGCAGACCGTGCACATGCCGTTCGGCTCGGTCTACACCAGCCTGCAGACCGGCGTGATCGACATGGCCGAAAACGGCATCAACGTCTATGACAGCAACAAGCACTACGAGGTCGCGCCGATCATGTCGCTGACCGGCCATGAGGCGAACTGCAACCTGCTGTGGTGCAGCGACAAGGCGTGGCAGTCATTCACGCCCGAACAACAGGGCTGGGTGCGCGAGGCGGCCAACGAGGTGGCGACCAAGGAGCCGGCGCTGGCCATCGAGCTCGAGCACAAGTCGCGCGCCAAACTGGAGAAGATCGGCGTGAAGTTTGTCGCCGACGTGGACAAGTCCGGCTTCATCAAGGCGGCCGAACCGCTGCAGGACAAGATCGCCGCCGACCTCGGTCCGCACGCGACGAAGATCCTGCAGGTCTGCCGCTCGGTCAGCTGACCACATGGCAGACGCCGCCGGCGCGTCCATCGTCCTGGAGACGGACCGCCACCTGAAATGGCGTGCCTTCGATCGGCTCGAGCGCGCATTGATGATCCTGTGCGGCGTCTGCCTGACCGGCTTCACCCTTTCCACGCTGATCGACGTGATCACCCGCGAGAGCGGCCACCCCTTGCTGTCGCTGCAGGAAGTCACCTCGGCGTTTTTCGTCTACGGCATCTTCGTCGGCACCGCGGTGGCAACGCGCCGCAACGACCACCTGTTCCTCTCCGCCATCACCGAGCGCATGACAGGCCGCACCCGCATCGTCTTCGAGGTATTCAACCGCGCTGTCGTGGTCGCAGTCGGCATTTCGATGGCAGTGTTCGGCTGGCAGAATTTCCTCACCGGCTTCGGCAGCTTCCGCATGCCGTCGATGCTGCCGATTGCGTATCTCTACATTGCCATTCCGGTGTCGGGCGCGCTGGTGGCGCTGTTTGCCGTCGAGCAGATCGCCAACGGACTGCGCAACGGCTTCGCCCCGGTCGTTGGCGAAGGCATGTTGCGGGACACCGGGATATGACCGCGCCGCCGTCCTGCCGTCATTCGCACTCTTTCCGTCTCTGCCGCTTTCCCCGGCGTCGTTCTCAGCCTCCCGATCGTCGTTGCCATTTTCTCAGTCGTCATTCCCGCAAGGGCGGGAATGACGATGGGGAGAGCGGGAATAACGCCGGATACGATGGGGGCGGCGATGACAGCAAGCGGACGGCAATGAAGTCAGGGAGACGTCCAAGCCCATGACGCTGCCGAACTCCGTCCTGCTCGCCATCATGACGACGCTGTTCCTCACACTCGGCTACCTCGGCGTACCGGTGGCGTTCGCTCTGATCGCCGGCGTGCTGGTCGGCACGATGTTCACGCCGATCACGCTGCAATCGATGATCGCCCAGTTGTTCAACGGCGTGGACTCCGAAGCGCTGATGGCGATCCCATTCTTCCTGCTGGTCGGCGAGTTGATGACCTCGGCCAACGTGGTGATCCGCATCGCCGAACTGTCGCAGGCGCTGGTCGGCCATATCCGCGGCGGCCTGGCGCAGGTGACCACGGTGTTCTCGATGTTCTTCTCCGGCATGTCCGGCTCATCGTCGGCCGATGTCGCAGTGCTGTCGCGCACCATGGCAAAGCCGATGGCAGCGGAAGGCTATCGCCCGGAGTTCACCGCAGCGCTGATCGCCGCCGCGTCCACCATCGCCGCGCTGGTGCCGCCGTCGATCATGGCCGTGGTCTACGGCGCCATCGGCAACGTCTCGATCGCCGGCCTGTTCCTTGGCGGGATCGTGCCGGGCCTGCTGATCGGCTTCGGCCTGATGATCTATTGCTACTTCTTCGGTCCCGCCGGCTTCCGCCGCCCGCGCTCCAGCTTCGGCAACCTGCTCGGCGCCACCAAGGCCGCGGCATTGCCGCTGATGATCCCGGTCATCCTGCTCGGTGGCATCCTCACCGGCTGGTTCACGCCCACCGAGGCCGGCGTCATCGCCATCAGCTACATCCTGCTGATCGTCATCCCGTTCCTCAACCCCGCTCACCTGAAGAACGTGCCGCGTGATTTCGTGCTCGCCGGGATGATCTACTCGCTGCCGATGATCACCATCGCCGCGGCATCGGCATTCGGCTGGCTCCTCGCCTACCTGCGCGGTCCGATCGTGGTCGCCGGGTGGATCGGCGGCATCGCCGGCGACGATCCGCACATGATCATGTTCCTGCTCGTGCTGGTGTTCGTCATCGTCGGCGACTTCATCGAACCGGTGCCGGCGATCATCATATTCATGCCGGTGGTCACCGCGCTGACCGACGCCGCCTCGATCAACTCGGTGCACATGGGCGTCGTGCTGATCGTCACGCTGGCTTTCGGACTGATCACGCCGCCCTACGGCCTGGCGCTGCTAATGGCATCGAAGTTCCTCGACGTACGGTTCTCCGGGGCGCTGCGCGCATCGCTGCCGATCTACATCATCTTCCTCGCCGCCATCGCCTTCACCATCTTCCTGCCCGAGGTGGTGCTATGGCTGCCGAAGCACGCATTCCCGGAATCGGTCGGCTGCTTCAAATCCCCCGCCGGAACCGGCTACATCTGTCCCTGACGCGCCTCGTTCGTCATTCCCGCGCAGGATGGAATGACGGACGCCGCTTGCACCAAATCAAGGCATCGGCGCGGGCAACGCGGCAAGTATTGGCGACATCGGCAATCCAAGCCATGTCCCTGCCATCGCGCGGCGCATCCTGCTGGCTGGTGTGCTGGTCGGCCTCGCCGCCGGCTTCATCGTCGGCCGCCACGCCTGGGATGCCGCCGCGTCGGGGGTAGCCGCCATCGTCCTGGTCGATCTGGTGCGCGCCCTGCCCCGCGGCGTACTGGGCGCAATCATGATCGCGCTGATGGTCGGCAGCGGCGGCGCGCTGGAGCCATTCGCGGCAGCGCGCGCACCCGCCAACTCGCCGCGCTGATCGGCCGCACGCCACGCGCGGTGCATCAATGGCGATCATGCATTACGCATAACCAATGGGGTATGGTCAGGCCAAGCCGGCCCGTGAGGCGACAACACGGCCGCTGGCCGTATCTCCAGACTCGGCGCTCTGACTTGACTCACGCATATCTCGGCGGTTATGCGTCGATCAATAGCCAGCAGGTTATCGATCCCCGATGCCGGACGTTCACGATTTGCTGTTCAGGACGCTCGCCGATCCGACCCGTCGGGCAATCTTCGAACGGCTGTGCCGCGACGGAGAACTGACGGTCGGGGCCCTGACGGCTCGGGCCGGGGTCTCGCAACCGGCGGTCTCGAAGCATCTCGGCGTCCTGCGGGAGGCCGGGTTGGTTCGCGACCGCCACGAAGGTCGTCGGACGCACTATAGCGCGCAACTCGGCGCGTTGGCCCCGCTGATCGACTGCACAAGCCAAATGGCCGGCTTCTGGCAAAGCCGGTTCGACCAACTCGAAGATCTACTGAAGAGGATGGACCAATGAGCCAACCCGCGACCGAAACGCGCTCCGTCGTTATCGAACGCGAAATGCCTTATCCGCCGGAAAAGATCTGGCGCGCTCTCACCCAACCACACCTGATCGAGGAGTGGCTGATGAAGAACGACTTCAAGCCTGTCGTGGACCACCGCTTCAACCTTCGCGCCGACTGGGGCGCTGTTGACTGCCAGGTCATGGCAGTCGAGCCGAACAAGACGCTGTCGTACACGTGGGCGGCCTATGGCCTCGAAAGTGTGGTGACCTGGACGCTCACCCCTACGAGCACGGGGACGCACCTGCGCATGGAGCAGTCGGGCTTCCAGGCGGATCAGGAGCAGGCCTACCAAGGCGCCAAGTACGGGTGGCAGCGGTTCCTTGCAAGCTTGGACCAGGTATTGGCGAGGATCGACTGAAGCTCTGCAGCTCAGCGGAACGGCAGCACGAGCGCCGGTTGTACCTGTGTGTCATGGCCGGGCTTGTCCCGCCCATCGCAACCGGCACTCTAACTCGACACATGGCCGGGACGGGCCCGGCCATGACGGTTTGAGCCATTGATGACGCCACCTGGCAGGAGGTACGGGCATGAAGCAGACCGGGTCGCAGGAAACCAAGTCTCCTTCCCAGCTGATAGACGGGAGAATCCAGGAGCTTGGCGACTGGCGGGGCGAAATGCTCAGTCGGCTCCGTAGCCTGGTCAAACAAGCCGATCCCGAAGTCGTCGAGGAGTGGAAGTGGCGAGGCGTTCCGGTGTGGTCGCACGACGGGTTGATCTGCACCGGCGAGACCTACAAGAACGTCGTGAAAATGACCTTCGCCAAAGGAGCCTCGCTCAAGGATCCTTCGCGCCTTTTCAACTCCAGTCTTGAGGGGAACACGCGGCGTGCCATCGACTTCCACGAGGGCGAGACGATCGACGAGGCGGCATTGAAGACTCTGGTTCGTGCCGCCGTGACCCTCAACAAGTCCAAAGCCAAACGCTGACGCGCAAACCGCGCCTAGGCTTTCCCCGGCGACCAGCCATAAGCCTTGGCGCAGGCGCCCCCCATGAGCATCGCCCGCTCCGTGTCGCTCAGGCGGTCCGTGGTCAGGAACGGCTCGACGGCCTGCTCGAAGTTGACGACAGCGAAGGCGCGCGTCCAGTCGGTGCCCCAAAGGCAGCGCTCGAAACCCCAGGCATCGAATACGCGGGCCAGCGGGTCCCAGATGTCCGGGAATGGATATGGCTTCTGGGACAGCGTGCAGGCGCCGCTGACCTTGATCACCGCGTTCGGACGTTTGGCGAGTTCCAGCACCTTCGGCAGGTCGGCCCACGGCTGCGGCGGCGCCGGCGGCACGCGTGGCTGCAGGATGCCCAGATGGTCGATGATGAATCGCGTGTCGGGATGGCGATCGATCAGCGCGGTGCCGACGTCCAGGTTGTCCCAGAACAGCACGTTGACCGGCAGATCGTGACGCACCGCCGCACGCAGGATCCGGTCGAGGCCTGGGTCGTCCGCCTGGCGCCCCGCCTCCTTCGGCAGCATGATGCGGATGCCGACCGCGCCCGGTGTCTTCTTCCACGCGGCGATGACATCGGCCACGGCCGGATCGTCCGGATCGACCGGCTTGACGATGGCGAACCGGTCGGGATGGGCCCGTTGCACTTCCACCGCGTAGCTGGCGTCGAAGCGGTACAGCCCAAACGCGGAGATGAAGATCGCGCCGTCCACGCCGACCTTGTCCATCGCCGCCACCATCTCGTCACCGGTGACATGAGCGGGCCAGTTCGGCACGCTGTGCCACGGCCGCTTTGGCGTGTTCGCCTCATAGGCATGGACCTGCGAATCAATGATCGTCATCGGGGCGCTCCACTGTTCTACGCGAGCTTGGCGATGACAGCGGGTCTTTGTCCAGATGATGACGTCGGCGGTCGCTCGGACAAGACCGAAGTCGGGAGCCTGGCTTGGATCTGTATCTCTTCGTCAAGACACTGCATGTCCTGAGCGCAACCGTGCTGTTCGGGACAGGTGCAGGCATCGCCTTCTTCATGCTGAGCGGACACCTGAGCGGCGTGCCGGCCGCGCGCCGCTTGGCTGCCGCGGCGACGGTCCGGGCCGACTTCCTGTTCACGCATCCCGCGGTAATCGTCCAACCGCTGAGCGGTGCCTGGCTGGTGTGGCAGGGCGGTTTCGACTGGTCCAACCGGTGGCTTTTCTTCGAGAGCAGGATCGCCGGTATGCAGGGAATGTATGGCCCATGCCGCAACCGCGCGATCATGGACGCACGAGGCGCGATGCCCTGCCTCGACCTGATCACGCTCTAAGACTATCTCGGCGCTCTCGAAGGTCTCGATATCTCGGTGCATGCGGATCCGCTTGATCCGACCCCGGCATGCCGGCTTTAAGCGCCCGTGGTGGATAGGCTGTCATTGCGACATCGCAGCAGCGACGCGGCAATCTCGGTCCAGTACCCCACTCGACCGGGAGCGCCGCGTCGCTGCACTGATCGCAATGACGATGTCCGCCGAAATGCGGCATGCCGTTTTTTGCCTGACTCCATCCGCCAGCCGGGGCAGGCGTTTACACCCAGCACTCGGTTGACTCGGCCCTGACTCTCTCTCACCGTCCGCGAGGCATTCTGCAACTTTGGACCACTCACGCACCATGACCCCGTCGGACGCTGCGTGGCGACAATTGATCTCCGCATTGCACGGCTCCGGTCGCAAGGCCGCACTCGCGATCACCGGCGGCGGCAGCGGCGCGATCGGCGAGTTGCTGCGGGTTCCCGGCGGCTCCCGGCTGCTGATCGAGGCCCAGGTTCCCTACGACGCACAGGCGCTTGCAGCGTTTCTCGGCTTTCCACCGGCACAGGCATCCAGCGCCGACACCGCAATCGCGATGGCACGCAGCGCACGGGCACGCGCGGCCAGGCTGGTGCCCGCGGGCACCGATCTGGTCGGCCTCGGCGCGACGGCGGCACTGGTGAGCGATCGCCCGCGCAGGGGCGAGCATCGGTTCCACATCGCAGTCGCCACTTCCGCCGGCATCGCGCACTGCACCGGCGTGCTGGCCAAGGGCCGGCGTGATCGCGCCGCAGAAGAAGACCTCGTTTCGCGCGCGATCGTCCTGTGGCTGGCCGGCGCATGCGGTATCGACGCAGCGTCGCCGCGGAGCCTGCTCGATGCGGATGAACAATTCGCCGAGACGGTCACCGCGACCGTCGATGTTATCGATCAGCTGCTGGCCGGTGAACTCGATCGCGTCACCGCCCGGCCCGATGGCCAGATGCTGCTGTCCGCGCCGGTGCCGCCTGTGCTGTTGCCAGGTTCTTTCAACCCGCTGCACTCCGGGCATGTGTTGCTGGCACGGGTCGCCGAGGAGCTGAGGCAGCAGCCCGTTTCATTTGAAATCTCTGTCACCAACGTGGACAAGCCGCCACTGGCGGGCGAGACAGTGAGGCAGCGGCTCACGCAATTCGCCGGGAAGTCACCGGTCGAACTCACCAGGGCACCCACCTTCCTCGAGAAGTCGCGCTTGTTTCCGGGGACTACGTTTGTGATCGGCGCGGATACGGCGGAGCGACTGGTTGCGCCGAAATACTATGGCGATGACGAGCTTCGCATGCACATGGCGCTCGAGGAAATCGCCGGTTCCGGGTGCAGCTTTCTGGTCGCCGTGCGCATCGACGCGGTCGGGCGCGTACGTGCGCTGAACGACGCCGCAGTGCCGCGACGCTATGCCGATCTCTTCACCGAAATCCCTGAGCAGCGTTTCCGCTTTGACACCTCCTCAACCGAGCTTCGCGCATCGGGCCGTGCCGTTGGTTTCATGGCCAACCGCTGAGCGCATGGCACTGAACGCGTCGGGAACGAGCGCCTTCAGTGCCGAGCGATCATCGTGGGTTCGCACCGGACCCTGTGCCTCTTCCGGTGACGATTGACACGCCTCTCGCCGAAGCAATTTCCCCGGAGATCCTGATGGCCACGCACCGCTTCCGCCCCACCCAATACTTCAACGTTATCGGTACCGCCGAGCCGTGCCTTCGGGTCGCCGACGGCGATACGATAGTGACCGATACGATCGACGCATCCGGTCTTGATTCCCGCGAGGTCGCCGTCGGCGAACGGCCGAATCCGATGACCGGTCCATTCTTCGTGGAAGGCGCAGAGCCCGGCGACACACTGACCGTGCGCATCGATCGGCTGACGCCGAGCCGGTCAACCGGTTGGACGTTTTCTCCACTCGCCCTGACGGTCCTGGAACCGGCCGCGATTCATGACCAGCCCCCGCGGCAGCGCGTTGTCTGGGAGATCGGCGGCAACACTGGGACCGTGCGGCTGCGCGAACCGTCGAAGGGCCTCGAAACCTTCGCGCCGCCACTCCAGCCCATGATCGGCTGCTTCGGGGTCGCGCCGGCGCGCGGCCAGGCGCTGTCCACCGCAACCAGTGCGCAGAACGGCGGCAACATGGACTACCGTCTGTTCGCGCCGGGGACGACTGCCTGGTTCCCGGTATCGGTGCCGGGCGCGTTGTTCTACCTTGGCGATGGCCACGCCTGCCAGGGCGATGGTGAGATCGTCGGCACCGGCATTGAAACCTCGTTCGAGATGGAAGTTACGTTCCGCGTACTGAAGCGGACGATCACCTGGCCACGCGGCGAAACTGCGGAGGATATCTTCACCGTCGGCAATGCGCGGCCGCTCGATCAGGCGCTGCAGCACGCCACCACCGAGATGCTGCGCTGGCTCGCCGAGGATTACGGGCTGGACGCCCGCGCTGCCAGCCATTTGATGGGGCAGGTCGTCCGCTACGATGTCGGCAACGTCTTCAACCCCGCGTTTACTGTCGCCTGCCGTATCGCCAAACACTGGCTGCCACAGCCGTAGGCCGCGGAGGCTCGCCACACCTCGTTCGCTGTTACCGATCTTGCCGAACGCACGCCGGGGTGGCTATCGTCCGGACATGAGGCCGGACCGACCTGCCATATGGCAATATCGGTCAGCCGGGTGCGTGCGATCGGCAATTCCGCTGCACGCGCCGACCGGGCCGCAAGATACTTTCCGTGCCGAGACGAACGTCCGTAATTCAAAAATAAGAAACACGGGAGGCTCTATGCGTCGTCGCGACCTGTTCAAGGCCATACCCCTGCTGATGACCCCCGCGCTGGCACGCGCCGACACGCAGCCGCTGCGGTTCATCCCGAATGCGAACCTCACGTCGCTCGACCCGATATGGACCACCGCGTTGGTGGCTCAGTCGCACGGCTATCTGGTTTACGACACGCTGTACGGGATCGACGCCAGCAACAAGGTGCTGCCGCAGATGTGCGCGGGGCACGACGTCTCGGCCGACGACCTCACCTGGACGTTCGCGTTGCGCGACGGGCTCGCCTTCCATGACGGCGAGAAGGTCCTGGCGAAGGACTGCGTGATGTCGCTGAAGCGTTGGGCCTCGCGCGATTCGTTCGGCCAGCAATTGACCAGGGTGGCGAATGAAATCGTTGCCCTCGACGACCGGCGTTTCCAGATCCGGCTGAAACGGCCGTTTCGCCAGATGCTGTACGGTCTGGGCGCGCGAAGCTGCTTCATGATGCCCGAGCGCATGGCGAAGACACCGGCCTCCGAACAGGTCAAGGAAACCATTGGATCGGGGCCATTCCGGTTCCTTCCCCGAGAGTGGAATTCCGGCGTCCGCGCGGGCTATGCGCGGTTCGATGGCTACGTGCCGCGCCAGGAACCGCCGAGCTTCTACGCGGGCGGCAAGGTGGCGCATTTCGAGCGGGTCGAATGGATCGTGCAACCGGACTCGGCTACCGCCGCCGCAGCCTTGCAGAAGGGCGAGGTGGACTGGATCGAACAGCCGCTGATCGATCTTTGCCCGATGCTGCGGACCGCGCCCGACGTGCAGGTCGCGGTGAACGATCCGTTCGGATGGCAGCCGATCATCGCGCTCAATCACCTGACCTCGCCATTCGACAATCCGAAGCTGCGACGCGCGTTGCTGCCGGCGCTCGACCAGAAAGCCTTTGTCACGGCGGTGATCGGTGAGCAGGCCGAACTCGGCCGCGTGCCCGGGGGCTATTTCGCCGAGGGCCAACCGATGGCGTCGCACGCCGGGCTCGAGGTGCTGACCCGGCCGCGCGATGTCCCTCTGGCGAAGCGATTGGTGACTGAGGCCGGATATCGCGGCGAACCGGTCGTGTTGCTGTCGGCCAGCGATCGGCCGGTCTACAGCCAGGTGTCTTTCGTGGCCCGCGATCTGTTTCAGAAGCTTGGCCTGACCGTGGACTTCCAATCGATGGACTGGGGTACGGTGGTCACGCGGCGGACCAGCCAGAACCCGACGGACAAGGGCGGCTGGAGCGCTTTCATTACCGCCCTGGATGGCGTCACCGTGTCCAATCCCGGCGGCAACTTCGCATTGCGGGGCAGCGGCCAGAAGGCCTGGTTCGGCTGGCCGAAGGATGAAAAGCTGGAAGCGCTGCGCGATGCCTGGTTCGACGCCCCGGACCTCGCGTCGCAAAAAGCGCTCGCCGAGCAAATCCAGCTCCAGGGCCTGGAAACCCTGCCCTACATCCCGCTTGGCCAGATCTTCCAGCCGACCGCGTTCCGCTCGGACATCAAGGACATTGTGAAAGCCATGTTCCCGCTGTTCTGGGGCGTGCACCGAGGGTAGCAACGTTCTGCTTCGCGCACTGGGCCTGGCGCGGCGCAGCGACAACCCCGACCCGCTCCATACTGCCACATGCGACAAGATCCGGGAGGCAGCGCACAAGCACGGCATCAAGTGCGTCACGCACTGTGCCGGTGCGGCGTTCGCGGCGGCGCGGTGAAGTGCGGCTTCGACATGGTGATGCTGACGTCCGATCTGTCGTGCATGGTCGCCGGCGCACGGATGCAGCTCGACGAGCTCAGGTCGAGACGGCCTGAGGTCGGCCCCGCTTGACCCGCGTCACAATGCCACGCTGAATGCCGCCCATGCGCATTGTCATCATGGGGGCCGGCGGCCTCGGCGGATACTTCGGCGCGCGCCTTGCGACGGCCGGCAACCACGTTGCCTTCATCGCGCGCGGCGCGCATCTCGCGGCAATCAAACAGGACGGGCTGCGCATCACCAGCGCGCGCGGCGACCTGCATCTGCGCGATGTCGTCGCCACCGACGACCCGTCCACGCTGGCGCCGGCCGACGTGGTGATGGTCGCGGTGAAGCTGTGGGATACCACAGCGGCGGCCGAGGCGGTGAAGCCATTGGTGCGGCCAGGCACCGCTGTCGTGTCGTTCCAGAACGGCGTGGACAAGGACGCGGTGCTGACGCGCATCCTGGGCCGCGAGGCGGTGATCGGCGGCGTCGGCCAGATCGGCGTGGTGATCGCCAGTCCGGGTGTCATCGCCCACACCGGCACGATGGCGAAGCTGATATTCGGCGAGCTGGACAACACGCGGTCGCCGCGCGTCGAAGCCTTGCTGGCGGCCTGCACCGCAGCGCAGATCGATGCCGAGATTGCCGCGGATATCAACCTGGCGATCTGGGAGAAGTTTGCCTTCCTGGTCGGCATGTCGGCCACCACTGCGAGCATGCGCTCGAACCTGGGACCGATCCGCGCCAATCCGCAGACCCTCGCCTTCCTGCACGACGTGATCCAGGAGGCTGTCCTTGTCGGTCGCGCGATGGGCATTCCGCTGGCGGAGGACTTTGCCGATCGGCGGATGAGGATGATCGATGCATTGCCGCCGCAGATGACTGCATCGATGCAGGGCGACCTGGCGCGCGGCAACCGGCTCGAGCTGCCGTGGCTCAGCGGCGCGGTGGTGGCGATGGGCAAGAAGCTCGGCGTACCGACGCCGCTCAATCGCGCGGTGTCGGACATCCTTGCACTGTATGCCAACGGCACGCCGCGCACTTAGCCAGGTCGACAACCGGCCCGGGCCCTATGCTATTCGTAGGATGGGTTGAGCGAAGCGAAACCCGTCGTCCCGACCGCACCCGCGTCAGAACACCAGCCGGCCACCGACCAGCACCAGGGTGATCGCCAGGATCGGCCGCAGCACCGCGTCGGGGACATGCGCCGACAGGTAGCTGCCGAGTATGATGCCGGGCACCGATCCGGTCAGCAGAGAGGTCAGCAGCGGCCAGTCCACCGAGCCGAGAAACCAGTGGCCGATGCCCGCCACCAACGTCAGCGGCACCGCGTGCGCGATGTCGGAACCGACGATGATCGCCATCGGCAGCCGCGGATACAGCAGCAGCAGCACGGTTACACCGATCGCGCCGGCACCGACCGAGGAAATCGTCACCAGCACGCCGAGTACCACGCCGGTCATCAGGGTCAGCAGCGCGGTGTGCCGTGGTTGCACGGCGAGCAATCGATCGCCGGCCAGCCCCATGAACTGCCTGCGGAAGATCAATGACAGCGCTGTCAACAGCAGCATCACGCCTAGCACGGTGGAGATCATGCCGGAGGCCGCACTGCCCGACAGATCGAACTTCGAGATGGCAAGCAGCGTGATCGCGGTTGCCGGCACGCTGCCGGCCGCCAGCAATGCGACAATGCGCCATTGCACCGTGTGATTGAGGCCATGCACCAGCGTACCGGCGGTCTTGGTAACCGATGCGTACAGCAGATCGGTACCGACCGCGGTGGCCGGATGGACACCGAACAGCAGGATCAGCAGCGGCGTCATCAGCGAGCCGCCGCCCATGCCGGTCTGCCCGACGAGCAGGCCGACAAAAAAACCGGATAGCGAGAACAGCGGATCAATCGAGCTGAGCATGCTTGCCTGGTTCGGAAATGGACGTGCCTGCCGCGCTCATCGGGTGCAGCATAGCCGACGCCGGCGCAGGGAGACCAGCCGCATGAACGACGCCCGCATCGGCGTGCTGCTGGGTTCCGACAGCCTGTTGCACACGCGCTCAGGCGTTGGCCGCCAGGCGCTGGAGATCGCGCGCCGTTTGCGTCAGGCACCACAAGTGGCCGGGTTGGATCTGCTGGTGGGAGCGCAGTGCCTGCGCGCCGAAGCACTCGACACGTTATCCGCACAGCCGATGCCGGGCGCCTCGGGCAGCAGCCTGCGGAGCAAGGCCGCGGCGATCCCCGGCGCTGCTGCCGTTCGCGCTGCATGGCAGCGGCGGCAGATGAACCGGCATGCCGCCGCGATGGCACGGCGGATCGGTTCGGGCACAGGCGTCGTGTACCATGAGGTCAACATGATAGCGCGGCCTTTCGACGGCATTACGGTAGCCACGATGCATGACCTGTCGTGGCGCGCCGATCCGCGTTGGCATCCCGCCGACCGCGTTGCCTGGATCGAGCGGCGGCTGCCGCGCACGCTGGCACAGGCCACTCGCCTGGTATGCGTCTCCAATTTCACTGCCATGGATCTGCAACGCCAGTTTGGTGTCGCAGCGTCGCGGATCGACGTGGTGCATCCGGGCGTGTCGCCGATCTTCCGTCCGGTGCAGGCCGAGGCTGCGGCGCCGGTGCTGGCGGAATTCGACCTGCGCGAACGCGGCTACTTGCTCGCTGTCTCGACGCTCGAGCCGCGCAAGAACTATGACCGCCTGCTGACGGCCCACGCGATGTTGCCGCCGACGCTGCGGCAGCGCTTCCCGCTGGTCATCGCCGGCGGCCCCGGCTGGGGCGACACGCTGGCCGACGGCGCCGCCGAGAGAGCACGCCGCAGCGGCGCATTGCGGTTGCTCGGCCATGTCACGGACGACACATTGGCCGCGCTGTATGCGCGCTGTGCCGCCGTCGCCTATGTCAGCCTGTACGAGGGCTTCGGCCTGCCGGTGCTGGAGGCGATGGCGTGCGGCGCGCCGGTGATCGCGTCACGCAGCACGGCGGTGGGGGAGACCGCCGGGGATGCCGCGCTGCTGGTCGATCCGGAAGACACTGCGGACATCGTCGGCGGGCTGGTTCGGCTGTTGACGGATGCGACGCTGGCGGCGGAACTGGCACGACTGGGCGGTCAGCGCGCCGCCGGCTTCACCTGGGACGCCATGGCGCTCGGACTGCTGGCAAGCTGGCGGACGGCGCTTGGCCTGTCAGATCATCAGCCAGAGGGCCGCGCCCAACAGGCTCCAGAATAACCCGCACACTGTGCCGCCGATGACGAAGCCGGTGGCGGTATGGAGCGGCGCGATTTCGCCGCGCATGGTTTCCAATTCACTCGACCGCCCCTCAGACGGGGCGGATGCGGCTGCCAGCCGATGCATCCGAACGTCCTCCCACGGACGCTAAGAATGTGACCAAAAGTTGACGCCCAGGCAAGCGTCCATGAGCACGTCGCGCAGGCAAAGATAAACAGAATTTCATTCAGCGGCCACTCCATAACGGAAGTGATTCGACTCCGTGCCGCTTCCGTAAGCATAACGGACCGTCCGTTGCGGAGTTGTAGCCATCAAATCGCTCATTGCGTTCAATGGGTTAGAGTGGATTTATATCGTTTCGTATTGGAACAGCTGCGGTCCGATCAAACAATCGTGCGAATCTCATTTTGAATACTTGTGTTCACGGCAGCGTGAGGTCACAGATCACAGGCATGTGAAGTTGTGCTGTTCCCCTTACGAAGGACTGCGGTTCTCCATGGATAGGCCACAGATCACGCCGAACGCGCCGACCGGTTTCGCCTTCGAAATCGCCGACCTGATGCTCCTGCAGGGTTGGGCGGAATTCCACGAAGTCCAGATGGTGGTCGAACTCGACCACTGCGTGGAAGGCGAGGAATACGAGGAGGTCGTGGCGTTCTACGCCAAGGACAATGCGCTACGCCGCTGGATCCTGTGGCGCGCCCCCAGCGAAATCGTCGTGCAGCCGCTGATCGGCCGGAGCTGCCGCTTCAGCTCGGTCGCCGACGCACTCGAGAGCCTGATCCCCGCGCGTTCGTAATCCCCGCGGCGACCCGATGGGTCTTGCTGCGGTCTACCCATCCTACGCAAGGGCAACGCGCTGTGCCGTCGGATCCGCTGGCGCTGCTCCGCTTCGGCATGGTCGCCGACGCACTCGAGAGCCTGATGCCCGCGCGTTCGTGCGCCCCGGCGGGCCGATGGGCTTCGCCGCGCTCCACCCCATCCTACGCCAGCAACACCGCCCCCGTCGGATGGGTAAAGCGTAGCGATACCCATGACGCATCGCCTCGCTGTTTGATTGAGATCGCCCCCGCCTCCGTGCGAGTATTCTGACGGGTTGCCGCCTCGAACCCGCAACGGGCATCCCAAGCGCAGGAGCGTCTGATGCCCAGTTTCGTCAGTACGGTCACCACCGAGGCACAACTCGACGGCGATATCCAGATCATCGACGGCACCACTGCTCCCGGCACGTACACGATCACGTTCGGCAGTGCGATCGGCGAAACCTTCGATCTCTCGGCGATCAATCTGCATAGCGGCGTAACGCTCGCCATCAACGGCGCAGGCTTCGCGCTGGATGGTGCCAAGGCGCATCGCGGGCTGCTCGACTTCAACGGCGCACTCACCGTCAGCAACCTGACGATCAGCAAGATGCTGGCGCAGGGCGGCGCCGGTGGGAACGCCGGCGGCTATGCCGGCGGTGGCGGCGCCGGACTGGGCGGCGGACTGTTCGTCGCCGGCGCCAACATCGCCAACGGCACGACCTATGGCGGCGGAACCGTGACGCTGAACGCAGTCTCGTTCTCCGGCAATGCCGCGAAAGGCGGCGCCGGCGGCTCGAGCAAGAATTTCGTGAGCGATGGATATGCCGGCGGCGGCGGGCTGGGTGGCGCCGGAGGTTCCGGCTACGGCAACAGCTTCGGCGGCGGTGGCGGCGTCGGCGCCGGCGCAACGGGCGGCGCCACCAACGCACTGATCGGTGGCACCGGCATTCTGGTGGCCCAAAGCAGCGGGATCGGCAGCGCCGGCACCGGTGCCAACTACGGCTTCAACACCACCCATGCGGGCGGCAGCAACGGCGGCGGCGGCGGTGAGGGCAACGGCAACGTCCTCTCGACGGGCTATGGCGGTGCCGCCGGCGGCGGCGGCCTGGGCGGCGGCGCCGGCCTGAGCAAGGACCAGACGTCCAGCAAGCCGGGAAAATACGGAGCAGGCGGAACCGGTGGCTTTGGCGGGGGCGGCGGAGCCGGCTACACTTATGGTGGTACCGGTGGCTTCGGCGGCGGTGGCGGCTCCGGCTACAAGGCCGTCGGCAATGGTGGCTTCGGCGGCGGCGGAGCCGCTGGCTTCAAAGCAAGTGGAGCCGGCGGTTTCGGCGCTGGCAGCGGCGGCGCGGGTGGCAGCGGCGGTGGCGGTGGCGGTGGTCTCGGCGCGGGCGGCGATGTCTTCGTGCAACAGGGTGGCACGTTGATCATCGGCGCCGGCAGCCTTGGCGTCGGTACCGTCGGCGGCGGCACCGGCGGCAGCGCCACCAACGCCGGAACCAGCGGTTCCGCATTCGGCTCCGGCATCTTCATCCAGAACACCAGCACGAGCCTGACGCAGGCGATCACGCTGGCACCCGGCAGCGGCCAGAGCCTGACGATCAACGGCGGCATCGCGGACCAGGCCGGGTCCGGCGGCACCGGCGGCAACAATACGGCGGCATCGATCGTGCTCAGCGGCGCCGGCACGGTGGTACTCGGCGCCACCAGCACCTATACCGGCGGCACCAAGGTGCAGAGCGGCGGCACGCTGGACCTGAACGCCGGCACCGCCGCCGGCTCGGGCGCAATCACCTTCGGCGCCGGCTTCGGCGAACTGCAGATCCAGTCCGCCGCGATGTCCGGCAACAGCTTCAACAGCAACACCATCGGCGGCATCGTCGCGGGCGACGTCATCGACCTGCCCGGACTCGCCTTCCACGCCGGCGCCACCGCCAGCCTGTCGGGCGCCACGCTGAATGTGACCAGCGGCAGCACGACACAGACCCTGGGGGCGGTGAGCGGCAGCCCCAGCGGCTTCTCGGTGGTGCAGGACGCAGGCAGCGGCTCCGCGGTGATCATCAACACCTTCACCGTCGCCTCGCTGGCGGACCTCACCACCGATCTCGCGGCGATCAATATCGGCGGCGTCGATGCCTTTGCCGGCGTCAACTACAGCTTCGATTTCACCAACACCTTCGCGCTGGGTTCGACGCAGACCATCGATCTCGCCACCGGGTCATCGCTGGGCTTTGCCGGCGTCGGCCACACCACAGGCGGCGGCTACGACGTGGTGGCCGGCACGCTGGCCGCCGGCGCAGCAGGCGCGATCGGCACCGGGTCGGTCACCCTCGCGGCCGGCAGCAGCCTCAACCTGGGCACCTTCAACCAGACCATCGGCGACCTGTCCGGTGCGGGAGCGATCAGCATCAGCAGCGCCACCCTGACGGCGGGCACCGGAAACTCCACCGGCTTCTCCGGCGTGATCTCGGGCGCCGGCGAGCTGGTCAAGCAGGGCAGCGGCACACTGACCCTCGCGGCGTCGAGCAGCTACGGCGGCGGCACCCTGCTGAACGGCGGCGAGATCGTGCTGGGTGCGACGGGCGCGGCGGGCAGCGGAAAGATCACCTTCGGCACCGGCATGATCCTCGCTTTCGGCAGTGCCGCCGCGCCCAGCAACATCATCGCCGGCCTGGTGCAGAACACCGACACGATCGACCTCACCGGCGTCACGGTGACCAGCGCTAACCTGGTCAACACCAACACGCTCGCGATGACGCTGAGTGCCGGCGCGCCGGTCGATGTCACGCTGGACCCGGGACAGAGCTATGCAGGGCTGTTCCCGCACAGCACCACATCGGGTTCCGACAACTTCATCATCCTCAACACCACCCCGTGCTTCCTGTGCGACACGCACATCCTGACGGAGCATGGCGAGGTCAAGGTGCAGGACCTGGCAATCGGCGACCGGGTGGTGACACTGTCGGGCGCGCTAAGGCCGATCACCTGGATCGGCACCGGCCACGTCCTGGCAACGCCCGGGCGGCGCGATGCGGCAACGCCGGTGATCGTGCGGAAGGGCGCCCTCGCCGACAACGTGCCGACACGCGACCTGCGCGTCACCAAGGGACATTCGCTGCTGATCGACGACGTGCTGATCCCGGTGGAGGAACTGGTCAATCATCGCTCGATCCTGTGGGACGACCGGGCGCAGGCAATGACGATCTACCACATCGAACTGGCGACGCATGACGTGCTGCTGGCGGATGGGGCGCCAGCCGAGAGCTATCGCGACGACGGCAACCGCCGGCTGTTCGGCAATGCCAACAGCGGTTGGGACCAGCCGGCGAACCCGCCCTGCGCGCCGGTGCGCACCAGCGGGTCCGTCGTCGATGCCGCCTGGCGCTGGCTGCTGGATCGCGCCGGGCCGCGGCCTGGCCTGCCGCTGACCGACGAGGCGGATCTGCATCTGCTGGTTGATGGCCAGCGGCTGAACCCATCGGCGCGGCACGGCGCAGCATATGCGTTCGACCTGCCGCCGCGGCCGCATTGCGTTCGCATCGTGTCGCGTGCCGGCGTGCCGCAGGAACTTGGCCTGGCGCGCGACCGGCGTGCGCTTGGCGTGGCGCTGCGGCGAATCGTGCTGAAGCGAGGCGCGACACTGCGGACGCTGCACGCAAACGACGCGGTGCTGACCGACGGCTTCCATGCCTTCGAGCCGGATAACCGCTTCCGCTGGACCGATGGCGATGCGGTGATCCCTGATGGCGTGATCCGCAGTGCCCTGCTGGCGGAACCGGCCGACCGGCTGGCGATCGAATTGCACGTTGCCGCCACCATGCGTTATGCCGCCGACGGCACAGCGCAGGCGGCGGCGTGAAGAACCGCATTCACTTCATCTCCGGCCTGCCGCGATCCGGTTCCACGCTGCTCGGCGCCATCCTGCGGCAGAATCCCGCCTGCCATGCCGGTATGACGAGCCCGGTCGGTTCGCTGGTCACCGCGCTGCTGCGGCAGATGAGCCAGGACAACGAAACCGCGGTGTTCATCGATGACACGCAGCGCCACGCGGTGCTCGACGCGGTGTTCGACGCGTATTATCGCCAGGTGCCGGCCAGCACCGTGGTGTTCGACACCAATCGGCTGTGGTGTTCCAAGCTGCCGCTCCTGAGCACGCTGTTTCCGCGCGCGCGGGTCATCGCGTGCGTCCGGCACGTGCCGTGGATTCTCGACAGCATCGAGCGGCTCGTGCGGCGCAATCGGTTCGAGCCTTCGAAGATTTTCAACTTCGAACCCGGCGGCACGGTGTATTCGCGCATCGAGGGGTTGGGCAGCGGCACCGGCATGGTGGGGTTCGCCTGGAACGCGCTGCGCGAGGCGTTCTATGGCGAGGAAGCCGACCGCATGATGCTGCTGACCTACGAGACGCTCACCAGCGATCCGCAGCGCGCGATGAATGCGGTGTACGAATTCCTCAGCGAACCACGGTTCGGCCACGACTTCGAGGACCTGCAATACGACGCGCGCGAGTTCGACGCGCGGCTCGGCACGCCGGGGCTGCACGATGTCGGCCGCACGGTGCGCGCGATGCCGCGCGAGACGGTGTTGCCGCCCGACCTGTTCCGGCGGGTGGAAGGTGATTCGTTCTGGCAAGACCCGGCGCTCAACACGCGCGGCGTCCGGGTGGTGTGACGCCAGGCGAGTGGTGGTCGGGCCGATTACGCACGGGCTGTGCGGCCGCGGCGGGCGCAACAAGGCCCAGGCGCAGCAACGCCAGTCTGATCGGCTCTGAGGTCGTGCGACAGCAGATTGGACCACTGTCAGGATTGTTGGATCGATGCCGTACACCCCACCGACGTTGTGGGTGAAGCCATCATTCACGGCGGCGCCGATCACACGGCCATCCAGGTCGGGCAGCGCGAAGTCGTTCTTTCAATAGCCCTGGGTGCCCGGGACCGAGAATAGCGCGGTGTTTCCCACGATCGACAGCAACTGCCCATCGGCGAGGTGCGGGTCGAAGCCTGAACCGCCGCCGCTCGGCAGGCCGCCGCCGCTCGTGCCGGTCTTGGCGCCGCCGGGATCAGGAGATTGTGAGCAGGCGCGTTGCTTGAACGAATCCGATCGCGGAACGCTCCAAGAAGCACGCCCGCGGTCGTGGGAATGGCCGCGGGGCGATGCCAGGGTCGCCGATGTCGCCGTGAGGAAGGGGGCCGCAGACCGCGAGAATCGGGTGCGCCGGCGCGACACCATGCGGCGCTGATGCGCGACGCAGTCAGTCGCTGAACGGCCTGACATTGGCACTGCACGACAAGGAAGGACTTGACGCAGATGGAGGCGGATGTACGCCGAACACGCAGATGGTTCCGCGCGGTCGCCACGCCGTGTTCCAGTCGTGCATCGGCATTCGGTATTGCTGCGATGTTCGCTGTGGTTTTATTGGTCGCTTCGGGCTGTACATTGACACTTACCCGCAATCATCCGGATTTCGGTCCGCATTTCGGCGACGGCGGCGGTGGATAGCCAGGCCGTGGCGTTGGCGCCAGGTTTGGTCCGGGCACCCTATATCGGCGATAGACTGTGCGAACGGTGATCGGGGCCAGGTGTCATGCGGTCGAGAAGACTCGAACTTCCACGGGGTTACCCCCACAAGCACCTCAAGCTTGCGCGTCTACCATTCCGCCACGACCGCCCGGGCAGGCGGCGGGGTATAGCGGATGACTGAGGCCCCTTCAATCGCCGCGGCTGCCGCCGAATGGCGCACTGCGCCGGGCCTTACGCCGTACGCCGCGGCCATCGCCGCCATGCAGGAACGCGTGGCGGCGATCCGCGCCGGCACCGCCTCGGAGCTGGTCTGGCTGGTGGAACATCCGCCGCTCTACACCGCTGGCACCTCCGCCCGTCCGGAGGAACTCACCGATCCCACGCGCTTTCCCACCTTCGATGCCGGCCGCGGCGGCCAATGGACCTATCACGGCCCCGGCCAGCGCACCGGCTATGTCATGCTGGACCTCAGCCGGCCGCACGGCATCGTGCCGGCGCGCGACGTGCGCTGCTACGTGCACGGGCTGGAGGAATGGCTGATCCGCGCCCTCGCCCGCCTCGGCGTGGCCGGCGAACGCCGACAGGGCCGCATCGGCATCTGGGTCGCCGCCCCCGCCACCGGCGGCGAGGCCAAGATCGCCGCCATCGGGGTGCGGGTGACGCGCTGGGTCAGCTGGCACGGCGTCGCGCTCAACGTCGCTCCGGACCTCAGCCATTACGGCGGCATCGTGCCCTGCGGCATCAGCGACTACGGCGTCACCAGCCTGCACGCCCTCGGCATTCCGATCACCATGGACCAGGCGGACGCTGCGCTGCGCGCCGCCTGGGACGAGGTGTTCGATGCCGCGCCGGCGCCGCTTCCCTGCGCATCAACCCAAGCTTAACCGCCACCGCGCGGCGGCGGTGTGATGGGTTTCGCAGTGCTCTACCCATCCTAACGACATTGCGGACAATACGGTGACGCCTGGATTGCTCGTAGGACGGGTAGCGCGCAGCGACACCCATCACCGCAACCACGCCAACCTATGGCACGCGTCGGAAGCCGAACTCCTCTGGCGGATCGGCCAGCTCTTCCTCGATGCTGACCACTTCGGCCAGGCGCGGGCCTCGGCGGCATAGCCGCGCCAGTTCCTCCACCGCGGCGATTTCGCCGGCGACCAATGCCTCCACGGCGCCGTCGGCGCGGTTACGCACCCAGCCGGAAACCCCCAGCGCGCGGGCCTTTTCCACCATCCATTCGCGGTAGCCGACGCCCTGTACCCGGCCGCTGATGATCAATCGCTTGGCGTTCATGCTGCCGGCGCACCTCGCGTCAATTGCAGGAAGCGTGCCGCGAGATCGATGTCCGCGGCAATAGCGCGGCGACGGGCGGCGGCTTCGGTATCCTCGCCCCACGCCTCCGCCTGGAACAATTCGTCCAGGCTGCCCAGCGCATGGGCGGTTGCGGCATCCAGCCTGCCCTCGGCCAAAGCCAGCCCCAGCACCACGCTGCCCAGCGCCGGCACGGCGATGCCGAGCGCCGCCAGCGCGGGCACATCGAGCGCCGCGACGGCCTTGCGCAGCGCCGCGATACTGCTGCGGTGCTGCTGCACGTAGGCGACGCCGGTGCTGGTGCGCAGCGGCGCGTCATAGGCCAGCGCCGCCCAGTCCAGCCAGGGCTGCCACAGGCGCGCCTGGCGCCGCACCAGCTCCTGCGGTGCTTCGGCGCGGTAGCACAGCAGGTCGCTCTCGGCGTAGCGGGCGATGGCATCGACGGTGGGTGCCGGGTCGGGTGCGATGCGCTGCTGCGCGGTGCCGGCCAGGCGGGTCAGCGGCGTGTCGGCGAATGACATCTCGCCACCCTTCCCGCCACCGGCGCGCTGCCACTCCTCGGCAATGGCGCGGGCCAGCCGCTCCGCCTCGACGCACAGCACCTCGCCGCCCGGCAGGCGCATCGGCTTGCCGTCCAGCAGGATGGCGTAGCCCCCGGGCACCGGCCCGATATCCGCAGTCTCCCAAAAGCGTTTCACGCCGGTCTCCGGCTCATCCGGTCCCCAGCCATTGCGATCAGGCGCATCCCCTAGCGAAACAGCTGGCGCAGCAGGTTGCCCGGGCTTGGCGGCTTCTGCTGCGGCTTCTGCTGCTGGGGAGAACTGGATGGAGCGGCTTGCGCGGCCGCCGGCGTCGGCGCGGGTCCGGCGGCCGACCCCCGGGCGATCGCCAGGGCCGGGCCGCACTCCGCCGCCTCGCTGCCGCCGGGCAGCTTCCGTCCGGTCAGTGCGCCGGCGACCATGCCGAGTGGCGTGGCGCCGCTCGCGATGCCCGCCACCGTGCCGGCATTGGCGAACACCGCGGCGGTCGGATCGGGCGCTGCGGACGGCGAATGGAACGTGCCGGTGACCTTCAACGGCACCACGACGCCGGTACCGCCGACCCGTGCCTGCGGCTGGACGCGCAGGTCCAGCGTTTCGTTGCCGAGATTCACGCTGCCCCCGCCATCCATGGTCAGCAGCGATGAATTCAGCACCAGGGTGCGGAACGTGCCGACGCCATGGCTGGCATCCAGCCTCGAGGCGAAGCACTGCACCTGGCTGGTGCCGCCGCGGCCCACCAGATCGAGCAGGCTGACCTCACGCAGGACCGAGCCGAGTGTGCTGCCGAACAGGCGGTTGTCCACGGTGCCGTTGACCAGGGCCAGGCCGAGAGAGCCGTCCAGGTTCGACGCGATGGCGTGCGGGGTGGTGCCGGCGCCGCGCAGGTCGGCGTAGAT
>DATAPW010000400.1:0-34392 GCA_036265005.1 Acetobacteraceae bacterium | reverse complement strand
CGCAGGTCGGTTGCTTTCAGGTGATTCAGGCATTGTGCCCGGTGGATCTGGTCCAGCGCACGAACAGCCTCGAGTTCCACAAGGACCGACCGTTCGACCGGGAGGTCCACTGCGTACCCACCAACAATGATGCCGTCGTATCTGACGGTAGTTCCATATTGCTGCGCCAACGTCAGGCCAGCCGTGCGAAGCTCGTGAGCGGCATTCTCGTAGACCTTTTTCATCTGTGTTCAACTGCGGTTCCATATTCCTGCTTCGAATCCTGGCAGCCGCAGCTTGCCAATGCGTTGATGCATGGCCGTGACCGCTGACCCGATCGCCGCCTTGATCCTCGCCGGTGGTTCGGCGCGCCGCATGGGTGGGCAGGACAAGCCGCTGCTGGAACTGGCGGGCACGCGGATGATCGAACGCATCGTCGCCGCGCTCGACACTCCGCGTATCGCCATCAGCGCCAACGGCGACCCCGCGCGGTTTGCCGCCCTGAACCTGCCTGTGCTGCCGGACGGCGCGTTCGCCGGGGAAGGGCCGCTGGCCGGGGTTCTCGCGGGCCTCGACTGGGCCGCATCGCTTGGCGCGGACAGCCTGTTGACCGTGCCGGGCGATACCCCGTTCATCCCGCGCGGACTGGCCGCCGTGCTGGACCCCGCGCCCGCCTGCGCCGCCAGCAGGCAGCGTCCGCACTATCTCGTCGCACTCTGGCCGGCGGCCTGCCGCGACGCGCTGCGGGACATTCTTGCGGTTCCCGGGCGGCGCGACGTGGCCGGTTTCGCTGCCAGAATCGGCATGCGCATGGTTGATTTCCCTGCTGCGAAATGGGACCCGTTCCTCAACGTCAACACGCCAGAGGACCTGGCCGCGGCCCAGGTCATCGCGGCGCAAGACACCATCGCGGCGCAAGACACCATCGCGGAGCAAGACAAATGACGAAAACCGTCGCGATCGGCGGGCTTGGGGCGATCGGCATGAAACTGGCCCGGGCGCTGGACGCGGGTGTGGATGGACTGCAGCTCATTGCCGTGGCGGCCCGCGACCAGGCCAAGGCGGAGGCCGATCTCCAGGCGTTCCGTAGCGCGCCGCGCCTGGTCCCGCTGGCCGGCCTGGCAGAGGCCGATATCGTCGTCGAGGCGGCGCCGGCCGCGGTGTTCGAACAGATTGCCGGCGCCGCGATCGAGGCCGGCCGCATTTTCGTCCCCGCTTCGGTGGGCGCCCTGCTGCCGCGCATGTACCTGGTGCGCCGCGCGCAGGAAACCGGCGCCCGCATCGTGGTGCCGACCGGCGCGCTGCTCGGCCTCGACGCCGTGCGCGCCGCGGCCGAGGGTCCGGTGGACAGCATCACGATCGAAAGCCGCAAGCCGCCGCGCGGGCTGGAGGGCGCGCCCTACCTGGTGCGGCACGGCATCGATGTCAGCGGCATCGGCGCGCCGCAACGTGTGTTCCAGGGCAACGCGTTCGACGCCGCGGCCGGCTTCCCCGCCAACGTCAATGTCGCGGCGGCGCTGGCGCTGGCCGGCATCGGCCCGATGCGCACGCGGGTGGAGATCTGGGCGGACCCGACCATCACGCGCAACGTCCACACGATCCGCGTGGAGGCGGAGGCCGCGCGCTTCACCATGACCATCGAAAATGTGCCAAGCCCGGAGAACCCGCGCACCGGGCAGATCACCGCGCTCTCCATGCTGGCCTGCCTGCGCGGACTGGTGGCGACACTGAAGGTCGGCACGTAGCCCGCCATGCTGGCCGCATCACTCTATTTCCTGACACTCGCGCTGTTCGGCTTTGTGGTGCTGGCGACCGCCCATATGCCGGAAGGCTGGCTGGTCGCCTGTATCCTTCAGGTCTTCCTAGCCGGCACGATCGGCGTGTACATGCTGATCTATGCGTGGTCCGCGTTCGGTGCCGCGGTCACCCTGGGTTCGTTGGTGCTGTCTTTCGTTGCAGTCCGCCTCGTGCATAGGCGGATACCGGCACGCATCCTGTTCGTGGCGATCTGCAGTGCGCTGGTTGTTGGCTTGGTCAGTGCCCGTGTTGCCTTCTGGGCGGCCGACATCGGCTGATCCACGGCATCAGACTTGCTTGACAGTCGCGCGACCACGGCTTTCAGTCGCCGGCAAATCGAGGGGGCTTCTTATGCAACGTCTGGCATTTGCGATCGCGGCACTTGTGCTGGCGGTCGGCATCGGTTCTGCGCGCGCGGCGGACGAGGTGGTGATCGGCGCGCTGTATCCGATGACGGGGCCGAACGCCCAGGTCGGCGCCGATGCCAAAGCGGCGATGGAAACCGCCGCTGATATCATCAACGGCAACCACAACGTCCCGATGCTGCTGGGCAAGGGCGGCGGCCTGGATAAACTGGGCGGTGCGAAGATCCGGCTGATCTTTGCCGACCACCAGGGCGATCCGCAGAAGGCCCGCGCCGAGGCGGAACGGCTGATCACCCAGGAACACGTCGTTGCACTGATCGGCTCGTACCAGAGTGCCACGGCGGCGACGATTTCACAGGTCGCCGACCGCTACGAGGTGCCCTACATGTCGGCCGACAATTCTTCGCCGAGTTTGAACCAGCGTGGGCTGAAGTGGTTCTTCCGCACCTCGCCGCACGACGTGATGTTCACCCAGGCGATGTTCGATTTCTTCCGCGACATCGGCGCCAAGACCGGCCACAAGGTGTCGTCGGTCGTGCTGTTCCACGAGGACACCATCTTCGGCACCGACAGCTCCAATGCCCAGAAGCAGATGGCGGACGCGGCCGGCATCAAGGTCGCCGCCGATATCCGCTACCGGGGCAACTCGCCCTCGCTGTCGGCCGAGGTGCAGCAGATCAAGGCGGCGGACGCCGATGTGATCATGCCTTCGTCGTACACTTCGGATGCGATCCTGCTGATGCGCGGCCTGCACGATGTCGGCTACACGCCGAAGGCGATCATGGCGCAGTCGGCGGGCTTCGTGGAACAGGCGTTCATCGACGCGGTCGGCCCGCTGGCGGACGGCGTGATGAGCCGGTCGGCGTTTGCGCTCGATGCGGCCAAGGCGCGGCCGGCGATACCGGCGGTGAATGCGCTGTACAAGGCACGCAACAACAAGGACCTGAACGACAACACCGGCCGCGAGATCACCGCGCTGGTGGTATTGGCCGACGCGATCAACCGCGCCGGCTCGCTGGATGAGGACAAGATCCGCCAGGCGCTGGTGGCGACCGACATTCCGGGCAACCAGACGATCATGCCGTGGAAGGGCGTGAAGTTCGATGCGACCGGGCAGAACACCCAGGCCAGCCCGGTGATCCAGCAAATCAAGGGTGGCGTGTACCACACGATCTATCCGTTCGACGTCGCGGCCGAGCCGGCGGTGTGGAACGTGGGGAAGTGACGGCATTGCCCTACCGTCATGGCTGGGCCTGTCCCGGCCATCGCCACTCGCAGACTGCCGCGACGGATGGCCGGGACAAGCCCGGCCGTGACTGCAGGGCGTGACCGCCACCATCCTCATGCAGGTCATCGTCGGCGGCCTGCTGATGGGGCTGATCTATGCGCTGGTTGCCGCCGGGCTCAGCCTGATCTTCGGCCTGATGGACGTGGTGAATTTCGCGCATGGCGAACTGCTGATGCTCGCCATGTATGCCGCCTATATCGGCTGGCTGGTCACCGGCCTTGACCCGCTGCTGCTGCTGATCCCGGTCGCGCTGGCGTTGTTCGCGCTGGGCGTGGCGATCTACCACCTGCTGATGGCGCGCGCCCTGTCGGTGCGGTTCAACCGCGGGATGGTGCAGATCTTCGTCACCTTCGGCCTTGCGATCCTGCTGCGCGGCGCAGCGCAGTTCACCTTCGGCAGCGACTTCAAGAGCGTCAGCACATCGCTGCTGGCCGGTCGGACCATCGACCTCGCCGGCGTCTTCATCCCGATGCCGCAGCTTGCCGCCGGCATCGTCAGCCTGCTCGCCTTCGGCCTGCTGCTGCTGATCAGCCGCACCGAATTCGGCCGCGCGCTGGAAGCCACGCGCGAGGACCGCGAAGCCGTCGCGCTGATCGGCATCGACCGCGATCGCATCTTCGCCCTGGGCTGGGGGCTTGGCGCAGCGGCGGTCGGCATCGCCGGCGTGATGCTCGCCACGTTCTATTACGTGTCACCCAGCGTCGGCGCCAATTTCGCGCTGATCGCCTACGTGACCGTGGCCCTTGGCGGTTTCGGCAGCCTGTTCGGCGCGCTGGTGGCCGGATTGCTGATCGGCCAGGTGGAGGCGCTGACGGCGTTCCTGATCGAACCGTCGCTGAAGCAGGTCGGCATGTTCGCGATCTACCTCGCGGTGCTGATGTTCCGCCCGCGCGGGCTGTTCGGCACGCTGTGATGGAAACCTCCATCACCCGTCGCCGGCGGCATGAACTGATCATCGGCGCGGCGCTGCTGCTGGCGCTGGCGCTGCTGCCGCTGCCGATCAGCGATGTCTATACCCGCAACCTGATCATCATCACCGTGCTGTTCGCCGGACTTGCGCAGGCGTGGAACATCCTGGGCGGCTATTGCGGCCAGATTTCCTTGAGTCACGCGTTGTATTTCGGCGTCGGTGCGTATGTATCGACGCTGCTGCTGACCCGCCTGGGCATTCCGCCGACCATCGGCATGTTCGCCGGCGGTGCGCTGGGCGGATTGATGGCGTTGCTGGTCGGCTGGCCATGCTTCCGCCTGTCCGGGCACTACTACGCCATTGCCACTGTGGTGGTCGGCGAGATCGGCTATCTGCTGGCGTTGAACTGGGACTGGATCGGCGGCGCCACGGGCATCAATATTCCTTACGTTCGCTCGGTCGGCGATTCCTGGCTGTGGCTGCAGTTTCGCATCAACAAGCTGCCGTACCACTACGCCGCGCTGGCGTTTGCCGCTGTCGCGTGGCTGGTGGCGTGGTTGATCGAGGGCTCGCGCTGGGGCTTCGTCTGGCGCGCCGTGAAAGACGATCCGGTGGCGGCGCGTAGCCTTGCCGTGCGCATCTTCCCGTCGAAGATGGCGGCGGCGGCGATCAGCGGCGCGCTGACCGGCATCGGCGGCGCGATCTACGCGCAGTACGTCGGCTATATCGATCCGGACAGCGTGCTGTATGGCCAGTTGTCGATACTGATCCCGTTGCCCGCGGTACTCGGCGGCGTCGGCACGCTGTGGGGCCCGCTGGTCGGCGCCGCGGTGCTGATCCCGTTGTCCGAACTGACCCGCTCGTATCTCGGCGGGTCCGGCAGCGGTGTCGATCTGATGATCTATGGCGGGCTGATCATCCTGGTGGCGCTGGCGCGGCCGCAGGGCCTGGCCAGCCTGATCGGCGTCCGCGTGCGCGCCCCAAGGGGATTGGACTCCGGAGCGGACGATGCCGCCGCTGCTTGAGGTCGATCGCGTCAGCAAGTCGTTCGGCGGCGTCGCCGCGAATGTCGATATCAGCTTCGACGTGCGCGCGGGCGAAATCCTGGGACTGATCGGTCCGAACGGCGCGGGCAAGACGTCGCTGTTCAATTCGATCTCCGGCGAGGTAACGCCCGACTCAGGCGAAGTCAGGCTGGCCGGGCAGCGGATTTCCGGACTGCCGCCGGAGCAGTGTTCACTGCTCGGCATCGCGCGCACCTTCCAGGTGGTGCGCAGCTTCGATTCCATGACGGTGCTGGAGAACGTCATGGTCGGCGCCTATGCGCGCCTGTCGCGCACCCGTCCGGCGATGGCGCGCGCACTGGAGACGCTGGCGTTCACCGGCCTGAGCGCGCGTGCCGATTCCCCTGCGCACTCGCTGACCCCGGCCGAGAAGCGCCGGCTGGAAGTGGCACGCGCGCTCGCCACCGAACCGCGCCTGCTGCTGCTGGACGAGATGCTGACCGGCCTCACGCCGGTGGAAGCTGCATCGGGGGTGCAGCTGATTCGCGACGTGCGCGCCCGCGGCATCACCGTGATGATGGTGGAACATGTGATGGAAGTACTGCTGCCACTGGTCGATCGCGTCGTGGTGCTGGACCTCGGCCGCGTGCTGACCATCGGAGCGCCGACCGAGGTGGTGCGCAATCCCGACGTCATCCGCGCCTATCTCGGCGATCGCTATGCTGCGGCTTGAGGACGTCTCCGCCTCGTATCGCGGATTGCGCGCACTGCAAGGCGTATCGCTGGAGGTCGAGCGTGGCGAAATCGTCGCCGTGGTGGGCGCCAACGGTGCGGGCAAGAGCACGCTGCTGAAATCGATCGCGGGGCAGGTGGCATCGGACGGCGCGATCACGTTTGAGGGCCAGTCCCTCGGGCGGTTGCCCGCGCATCGCATCACCCGGCTTGGCGTCTCCATGGTACCGGAAGGCCGCCGCCTGTTCCCGCGGTTGTCGGTCGAGGACAATCTGCGGCTCGGCGCCTATGCAAAACGTGGCGCCGACCGTTTCAAGCCGCTGGAACTGGTGTTTTCGCTGTTCCCGCGCTTGCAGGAGCGCCTGCCGCAGCGCGCCGAAACCCTGTCTGGCGGTGAGCAGCAGATGCTGGCGATCGGTCGCGCGCTGATGACGCAGCCGCGCTTCCTGATGCTCGACGAACCGAGCCAGGGGATCATGCCGCGGCTGGTGGATGACATCCTGGCGGCAGTGACGCGCATCCGCGAACTGGGCGTGACCGTGCTGCTGGTGGAGCAGCGGCTGGTGGAAGCGCTGGCCATCGCCGACCGTGCCTATGTGTTGCAGACTGGTCGGATCGTGCTGTCGGGGCGGGCGGCAGAGATTGCGGCGGACGATGCGGTGCGCAAGGCGTATCTCGGGATTTAGGCTGTCATTGCGAGGAACGAAGCGACGCGGCACTCTCCGATAGGGTTATGCCCACAAACCGGACGGGGATTGCCGCGTCGCTTCGCTCCTCGCAATGACAGGGGACTGGTGATGCAATGCATGTGTTGATCGTTGGCGGCGGGATCGGCGGCCTGGCGACGGCATTGTCGCTGCATGATGTCGGCGTTCCGTGCACCGTGTTCGAGCAGGTGCGGGAGCTGCGTGAACTCGGTGTCGGTATCAACACGCTGCCGCACGCGATCAAGGAACTGGCCGCCCTTGGCCTGTTGCCGGAGCTGGACCGCGCCGGCATCCGCACCCGCGAGCTGATCTACGCCAACCGCTTCGGCCAGGTGGTGTGGCGCGAGCTGCGCGGCACCGACGCCGGTTTCGATACGCCGCAGTTCTCCATCCATCGCGGCAAGCTGCACGGCGTGCTGCTGGAGGCGGTGCGCACGCGGCTGGGCCCCGATGCAGTGCGGACCGGTTGCCGGCTGGCGTCGTTTGTCGAGCGAGACGATCGGGTGGTCGTGCGGTTCGAGCAGCGCGAGGCCGGCGAGGCGTTCGAGGTCGCAGGTGACGCGCTGGTCGGCGCGGATGGAATCCATTCAAGCGTACGCGCGACGTTTTATCCGGACGAGGGACCCCCGGTGTGGAACGGCATGATGCTGTGGCGCGGTGCGGCGGATTGGCCGGTCTATGTCGATGGCCGCACCATGGTGATCTCCGGCGGCATGGGGCAGAAGTTCGTTTACTATCCGATTCATGCCGATCCGGCCGAACCGCAGCGGCGGCTGACCAACTGGGCGGTGATGGCGCGGATCAGTGACGGCTCAGGCGCACCGCCGCGGCGCGAGGACTGGAATCGCGAAGGAAGTTGGGACGAGGTGGAACCGTTCGTGCGCGACCGGTTCCGGCTGGATTTTGTCGATCCGCTGGCGCTGATCCGTGCCACCGGTACGTTCTACGAGTATCCGATGTGCGATCGCGATCCGCTGCCGCGCTGGTCCTTCGGGCGCGCGACGCTGCTCGGCGACGCGGCGCATCCGATGTATCCGGTAGGGTCCAACGGTGCCAGCCAGGCGGTGCTCGATGCGCGCGCGTTGGCCCGATATCTGGTCCGCGGAGGCGGCGTGGTGGACGCGCTGGCGGCCTACGATGCCGAACGCCGGCCGATGACGGCGGAGATCGTGCTGAACAATCGCAAAGGCGGCCCGGAGCGCGTGATCGACGTGCTGGAGGAACGCGCACCGGACGGCTTCACCGACCTCGACGCCGTGGCGTCGCATGCCGAGCGCGAGGCGATTGTGCGAGGCTATGCGTCGATGTCCGGGTTCGCCCGCGAGCAGGTGAACGCGCGGCGTTAGTCTGGCGGTGAAGCGTTGAACTCACCCCGGCGGCGGCAGGAAGTTCACCTCGTGCAAGGCTGCAAGCCGGACCACCTCGGCCGGATCGGGCACATTGTGGATCGCCTGGAACAGGTCCCACAGCATGCGTGTCGGCGACACCCAGAACAGGCAGGTGATGTTCGCCTGGCTGTGGTTGAACAGCCCGTGCGGGATGCCGCGCGGCAAGCGGATCAGGTCGCCCGCGGACGCGTTGGATTGCTGGCCGTCGAGCACCAGGTCGAAGCGGCCCTCGAACACGTAGATGAATTCATCCTGCGTCGGGTGGATATGCGGTGGCACGAACGTGCCGGGCGGCAACAGGGCGTGCCAGGAGAAGCTGCTCTCGGTGACCAACAGCGGCTTGTAGGTCTGGCCCAGGATGTTCCAGGCGATGCCGTCCACGCTGCTGCCTTGTTGCGTGACGCCGGCGGTCATCGGTGGGGGAGTGGCCATGGCGGGGCTCCTTGAGGGTGCTCGTGCGGCATCATAACGCGAGTCGAACCGGGCGACAGGACAACTATCCGAGGAACGACCGCAACAACCGCTCGATCGCCGCCGGCTGTTCCAGCACCGAGGCGTGCGCCGCCTGCGTGACAAACTCCAGCCTTGCGCCGGCGATGTTCTGCGCGAGCCAGCGCGCCGCGTCCTTGAATGCATCGCTTTCGTCGGCGCCGCACACCACCAGCGTCGGGGCCATGATGCGTGCTGCCAGCGCACGCAGGTCGGCCGCACCGAGTGCCTCGCATGCCAGCGCGTAGCCTTCGCCGCTGCAGGCATGGAACGTGTCGCGCACCAGCTTGACCGCCGGCGCCTCAGCGGCGACGAACTCCGGCGTGAACCAGATCTTCTCGATCATCGGCAACAGCGATGCCGCACCGTCGCGCCGCGCTGCCGCGGCTCGCACCGTCCAGTTGGCGCGAGCCTCGTCGGTGTAGCGCGGCGTGGTGTCGCACAGCACAAGGCGGTTCACCATCGCCGGTTCGGTCGCCGCCAAGCACTGCGCCACGAGGCCGCCGAGAGAAATGCCCATGACGTGCGCCTGCGCAATTCCTTCGCGCCGCAGCACGGCTGCCAACTGGGCAGACAGTTCCTCAACCCCATAGGGCGCATCCGGCAATGCGGTCTCGCCATGGCCCGGAAGATCGTAGGAAACCAGGGTGAAGCGATCGGCCAAACCGCCCAGGTAGTCCCACAAATGATGCGTCATGCCGAGGCAATGCAGCATGACCAGTGCCGGTCCGCGGCCGCTGCGGTGCAGGCGGATTGCGGCAGGAGAAAGCGGTCCGATCCGGCGCTCGTTCATGGTTTCCTCCATCGCTTGTTGCGTGGCACACTAGGGTTGTAAGCCGGCCTCGACCGAATGAGGATCGGTTTGCCAAACACTGTCGGTTTGCCAAACACTGGGAGACATCACAACCATGGCCACCCCACTCGGCCGCCGGGTCCTGGCCGGCGCTGCCGCGCTGCTGCCCGCCGCCGCCCTGATCGGCTCTGCCCAGGCGCAGTCCGGCAATGAAAGCACGTTCGATCGGGTCCGCCGTAGCAAGACGCTGCGCATCGCCGCGTTGCCGGGCGAATTGCCGTATTTTCAGAAGGACCTCGCCAGCGGCGAATGGAGCGGCGCCTGCATCGAGATGGCGAAGGATATCGCCAAGGTGTTCGACGCGCAGCTCGCCTATGTCGAATCCACCTACGGCAACTCGGTGCTAGACCTGCAATCTAACAAGGTTGACGTCGCCTTCGCGCTGAACCCGACGCCGCAGCGTGCACTGTCGATCGGCTTCACCCATCCGATGATCGTGCATCCGTTCGGCTGCGTGGCTCGCAAGGGGCTTGAGCCGGCAACCTGGGACGACATCAACAAGCCGGCGATCAAGGTGGTCTACGACATCGGTTCGCTGCATGAGACGGCGGCCAAGCGTTACTGCCCCAGCGCTGAACTCACCGGCTACAAGACGCGCGACGATTGCACGCTGGCTTTGCAGTCGGGCCGCGCCGATGTGCACATCCTGGCGGCCATCCTCGGACTGTCGGCGATCGGCAAGAATCCGTCACTCGGCAGCTACCACCTGCTGACCGGACCGCTGGTTGCACTGCCGAGTTGCCTTGGCATCCAGCGTGAACCGGATCTGCGCTTCGCCGACGTGGTCAACGCATGGATCGACTTCAATCGCGGTACCGCGCAGATCCGCGAATGGCTGATCGAGGGGCTGACCAAGTTCGGCGTCACGCGCGAGCAGATTCCCGCGACGCTGACATTCTGAGGACCGGGACGACGCAGAGGAGGCGGCGATGTTCTATCAGTGGGACTTCGCCTTCCTGCTGCGCTACACACCGCTGTTCTGGAAGGGGGTGCTGGTCACGCTCGCCTATACCGTCGGCACCATTTTCCTCGGCCTGGTCATCGGCCTGCTGCTCGGGCTCGGGCGGCTGTCGCGTTCGAAGCTGCTGAACATCCCGCTGATCGGCTTCATCGAGGCGTTCCGCTGCACGCCGTTGCTGGTGCAGATCGTGTGGTTCTATTACGCGCTGCCGGTGCTGGTGAATATCCAGATCCCCGCCACCGCCGCCGCCGTGATGGTGCTGTCCTGCTACACCGGCGTGTTCTATGCGGAAATATTCCGTGGCGGTATCGTCTCGATCGAGGCCGGCCAGTGGGATGCGGCACGCGCACTCGGCCTGCGGCCATGGCCGATGATGCGCAAGGTGATCCTGCCGCAGGCGGTGAAGCGGATGATCCCGCCATTCGTCAACCAGTCGATCACGCAGCTCAAGAACACCTCCCTGGTGTCCACCATCGCGGTGCCGGACCTGCTGTACCAGGGCACGCTGATCACTGCCGACACCTATCGTCCGCTCGAGGTCTACACGGTGGTAGCGCTGATCTATTTCGCTATGCTGTTTCCCAGCACGCTGCTCGCGCAGGCCTACGAACGGCGGATCGCCAGGGGACGCTGAGCCACTGAACCTCAGTGGCGCCGTGCGCTAATGCGGCTGGTTCCGGCTGTTGACCCAGACCAGGAATTCGCGGAACAGGCCCTCTCTCTGCGATGTCGTCAGGCTGGTCCCTGGGTTATTGTTGCGTGCCAGGAAGCTATCGAAATCCCGTTGCAGCGAGCCACCCGCGGCCCCAGCCACGGATTGTCGCATCAGCCACTCCTGCGCCGGCGCGAGCCGCGTCCAGCCGGGTACCTGGGCGGCGAGATTGACATCCTTCCATTTCGGGTGGCGCGGAGGCTGCAAGAAGAGCTGGTACTTCCCGAAGAAGGCATCGACGAAATGTGCGACCTTCTTGTAGCGCTCATTGCTCGGCTGCCACGCGAAGGCTGCCATCACCGACCCGACCGCGATGGTATCGACCGGCGCGCCGTCAGGGATCAGCTGCGGGTAGTCGGTGTGGCTGAACTGGGCCGGAAGATAGGTCTCGAGCAATGGCTTGGTGATCGGCACCGGAACCAGATGCAATCCGGTGTCGGCGCCCAGGCCGGTGAACAGCCGGGCCGGCTTGCCTGAAACATAGACCAGCGCTGCAATCTCACCCTGCTTGAGCTTCTCGAGAGCGGCGTTCTGGTCGATGTTGCTGAACTGTACCGGAATTCCCAGGCTCTCGAACATGACCGAAGCGGTCATCGACGTTCCGCTGCCGCGAACGTCCACGTTTACCACCTTGTCGGCCAGGTCCTCCAGCCGAGTTATCTCGGGCCGCGCCAGGACATGGACCTCCTCGTCGTACAGCTTGGTGATGTACTGGATCGACTGGTCGATATGCGGGTAGATCTGTTTGCGCTTGAGGTAGGCGAGGACATCGGACTGCACGATGCCGACGTCGATGCCGCGCAGGAACAGGATGTCGGCGACGTTCTGCAGCGAGCCTTTGCCGATGACGGGCAGCACCCGCAGACTGTCGCCATCGTCCAGCACCGCGGCCAGATCGCTGGCAATCCGGATATAGGTGCCGTCCACTCCGCCTGAAATCACGCCGACGGTGCCGGCGTTTGCCTGGGCAACCGATGGGGCGGCAGCAGCCGATGGCGTCGCCGGCTGTGTGTAAGCTGGCGCGAGAGGCAGTGATGCAAGCATGACAGCAACCACGGCCGTTCGCAGTCGCCGTGGGATGTTTGGTGACACCATCAGCGGTTTCCTCTTGCTTCTGTCGCGGAAATCATCGGTCTGTCGTCTGGCTCATCCGCTTCAGGCGTTCCGCGACAGACTGGTCGCCGAGTTCGATCGCCCGTCGGTACCAGGCAGCGGCAGCGGCAGCATCCGCATGGATGCCCCTGGCGCCGATCTGCGCCAGGAACAACGGGTCGAGGGTCCTGCCCGCTTTTGCCGCGGCACGAGCGTCGCCCTCTGCGGCGGCGCGCAGATAGAACAGACGAGCCGAAGAGACGTCACCGATCGCCAGCAATGCATCGCCACGGCTCAGCAGCAGCGCGAGCATGTCAGCCGGTAGTCCGCGGCCTTCGGCGGATACCCCGGCGGGCTCCGGCAATAGAATGCCAGGCGCTGCCGCCACACGCGAAGCCATTGGCACAGATGCCGATGTTTGCGGTGCGCCGAGATCGAGTTGCGGAAGCGGCGGGGTCGGTTCGGCTGTCGGTCGAATGGCGGCCAGTCTGTCCGGAACGATGGCGGGCGCCAATGATGCGGACGTGAGCGACGCCGGTCGGCCAACGGTTGCCGCCTCGCTCCGGTGTTCTGCCGCAACCCGGTGCAGGGGAGTATCGTCTGCCTGAGGCGTTGTCAGGACCTGTTCGGTATGGGGCGGCGCAGCGATGGTCTGCTTCACCGACGCGATCACAGGCGTGACGCTATTGGCCAGATCGTCGAGTTTCGCTTCGACGAATACCGCCTTGGCCTGTTCGAATCTGTCCAATGCCTCGATCAGACAGCCACGATCCTCCGGTCGTCCGCCCAATTGGAACAATGCGCTGGCGAGATCGAATTGCGTCGCGCCCCACTGAAACGGCGTTTCGTCGCGCGAGATGACCTCGAGCGCAGCACGATAGGCGCTCGTCGCCGCCTGCAGCGGCGTCGCATCTTCTTCGGTTTGCCCGATTGCAGACAACACAGTCCCCAGGTTGCGCTGCGTTGCGGCCCAGTCGCGCGGCGAACGGTCGCGTGTTCGTTCCTCCAACGCGGCGCGGAATGCGTCGGCGGCCTGGTGAAGGGATGCAGGACCGCCGCCCCGTTCACCCAATGAATCCAGCGCCTGGCCCAGCTTGTTCTGCGTCGCGGCCCAGTCGAGCGGGACGCGCTCGCGTGTCCGTTCATCCAGGGCGGTACGATACGCGAGGACAGCTTCTTCAAGCTGCGCCGTGCCGCCTTGGCGATTGCCGAGTCGCAGGAGCGCATCACCCAGGTTGTTCTGAATCGCTGCCCATTCGAGCGGCTGGTCTTCGCGCGTGTCCTCCGCCAATGCGCTGCGGTAGGCGGCAATGGCCGCCTCGAGGCTGGTCGTTCCCGGTTCCTGTTCCCCGAGTGCGTACAGCGCCAGGCCCAGCTTGTTCTCCGTGGCTGCCCATTCGTGCGGGATGCGCTGTTCCGGCCACTCACCCAGTACCTCGCGATAGACCTCGACCGCGGCCTGGAATGCAGTCATGTCCCCGTAGTGGCTGCCACGTTGTGCCAGGGAGTCGCCGCGCCGCGTCAGGATCCGAAGCCTGTCGTCCAGGTCGTTGACGGGAAGCAGCGCCGCGGCCCTTTGAAAGAGGTCTGCCGCCTCGCCGTAGCGCAATTTCATCAGCGTGAGTTCGCCCAACAGTTCGTAGGCCTGCGCAGCGCCGAACGGTGCCTGTCCGACCGGCGCCGCGTGCTCCGTGGTGCTGCCCGCCGACCGGTTCGCCTGCGCTGTCGCACGGGTTTCGATCTGCCAGAGCAGTGCCTCCGCACGGCTGAACGTTCCCGCTGCCATCGACGCCTGCACGTCGGTCACCAGGCGCTGATCGTCCGCATCCGGCGGGCCCATGTCAGCCAACCGAGCCATGATCGAATGGTACTGCGCCGCCGATCGAACCAGCAGCTCGGCCGACTGTTCGGGACGGATGTCCGGCCGATCCAGGATACGCAACAGTGCCAAGAGTGCCTCATGGCTCACATCAAGCAACTGCTGCAGGTGTTCGAGTGACTGTGTGGCCTGGTCGCCGGCAGGCTCGGCCTTGCCGGCGGCGACGGACATGAGGGCCTGCATCTGGGCCGGCGTGACTGCCATGATAACGGCGTTCACCAGGGCGTCGTCCGGCTCCGCCCGTGCGGCATTCATCTGGCTGATGGCGAGGGCGATGACCAGAAGCAGCAACTGGCTGCAAATTGCAACTGGTCTGCGATGGCACTGAAACGCGATCAAATTCTTAGTAGTCCCATCACATTGCGCGGAATTCACAGGATGATAACGCCGCCAATGGGTCTTTGACAGCGGCGTGTCAATAAACCCACAAAAACGTGATGAATTATATAACAACTGTAAATGATGCACTCGTAAAGTATTTTGCCCGTCAGGTCAGATATTTAGGTGTTGCTCTAGCGTAATATGACGCCCGGCCTAAGCGGTTCGCGGCAGCAACTGCTCGGCCAGCGTCACCCAGTACGATGCGCCCACCGGCAGGATCTCGTCGTTGAAATCGTAGCGCGGGTGATGGACCATTGCGTCGTCCTTGCCGCGGCCGCCACCCAGCATGATGTAGCTGCCCTGCTTCGCATTCAGCATGAACGAGAAATCCTCACCGCCCATCGTCGGCTTGTGCATCGGCACCACGCGCGCATCGCCGGCCACGGTTGCGGCGGCGCGGCGGGTCAGCGTGGTGGCATCCGGATCGTTCACCGTGGCCGGGTAGTCGCGGCTGAACACCACGTCGGCCTTGGCGCCGAAGCTTTCGGCGATGCCGGTCGCCAGGCTGCGAACGCCGTGTTCCAGCTGGTCGCCGACACGCGCATCGAACCAGCGCGCCGTGCCGAGCATGCGCACGGTTTCGGGGATCACATTGTAGGTGTGGCCGCCGTTGATGTGGCCGATGGTGACCACGCCACCCTCCACCGGTTCGATCGTGCGTGCGACAATGGACTGCAGCGCGGTGACGATCTGAGCGGCAACCACGATCGGGTCGGTGCCGAAATGCGGCTGTGCGCCGTGCGTGCCCTTGCCGGTGATGGTGATCTCGATATTGGCCACTGCGGCCATGATGGGGCCATTGCGCCAGGCAAAGGTGCCGGCCGGCATCTGCGGCCAGTTATGCATGGCGAACACCATCTCCATCTTGCAGCGCTCGAACAGGCCTTCCTTCACCATGATCTCGCCGCCGGCGAGGTTCTCCTCCGCCGGTTGGAAGATCACATAGACGGTGCCGTCAAAGTTGCGTGTCTCCGCCAGGTATTTTGCCGCACCGAGCAGCATGGTGGTGTGTCCGTCATGGCCGCAGGCGTGCATCACGCCGTGGTTCTGCGAGGCGTAGGCGGCACCGGTTTCTTCCAGGATCGGCAGAGCATCCATGTCGGCGCGCAGGCCGATCGCGCGGCTGCTGTCGCCGCGGCCGCGGATCACGCCGACCACGCCGGTCCGCGCCATGCCGGTGATGATCTCGTCCACGCCGAACTCTTTCAGCTTCTCCTGCACGACACCGCTGGTGCGGGTTTCCTGCAGCGCGAGTTCGGGATGTGCGTGCAGGTCATGGCGCCACTCGGTCATGTCACGGTGGAACTCGGCGATGCGGTTGATGATCGGCATGGCGTTTCCTCCGGTATCGGGTATCAGGAGTTGTGCTGCGAAGCGAAGGTTCGCGCAAGGCCCGCCTGCAGCGGCATCGGACTTACGCCAAGGATCTGCTGCATCGGTCGCACGTCGAATGCCTTGTCTTCCAGCAGGCGGCGAATTTCGTCCGGCTGGACCTTCGGCATTCGTGGGATATACCGGGCCAGGTTCACCGCGGCCATCAGCAACCCGGCCGATACCGGGATGACGTGGGGGCGGCGGAGGCCTGCGGCCGAAGCAACGGCGCGCACGAAATCGGCGTAGGGCAGGGCAGTCGGGCCGGCGATCACCAGCGTTTGCGGCCCGTTCCATGCATGCTCCAGCGCGGCGCGGATCGCGCGGGTGACGTCGTCCTGGTGGATCGGCTGCACCAGGGCCTTGCCGCCGCCGGGCAATGGCACGATCGGCAGGCGTCGCAACAGAGCCGCAAGGCGCTGCACGTTGTCTTCGCCCTGGGCGCCGTAGATCATCGTGGGATGCAGCATGACGCCGGATCGGCCGGAGGCGAGGAATGCCGCCTCGCCGGCCCGCACGCCGCTGCCATGCGTGTCCAGCCAGTTGGTGAATTTGCGTGTGCTGCCCAGGAAGATCAGGCGGGCGTCGGCCGGTGCCGCATCGATCACTGCGCCGGCATAACGCGCATGAACACAGCAGACGATGTGGGTGGCGTCCGCCAATGCGGCATGCAGCCCGGCGGCATCGGTGATCTCGGTGACGCGAGCTGCGACATCGATGCCGGTCGCGGACCATTTGTCCTGGTCGCGCACCACCGGCACAAAGCCGGCCTGCATCGATCGGCACAGCGCGATGCCGCTGCGCCCTGACGCGCCGATGATGTGGACCTGGACCGGGCGCGACATGCTGCTACCTTTGGCCGCCATGGCCGGGCGCTGTCCCGGCCACGCCGGTGCATAGGAGGTCCGTTTGCAGCAGGTTGTCGACCCGGTGACCGTTTCGGTCGTGCAGCACCGCCTGCACGCCATCGTCGAAGAGATGGGCGAGGCGATGCTGCGCACCTCCTACTCGCAGATCCTCAATTCCAGCCGCGACTTTTCCACCGCGATCTGCGACATCAACGGGCGCCTGATCGCCCAGGCCGAGCATGTGCCGATCCATGTCGGCGCGCTGCCCTGGGCGGCGAAATCGGTGCACGACTTCTTCGACGAAGACATCCATCCCGGCGATGTGTTCCTGCTGAACGACCCGTACCACGGCGGCAACCATATCCCCGACCTGACCGCCTTCGTGCCGATCTTCCAGGGCGACAAGCCGGTATTCTGGTCGATCAACCGCGCGCACCAGAGCGACATCGGCGGTTCGACGCATGGCGCGTACAACGCCGCTGCCACCGAGATTTGGCAGGAGGGCATCCGCGTCACGCCGCTGCGGCTGTACGACCGCGGCGAGGTGCGGCGCGACGTGCTGGAGATGCTGGTGACCAATGTGCGGCACCCGCACGATTTTCGCGGCGACCTGGCGGCGATGATCGGGTCGGCGCATGTCGGCCAGCGTCGGTTGCTGGCGCTGGCGAACGAATTCGGCTGGGACGTGACGCATGCGGCGATCGAGGCGGTGCTGGATGGCGCGGAACGCCAGGCGCGCGCAGTGATCGCGACCTGGAAGGACGGCGTGTATCATGGCGAGGCGTTCCTGGACGATGACGGCCATCGCTACAACGACATCCATATCCGCGCCACGGTGACCAAGCGCGGCAGCGACCTGACCATCGATCTGTCGGACTCGCATGAGCAGGTCGTCGGTTTCGTCAATTCCTCATTCCCCAATATGCGATCCGCGGTGGTGGTGGCACTGGCCTACCTGATCGATCCGCATACGCCAAAGAACGACGGGGCGTTCCGCCCGCTTGAGGTGATCGCGAAGCCGGGGACCATCGTCTGGGCCAATGAAGGTGCGCCGGTGACGTTGTGCACCAACCACTGCTCGCAGGAGATCATCGAGGCGATCATCAAAGCATTGGCGCCGGCCTGTCCGGATCGCGCGATGGCGGGGTGGGGGCGGCGGTTCCGCATCGCCATCCAGGGGCGCGATCCGCGCACGCAGAAGCCGTTCATCTGGCACATGTTCCAGGCGCGACCCGGCGGCGGGGCATCGCCGGTCGGCGATGGCTGGCCCGCAGGCGGCGAATGGCAGGCAGCAGGCGGCATCAAGTTCGGCAGCCTGGAAGTGACGGAGGTACGGTTTCCGCTGTTCTTCCGCAGCCACGAATTCCGTCCGGGTTCCGGCGGTGATGGGCAGTACCGCGGTGGTCCGGGGTGCGTGTTGGAGATGGTGGCCGAGATCGACGAACCGGCACGCGGCAACACGGCGGGAGACGGCGTCAAATACGGCGCGTGCGGCATGCTGGGCGGCAAGGACGGCTTGCCGCATCGCTACGTGCTGCATTCGGAAGGACGCCAGCAGCGCGCATTGAAGACCAAGGAAGTCGGGATCGAGATCCAGCCGGGCGATGTATTCAAAATCGAATCTGGCGGCGGCGGCGGCTGGGGCGATCCCGGCAAGCGCGATCCCGCTGCGCGTGAGAGCGATGAGATCAATGGATTTGTGTGACGTGAGAGTGGCCGGCACCCAAAACGCCCGCTCCCCAATCCTCTCCTGCCACGCCGGAGAGGGTTGGGGAGGGGGCCTTTCCGCCACAGGGATTCTTTCATGCTGAAGATTGGCATCGACGTCGGCGGCACGTTCACCGATCTGGTTGCGGTGGACGACACCGGTCGCTCCACTTTGGCAAAAGTCGCGTCCACGCCGCAGGATCCTTCGATCGGGGTCATGGCGGGCCTCGACCGCCTGGCGGAGATCCTGGCGATGCCGCGCGCGCAATTGCTGGCACAGACCGAGCGGATCGTGCACGGCACCACCGTCGCCACCAATGCTCTGTTGGAGCATAAGGGAGCCAAGGTCGGACTGCTGACCACCGAAGGCCATCGCGACGTGATCGAAATGCGCGAGGGGTTGAAGGACGACCGCTACAATCTGCGCATGCCGCCGCCGGTGCAGCTTGTGCCGCGTGCCCTGCGGTTCGGCGTGACCGAACGCATGCGCGCCGACGGCCGCATCGAAACGCCGCTCGATCGCGCATCTTTGGATGCGGCAATCGCGGCGCTGAAGCGTGCCGGGGTGGAGGCGGTTGCGGTCTGCTACCTGCATGCCTATCGCGACCCGCGCCACGAACGCGAAACTGCCGCAGCGCTCGCCGATGCCATGCCGGATGTCTACGTGTCGCTGTCGTCGGAGGTGTTTCCGCAGATCAAGGAGTTCGACCGCGTCTCCACCACGGTGGTGAACGCCTATGTCGGGCCGGCGCTCTCGCGCTATCTTCGCAGGTTGGAGCAGCGACTGATCGAGGCGGAGTATCGCGGGCCGATCCTGATCATCCAGTCGCATGGCGGTGTCGCGCCGATCGCCGAGGCGGCACGGCTGGCGGCGGGCGGTGTGTTGTCGGGTCCGGCAGGCGGCGTCGCGGGTAGCCGATACGCGACGCAGTTGCTGGACAGCGACAACCTGATTCCGTTCGACATGGGCGGCACCAGCACGGATATCTGCCTGATCGTCAAGGGCGAACCGGCGTTGGTCAGCGGTCGTGGCATCGGCGGCCATCGGCTGGCACTGAACAGCCTCGACATCGTCAGTCTCGGTGCCGGCGGCGGCTCGATCGGCCGCGTCGATGCCGGCGGCATCCTGCATGTCGGTCCGGAAAGCGCCGGGGCGATGCCCGGGCCGGCTTGCTACGGACGAGGCGGCAGCGACCCGACGGTGACGGATGCCAACCTGGTGCTGGGTTACCTCGATCCGGTGCATTTCCTCGGCGGTACTGCGGCCCTCGATGCTGCTGCGGCGAAGGCCGCGCTGGAGCGCCTGGCAACAACGCTGAAGGTCGATCGCATCGTCGCGGCCGAGGGTGTGCATCGCGTCGTCAACACGAACATGGCGGAGGGCATTCGCCTCGTGTCGGTGCGGCGCGGCGTCGATCCGCGCCGGTTCGCCCTGCTGTCGTTCGGCGGCGCGGCCGGATTGCACGTGACCGACGTTGCGCGTCAGCTCGACCTGACGCGCGTCATCGTGCCGCGGGTTGCGGCCGTGCTGTCGGCGTGGGGCATGCTGGCCACCGACCTGCGCTTCGAGGTGTCGCGCACGCATATCGGCGACACGGCGCGGCTGGATGGCGCCGGCATTAAGCAGCTGTTCTCCGAGATGGAGCAGGAAGGACTGGCACGCCTGCGTGCATCGTTCGATGGACCGGTGCGCGTGCAGCGCTCGGTGGAAATGCGATACGGCGAGCAGATCTTCGAAATTACCGTACCGCTGGACGACATCGATTGGAGCATCGCCGATCCGCTGCCGCAAATCGTCGAGCGGTTCCATAATCGGCATGAGGAGCTCTACACCTACGCGCTGCGCGAGCAGGATGCTGTACTGGTCAACGCGCGCGCCGCGGTGATCGGCGTGCTGCCCGGTGTGCCACAGGAGCCGGTTCGTCCGGCGCAGTCTGATGCCACGGCGCGTGGCGAACGGCGCATCTGGCTGCGCGGCTGGACCAGCGTGGAGGTGTTTGAATTTGACTCGCTGGCGCCGGGACAGGCGATTGCCGGTCCCGCGATTGTTGAGTCGGCGATGACCACTGTTCTGCTGCGTCCCGGCAATCGCGCGACGGTGACGCCGCATGGCTGGCTGGATGTTGCGGTGGGGTGAAGCCCCCAATCCGCCCCTGCTTGCGGGGGAGGGCCGGGGTGAGGCGTTACCCGACGAAGCAGATCGCCGATGGGCTGCCTACCCGCACGTCCTGCGCGGTGCGGGTCAACATGCCGCTCACGGTATCCACACTGAAGGTGACGATGCTGTCGCTCTCCTGGTTGGCCGCATAGAGAAACGCCCCTGCCGGATCCAGCGCGAAGAAACGCGGCCGTTTCCCGCCCGTCGGTTCGCAGCCAAGCAGCGTCAATCTTCCACTGCCGGACACCGCGAACACCGCGACGCTGTCGTGCCCGCGGTTCGACACGTAGAGAAACCGGCCGTCCGGCGCGACGCCGATTTCCGCCGTGGTGTTCTTGCCGGTTTCGCCGTCCGGCAATGTGCCGACGGTATCGATCTCGTCGACCTGCCCATCGTTCCAGCGATACGCGGTGACCGTCGAGTCCAGTTCGTTGTTCACGTACAGCACCGACAGCCGCGGATGAAAGATGCAATGCCGGGGCGCCGCGCCGGGACGTGACGGCATTGCCTGGGTGAGTTCCAGCCGGCCGTTTCCGAAGCGGAAGATGAACGTGCAGTCAAATCCCTTGTCGGGCACAATGACGAAGCGCCGCGACGGATCGAATATGACGGCGTGCGGATGCGATGCGCTTTGTTGCACCGGATCGGGTCCCGGCTTGCCGGGCAGTTCGAACACCTGCGAGACCGGCTGCAGCGTGCCATCGTCCGCCAGCGGCAGCACCGCGACGTTGCCGCTGGAGTAGTTCGGCACCACCAGGAACCGGCTGGTCGCATCCAGCGCCGCATCGACCGGGTTGTTACCGCCGGACGGCTGCCGGTTCAGCAGCCGAAGATGCCCACTCGCAGGATCGATACCGAATGCAGACACATGGGTCCGTGCGCCGTGCACCGAATACAGCACGCGTTGATCCTCGCGCGGCGTGAACAGCGAGGGGTTTTCCTCGCCGGGCACGTGCTGCACATGGGTCCACGCGCCGGTGACGGCGTCCACACGGTACACGTGGATGCCGTCGCCGCGCCCGTCTCGATCCTGCGTGGTGTAGCCGCCGACGTAAGCGAACATGGCGCCCTCCTTCAGAGCCGCGGCACCGGAATGGTGCGCATCCGCTCCACATCTGCGCGGGCTCCGCGCAGGAGATACCCGACATCGTTGCGCGCCGTCAGATAGCGGGCGCCGAGCCGAACCAATTCGGTCTGCAACTCGTGATCGAACAGCACGCCGCCGATCCCCAGCGATTTGCCATGGTTTCGCGCGGCGCGGCCGGCCTTTTCAACCGCGTGCAGGTAGTGCGGATCGTGATACCTGCCGGGAATTCCCATTTCGCTGCACAGGTCGTTCGACCCGATATGCACGCCATCGATGCCGGGAACGGCGGCAATCGCCTCGGCTTCCTCAATCGCTTCCGGCGTCTCCAGCATTGCCAGCAGCAGTGTCTCGCGATTGAGGAAATCGCTGACCTCGGCTTGCGGCATTTCGCGATAGCCCAACGCCGGTCCGGCGCCGCCGACGGAACGATGGCCAATCGGCGGGAAGCGACACGCAGTGACAATGGCCTCGGCTTCCGCAGCCGAGTTGATGTGCGGCACCATCAGTCCCTGCGCGCCGCCATCCAGCACGCGCGCGGCCAGATGGCCGTCCTGCGAGCCGATGCGCACCATCGGCGTGATGCCGGCGCTGATCGCCGCGACGCACAGCAGCGACGCGGTCTCCAGCGAGGTGGGGTTGTGTTCGAGGTCGACGTAGATCGCATCGAAGCCCGCGGCGGCGGCGATCATCGTGATGTTCGGCGTGCGCGCCTGGTTGACGCCGAGGCAGAATGTCAACGTGCCGTCTGCCAGCTTGCGCTTGAGGCGATTTTCCATGACCCGATCCCCCCGGTCCGCGCCGAGCCTAAGCCAGAAGGATGCTGCCATCCAGGCGCGCCGCCCAAGGCTTGCCGCGCATTGGTGAACTGGACATCCTTTCGCCCACAAACAACAGGGGGCGCATCATGCGACGTCGGTCATTTTTACAGGCCGGGGCGGCCGGTATCGCCGCGGCGGCACTGCCGCGCGTCTCGATCGCGCAGCCTGCCAATGCGCGCGTGCTGCGCTTTGTGCCCCAGTCGAACCTGACTTTGCTCGATCCCATCATCACCACGGCGGCGGTGACCGCCAATCATGCCTGGATGGTGTGGGATACGCTGTTCGGCGTGAATGCCGCGCAGGAAGCCAAACCGCAGATGGCGGAAGGCTTCACGGTATCCGACGATGGCCGGACCTACCTGATCAAGCTGCGCGCCGGGCTGAAATGGCACGATGGCGAGCCGGTCCGGGCGCAGGACTGTGCACCGAGCCTGGCGCGCTGGGCGGCGCGCGACACATTCGGCCAGACCATCGCAAAAGTCGTCGATGAGTGGGGCACTGCCGACGATCGCACCATCAAGGTGACGCTGAAGCGGCCGTTCCCCTTGCTGATCGATGCGATCGCCAAGCCCGACGCGCAGATCGCCTTCATGATGCCGGAGCGCATTGCCAAATCCGATCCGTTCAAGACGATCACGGAGTTCATCGGCTCCGGCCCATTCCGCTTCCTGAAGGACGAGTACATCTCCGGCGGCAGCGCCGCATGGGCGAAGTTCGACGGCTACGTGCCGCGCCAGGAGCCGCCAGACTGGACCACGGGCGGGAAGGTCGCGCATTTCGAGCGGATCGAATGGAAGATCATTCCCGACGCCGCCACCGCGTCCGCCGCGTTGCAGAGCGGCGAGGTGGATTGGTACGAACAGGTTCAGGCCGACCTCGTGCCGCTGCTCAGGCGCAACGGCGAGATCGCCTTCGCGTCGTCCAATCCGCAGGGCTATATCGCCGGCCTGCGATTCAACCACCTGCACCCGCCGTTCGACGACGTGCGCCTGCGTCGCGCGGTGCTGACCGCGGTGAACCAGGAAGACTACATGGGTGCGGTGACCGGAAACGATCCGTCCGCCTGGCGCATCTGCAAATCCCAGTTCCCGTGTGGCACGACCTACGGCAGCGAAGTGACCATGCCGGTGCAGCAGGGTGACCTGGCGGCCGCCAGGGCGATGATCAAGGAGGCTGGCTACAACGGCGCAAAGGCCGTGGTGATCAACCCGACCGACTTCGCAACGATTGGGCCATTGGGTGACATCACTTATGACATGCTGAAGAAGATCGGCATCAATGCCGAATTGCAGGCGACCGACTGGGGATCCGTGGTGCAGCGGCGGTCCTCGAAGGAATCGGTGGAGAAGGGCGGATGGTCGATATTCCATACCTGGTTCACCGGCGGCTTCATCATCAATCCGGTGGTGACCGCGCCGTTCCGCGGCCAGGGCGCCAACGGTTGGTTCGGCTGGTACGCCAATCCCAGGATCGAGCAGCTCACACAGGACTGGCTGGATGCGAAAGACGTAGACGGGCGCACGAAGGTTGCCGCCGCAATCCAGCAGGAGAATTATGAACAGGTGCCGACGGTGACACTCGGCCAGTTCCAGATTCCCACGGCATACCGCAAGAGCGTGGCCGGCAGGCTCGAATGCAACGGGCCGCTGTTCTGGAACGTAAGGCGGGCCTGATCACGCTTCGGCAGTTATGGCCGGACACGGGCCAGATCGACACGCCCACGCGGAGCAGGCTGGCGGATCGCGTCGCAGACTTGCGCGACCGCCGCGGCAAGGCGCCGGTCGAGCAGGGCGTGGCTCGTGCTTCGCTGGGCCCAATCACCCCTTCTGTGCCGCCAGGATCTCCGCAATCCGGGCGTTGGTGCCATTGATGTCGGGCAGTGTCTCGCCCTTCGCGATGCGCGCGAGCGACAGTTTCTCGGCCTGCTGCATGCCGATGGCGCGTTCGGCCGCCGCCCTGATCTCATGCGGCGCCATCACCAGCACCCCGTTCTCGTCTGCCAGGATTGCGTCGCCGGGCGCCACCGCCACGCCACCGCAGGAAATCGGCGTGCCGAATTCGCCATGCAGGAACAGCCGTTTTCCCGTCACCGTCGAAAGGCCGCGCGCCCATACCGGCAGTCCGTACTCGCGCAATTCGTCGATGTCGGTGGCCATGCCATCGATGATGATGCCGACACATCCCGCCGCGCGCGCGGCAAATGCCACGCCGCCGCCGCACGCGGCGTGCTTCACATCGCCCACACGATCGATCACCAGCACATCACCCGGCCGCAGCTTGCCCAGCGCGTAGTGCACCATCGTGGTATCCGGACCGAAGCATCGCACCGTCACCGCAGTGCCGGCGATGCGGTGGCCCGACAGGAGTGAGCGCAGGCCAGAGTCCATGAAGCCGACGTGGCGGAAATGCCCGATCGTTGCCGGTTCTGCCTGGTGCAGCAGTGCCACCATGTCGGCGGCGATCTGCGGTGGGGGATCGTTGACGACGAACATCAGGCTGTCTCCTTGCCGGGCGGACATGGTGCGTCGCGCAAGGCGACCATGAAGTCCGCGCTGGTGGTCACGGTGTGCTCGGCGATCCGACACCCCGCCTCAGGCGTGTGAGGGATCGCCGTTCACGATGCCATTGTCCGTGAGATCGGTCACGCTGCCGCCACGCCGGGCCTGCATCCCGCCGACGACGCTGACTTCGGCCACCTTGCGTCAGCGGCGCGGCGTGCGGCTCATACCGGCGGATTAAGTCCGGGCACGCAATGGTTCCGGTGGCGGATCGGGCCGCGGGACTGGAATCGGCGCAGGCGGCTCTTCCACCGGCACCGGTGCGTCCGGATCGGGCTCATCCGGCGGCTGGCCAGGCGGCTTCGGCGGATCGGACAGGGCGATGCCGCGCGTCATTTTGCGGTCACATCCTCCAGCAGGACCGGGGCCGGCGTCTCCGCGACCTGCCGCAGCGCAGCCCGCGCGCGGGACAGCGCCACTGAGCGCACGCTTTCCGGTTGCAGTGCGAACAGCAGCAGCGAGCGGCCGGTGACTTCGTATTCCTCGCCGCTCTGGAAGCGCGGCGGTCCGATTCTGTCCGGCGCGTTGGTGTCCAGCAGGCAACGCCAGACATGGCCGCCGACAACCTCGGGCAATTTGAACTTGACCGAGTCATGATAGGCGTTCAGCACGATCAGCACCGTCGCATCCATCGAGGGACGCTTGATTCCGGTCGCCTGGGCACGCCCGTCCAGCAGCATGCCGAAGCAGCGTGCATTCGGGTCGTTCCATTGCTCGGAATCCATGTCGGTCGCCGATGGCGTGAGCCATCTTACGTCCTTCACGTCCAGGTCGGGGTTGTATTCACCGGTCAGGAAGCGTGACCGGCGCAGGATGGGGAAAGCCTGGCGAATGGCGATCACCCGACGGACGAAGTCGATCATGGCGGCGCCGTCCTCGCCGATATGCCAGTCGATCCAGCTTATCTCGTTGTCCTGCGCATAGGCATTGTTGTTGCCCTTCTGGGTGCGGGCGAACTCGTCGCCGGCGAGCAGCATCGGCGTCCCCTGCGACAGCAGCAAAGTGCCCAGCAGGTTGCGCATCTGGCGGCAGCGCAGCGCTATGATCTCCGGGTCATCCGTCGGCCCTTCGGCGCCGTGGTTCCACGACAGGTTGTCCGAGTGGCCGTCCTGGTTGTCCTCGCCGTTCGCCTCGTTATGCTTCTCGTTGTATGAAACCATATCGGCCAGCGTGAAACCGTCATGCGCGGTGATGAAGTTGATGCTGGACCATGGCTTGCGCCCGCGACGGGCGAATGCATCGGCCGACGCTGCGAGGCGCGTGGCCGTCTCGGCGGCCTTGCCCTCATCGCCCTTCCAGAAGGCACGCATCGTATCGCGGAACTTGTCGTTCCACTCGGCCCAGCCGGGCGGAAAGCCGCCGACCTGGTAGCCGCCTGGTCCGATGTCCCACGGCTCGGCGATCATCTTCACCGACGACAGCACCGGGTCCTGCATGCAGCTTTGCAGGAAGCCGTGCGACTCATCGAAACCGTCGTGCTGGCGCGCCAGGATGGTGCCGAGATCGAAGCGGAAGCCGTCCACATGCATCTCGGTCACCCAGTAGCGCAGTGAATCGGTGACCATCTGCAGCACGCTCGGATGGCTGAGGTTGAGTGTGTTCCCGGTGCCGGTGTCGTTGATGTAGTAGCGCGCCTCGTCCGGCAGCAGCCGGTAGTACGAGGCATTGTCGATGCCGCGGAACGACAATGTCGGACCGCGCTCGTTGCCCTCCGCGGTGTGGTTGTAGACGACATCCAGAATCACCTCGAGGCCGGCATCGTGCAGCCGCGCCACCATTTCCTTGAATTCGGCAAACACGAAGGCGGGCACGGCGGAATAACGCGGTTCGGGGGCGAAAAAGCCAAGTGTGTTGTAGCCCCAGTAGTTGGTAAGGCCCTTCTCCAACAGATGTCGGTCATTGATGAAAGCATGGATCGGCAGCAGTTCCACCGACGTGACACCAAGCGAGCGGATGTAATCCACCACCTCCTTGCGCCCGAGGCCGGAGAATGTACCGCGCAGATTCTCCGGCACGGCCGGATGCAGCTTGGTGTAGCCGCGCACATGCGCCTCGTAGACGATGGTGCGGTCCCACGGTACCTCGGGCCGGCGTTCGCGCCCCCAGGTAAAGGCAGGGTCGATTACCCGGCACTTCGGCATGAAACGCGCACTGTCGCGCCGGTCGAAGCTGAGGTCGAGGTCGCGCGATCCAATGGTATAGCCGAACAGGGCGTTGTCCCAGCGCAGCGAGCCGACAAATGCTTTGGCGTAGGGGTCGAGCACCAGTTTGTGCGGATTGAAGCGATGGCCGTTCTTCGGATCGAACGGGCCGTACACGCGATAGCCGTAGATCGTTCCGGGCCGCGCATCGGGCAGGTAGCCGTGCCAGACTTCGTTGGTGTATTCCGGCAGTTCGATGCGTTCGAGCTCGGACCGGCCCGCGTCGTCGAACAGGCACAACTCGACCTTGGTGGCGTTTGCCGAGAACAGCGAAAAATTCACGCCAAGCCCGTCCCAGTTCGCGCCGCGAGGGTGAGGTGAGCCCTCGGTAACGCGCGACTTCCTGACGACGGCTGGCATCGGCACTGCTCCCCTGTTGCGCGCGACAAGGTCCCGTCCCGCCGCATGTAGATGCGGCGGGAGGCCTGCCTACGCCAGACAACTCTTGGTCAGGAAGTCAGTCGTCCCAGCAGATAGCCGACGCCGATTGCCAGCAGCGCCGCCGTCAGGGGCTGGTCCTTGATCACGTCGCTGAGTCGCGCCGCCTGCTGCTGCGCCTGGCCGGCGGCCTGGTTGTACAGGCCCGATGCCTGGGTCTTGGCGTCGCCGACTGCCTCGCCGACCGTCTGCTGCACGCGACCGCCCATCTCGCGGGCTGCGCCCTCGAAACCATCATTCATGTCACGATCCTCCTAGGGGGTGGGGCAGCCTTAACGAAAAACGCGCACGCTGGTTCCCGCGACCCTAAGTCGTGTCATCCTAATGCCCCCACCTCTCGTCATTCCATGACAAGGTATGCAGGGGTGACGGCGTAACGCCTGTCACCCAAAATTCAATTTCAGCCCCGGTTCCGCCCAGTCCAGTTCGCCCAGCCGCCCGGTCGCCGACAGGGTGACGTAGGCAGTGCGCATGTCCTTGCCGCCAAAGCAGATGTTGGTGGGGAATTCGTCCGGCATCGCGACCTGCCGCACAACGCGTCCGTCCGGCGCGATGACGGTAATGCAGCCGGCATGCAGCGTGGCGACGGCGACGTTGCCGCTGGCTTCCACCGCCAGGCTGTCGAACCGCTGGAACCCGCCCAATCCGGCGACGATGCGGCCGCCATGCGGGGACGGCCAGCCATGCTTCTTCACCACCCCGGGCTCGGCGATGTCGAATGCCCAAAGCCGTGCCGGCTCGGTGTCGGCGACATAGAGCACTTTTCCGTCGGGCGACAGGCCGCAACCATTGGGGCTGAGGATCGGATACGCCACCTCGACGATGCGCGAGCCGTCCGGCAGCGCGTAATACAGGCCGCCATGATCGCGCGTGCGCGCATAGCGCTTGCCGAGATCGGTGAAATAGAACCCGCCTTGCGTGTCGAACACCAGGTCGTTGGGCGCCGACAGCTTGTGGCTGCCGCAATGGGTGTAGAGCACCCGCGTGTCACCGGTCTTCGGATCGATCCGCTGGATGCTTCCGCCGGCGTAGTCGTCTGCCGGGCCGACTGCCATCCAGTGGCCGGGCGGGTATTTGCCGCCGCCGTTGTTGCAGAGGTAGAGCGCGCCGTCCGGGCCGACCGCCAGGCCGTTGGGGCCGCCGCCGGCGCTGCCAATCGTCGAGCGCGCGCCGTCCGGGCCGATGCGCGTGCAGCAGCGGCCGGCAATCTCGGTCAGGATGACCGCGCCGTCCGGCATGACCACCGGACCTTCAGGAAAGCCGAACCCGCTCGCTACAATCCGTACGTCCGCCATTCGCCGTTTTCCCCCGTGCAGATGGTCCGGTGCCGGCAAATCTCGCCGATGTTCCGGCCCCGGCAAATCTCATAGATGGTCGATGGCGTTTGTTCAAATCCGGCGATGGTTGCGGCAATGCCCCTATTTTTGCGCCTGCTTCCTCAACTCGAATTCCAGGTGACGCCGGGCGAGGTCCAACGACAGGCGCATCTGTTCCAGCACCTTGGCGCCGCGGGCGGCGGCATCATGGTGGCCATTGCGGATTAATGCAGCCAACCGAGCTTCCTGGCGCGCGACCCGCTCCTCGCCCTCACGCACATGGCGCGTGGCCGTCGTGAGCAGGTCTTCGGGTCCGTCGTCGTTCGCCATCGTGGCCTGAGCCGGGACAGCCGCCTTATATCACCAGTCTGGCGTCGGGGAGAGACACGTGTTGGTATAGACGTGAACAACGGGATGCCTGCCAGTGGCCAGCGAGCGGGACGCCGCCGGGTTCCAGAACCTGATCCGCTACATCCAGGAAAGCCGCGGGATCGATTTCCGCGGCTACAAGGCGACGAGCCTGCGCCGGCGCATCACGCTGCGCATGGAGCAGGTCGGTGCGGCGGATTTCGTTGCCTACCATGAATTCCTCGAGGCGCATCCGCGGGAATTCGCCGAATTGCTGAACACCATCCTGATCAACGTGACCTCGTTCTTTCGCGACCTCGACGCCTGGGAATTGCTGAAGGCCGAGATCGTGCCGCGCCTGGTGGGCTCGGAGCTGCACGACAAGATCCGCGTCTGGAGCATTGGCTGCGCGTCAGGCGAAGAGGCGTATTCGCTCGCCATGCTGTTCGCCGAGGCGATGGGCGTCAGCGAGTTCGGCCGGCGCGTCAAGATCTATGCCACCGACCTCGACGAACCTGCGCTGGGCGTGGCGCGGCATGCCACCTATCAGGCGCGAGACATGGAGCACGTGCCGGAAGCGCTGAAACACAAATACTTCGAACAGACCGGCAGCCAGTACCTGGTGCATCGGGAACTGCGGAAGAACGTGATCTTTGGCCGGCACAACATCGTGCACGATGCGCCGATTTCACGCATCAACCTGATCGTGTGCCGCAATCTGCTGATCTACCTCGAGACCGATACGCAGAACGCGGTGCTGCCGCGGCTGCATTATGCACTGGTGGACGATGGCATCCTGTTCCTTGGCAAGGCCGAGACACAGCTGGCGCGATCCAAACTGTTCCAGTCGATCGATCTGAAGCACCGGCTGTTCCGCAAGGTCCCGCAGGAATGGCGGCGCGTGCCGAACGGCGACGGCTTCCAGGGCGGCGATACGGACACGGAAGTCCCGGCGCTGCAAAGCCGCCTGCTCAATGTCATCGTCGACAACGCCGTGAACGCCTACCTGGCGGTGGACAGCGAAGGCCTCCTGGTGTTTGCCAATGCCCAGGCCCGACGCATGCTGGACGTGGGTGAAGCCGACATCGGACGGCCGTTTCGCGACCTGCCGATTTCGTATCGTCCGACCGAACTGCGCAGCCGCATCGAGGATGCACATCGGCAGGCGCGGCCGATCCGCATCGAGCACCAGGAGTATTTCCGGCCGCCAGGCGACCCCATACGGATGAGCATCGAAGTCACGCCGCTGCTGATCGGCAGTGCGAACTCGGCGGCCACCCTGCTGACGTTCACCGACACGACGGCGAACTTCCAGTTGCAACAGGATCTGCGGGCGGCGCAGGAGAGCCTGGAAACCACCATCGAGGAATTGCAGTCCGCCAACGAGGAACTGGAAACCACCAACGAAGAACTGCAATCCACCAACGAGGAGCTGGAGACCACCAACGAAGAGCTGCAATCCACCAACGAAGAGCTGGAAACCACGAACGAGGAACTGCGTGCCACCAACGAGGAGCTCGAGGCGACCAACGAGGAGTTGCGCAACCAGTCGGAAGCAGCGACCGCCAACCGTCTGTACACCGAGGCCATTCTCCGCAGCACGAATGCCTGCATGTTTGTGCTGGATCGGGACATGACGGTGCGGTCGTGGAATCGTGGCAGCGAGCGTGTCTGGGGGCTGCGCGAGGAGGAGGCGGTAGGCCGGCCCTTCGTGGAACTGGATATCGGATTGCCGGTACATCAGCTTGCGCCCGCGGTTCACGCCGTCATCGATGGCGGCAAGTCGGCTGACCTCCAGGTCGATGCCGTGGAACGGCGCGGTCGGTCGATTGCCTGCCGCGTGCGGGTAACGCCGCTGCTCTATGAGGATCGCGCGTCGCACGGCGCGGTCCTGATCGTAGAGGAGGTCAAGGAATAGAAAGTGGTCGCCACCGCCTCAAGGGTTCGGGCGTGACAGCCCGTCGCTTACCGCCCGCCAGGCTTGCGCAGCGCAGTGATGGCCTCGGCGATCGTGGTCGCGGCGGCCTCCGCTTCCTCGGCCGCGGCGCGCCAGCGGGCAGCGGTCAGCGGCATGGTGATCGCGTGTTCCTCCATGCGCCGGCAAAGCAAAACCCGGTCGTGATGCGCCCGCGCGGCGCCTTCCAGGGCGCGTTCCAGTTCATCGGTCTGCGCCACCAGCAGCCCCTCGGACGTGAACGCGTGTCCGGTCTGGCAGCGGAACCGGATGGTGCCCTCGTCCGGAACTTCGTTCAGCACGCTGGCGCATTGTGGGCAGCTCAGGCGACTGGGCTGGCCTAGCGCGGGCGTCCGGCTGAGCTCGAATTCCTGCGCGGTGATGCGTGCTTCTATATCCAGCGCACGGGGAACCACCAGACGAGGGCCAGCCTCCTGACGGCACAGGCGGCTGAGCAGGTCCGGAATGGTCGCCAGCGTGGCGATGTGATCGATGTGACAGCGCTCGATCGCGCGACGCGGCATCTCCGGCCATTGCGCATCGTCAGGATCCTGCACGACGCAGATGCCGCCGCAGCGCTTGATGGCGACCTGCCCGGCCGCACCGTCATCCAGCATGCCGGTCAGCACCACGCCGATGACCCGCGGACCGTAGCTCACCGCGGCCGACCGGAACAACGGATCGATTGCCGGTCGCGTCAGGTTCTCCTGCGGCCCACGGCGCAGCAGCACATGCCCGTCCTTCAGCAGCAGATGGTAGTCGGGCGGTGCGACGTAGATCATCCCCGCATGAAGCGCCTCGCCATCCGCGGGGTGCCTGGCCGGCAAAGGGCCCGAACGGGTCAGCACGTCAGGCAGTACGCTGCGCGATGCCGGGCTGATATGCTGGACCACGAGGATCGAAGCAGGCAGATCCGCAGGCAGACCGCCGCAGATCCGCATCAGCGCATCAACGCCGCCGGCCGACCCGCCTATGACGATGATATCGCGGCGAGCCACGCGGATATTCTCCTTTTCGAACCGTCGATCGGGCCTTCAAGACGCCGTGTGGTCCGGACCAGCCAATAACATAACAGGTTGTTGCCTGCAGATCGGGTGCTAACGTCGACCAGGAACGCGGAAAGATATGGAACGGTTGGCAGGTCCTGACGAGGGCGTCCGCACCGAATTGGCGAGGCTGAACGCCGAACTCGAACAAGCACTGGTTGCGGTTGAGGATGCACAGAAGGAGGTGACACTACTGGCGCGCCAACGCGACGCGCTGGCAGCCACCGATGCCGAGCTTCGCGCAGCACGTGCCAAGTCGGAAGCGTCGCGGCAGACGGCGGAGGAAGTCGCCACCACCCTCCGGGAGCAATTGGCGGTTGCGTTGAGCACTCTGGCAGGGCGGCAGGCCAACGAGATGGCAGAGAGCGCGCGGGACGAAGAACTCGGCGTTGCCCTCGAGGAAGCCCAGACACTCGCCGAGGAGTTGCAGGTCGCCAACGACGCATTGCTGACCAGCAACCAGGAACTCGATCAGCGCGTCGCCGACCGCACCGGGGCGTTGGATAAGGCCAATGCAGCACTGGAATTGATCAATGCCGAGCTGCAGCGGCGCGTCGAGATCGAGGCGGCGGCGCGGGAGGAGGCGCAGTCGCGGCTGTTCCAGGCCCAGAAGCTTGAGGCGATCGGCCAGCTTACTGGTGGAATTGCGCACGATTTCAATAATCTGCTGACCGTTATCACGGGCAGCACGCAGTTCCTGCGGCACACCGATAACCCGGAACGACGCGGTCACCTGCTGCGCCGGATCGAAGAGGCAGCGTGGCGCGGCGCCGACCTGACCCGCCGCCTGCTGGCCTTCGGCCGTCGTCAGCCGTTGCATCCGGACCGGGTCGACCTGGGCGTGCAGGCCAGCGGACTGACCGAACTGCTGCGGCATACCCTGCGGGAGGATATCAGTATCCACATGCAGTTCGATCCGGATCTGTGGCCGGTCGAGGCAGACGTGGGAGCGTTGGAACTGGCGTTGCTGAACATCGCGGTGAATGCCCGCGACGCCATGCCCGATGGCGGCCAGATCGTGCTGGCCGCCCACAACATGACAATGCAGGCCGGGCAGCCGACACGGTTAGGGTTGGCGCCCGGTGACTATGTCGAGATCAGCGTTAGCGATGCCGGTATCGGGATGCCGCCGGAGGTGCTCGAGCGCGTGTTCGAGCCGTTCTTCACCACCAAGCAGGCCGGCAAGGGCACCGGGCTCGGACTGGCGCAGGTTTATGGCTTCGCCAAGCAGTCCGGCGGAACTGCGTGGGTGGAAAGCCGCCAGGGCGAGGGGACCTGCGTTCACATACAGCTGCCACGGTCCTGGCGCGAGCCGGCGGCCGAGAGCGTGCCGCTCACCGCATCGGAGGTGCGTGCGGCAGCCCATGAGGGCGCGTTGTCCATCCTGGTCGTCGAGGATGATGAAGCTGTGGCGGCGGTGGTGCTCGAGATGCTGGGACAGCTCGGGCACCACACGCTGCACGTCGTTTCCGTCGCGGCGGCGCTCGGCGTGTTGTCGGGCGACCGGCAGGTTGATCTGGTGTTCACCGATGTGCTGCTGCCGGGTGGCGGGAGCGGGCTCGACCTCGCGCGCGAGATTGCGCGGCAGGCGCTGGGGATTCCGGTCGTGTTGACCAGTGGCTACGGTGGCGGAGTGACCGGGCGGCTTGCCGCGGCGAACCTGCCGTTTCTGCGCAAGCCATACCGGATCGAGGCGCTGAAGCTGGCAATCGACGAGGCGCTGCGGCAAGGCGCTCCGCACAACCAGCCTGCAGTGCGGTGATCGCGGACAAGTTATTCGTCAGGCCTATTAATCGGGCAAGGCGATGAACTCCCAGGTCTTACATGGCGATAGCCCGTGAACTGGGGGCGCGCGTCCCATTGCTCACACGGGCGCAGGCCCGCTTTCGTGGCCGCCGGCCTGCCGCCTCGCCTGCTTGTTATTGGTGAAGCGAGCCGTTCCATTACACGTATAGATGGCTCTTCAGGAGCAATTACGAACCCACTTTCCTTGGGCGGGGGGGGG
>DATAPW010000399.1:0-3745 GCA_036265005.1 Acetobacteraceae bacterium | reverse complement strand
GATCAGAAGCTGTTTGCCTTCCTTGGCGAGCTTGGCTTCGATTACGTCATCCGCTTCCGTGGCAACATCGGCGTCACCAATGCTGATGGGCAGACCAGGCCTGCGGCCGAGTGGGTGGGCAAGGGCGGACGCGCCTGCAAGTTGCGCGACGCCCGTGTCACCGCGAAGGGCCAGCAGGTCGGCGCCGTCGTCTGTGTACATGCCAAGGGCATGAAGGACCCATGGTGCTTGGCCACCAGCCTCCGAGACGCAACCGCAGCCACGCTGGTCCACTACTATGCCAAGCGCTGGACCATTGATATCGACCAGGCATGGGGACTCTCAAGAATCAAGGGGTGGGTGGGATCGACCTGCGCCGAGGCATTTTGGGTGGAACATCAGTCCCGCCCAAATCCCCGCGGCAGATCGGCAAGCGATAGCTGGTCAACGAGGTCGCGCCACTCCAGCATGGCGTCGAGGCGTTCGGCGAGCGCGCTGTCGGCAAGACTGGCGGGGAGGTTGTCGCGCCACTCCTGATATCGATCGAGGCAGTTCGTGAGCGTGTCGATCGCATCCGCCCATTGGTCGGGTCGACTGCGCCGATCTTTGGGGCGGCGATAGCGGATCACGACTGGTGGCTTGTCCGCCGCCTCGGCCTTGCGTTTCTCGCGAAGGCGCCGCATGCGCTCGGCCGAAGTTAACGCGCGATCGCCCTGTGGTCTGGGTCCGGGCATGGGCTACGATATCCCGTCACTGTGACGGGATACAATAGGGATCCCGCCCTGGAAACAACAGACGACTACCAGGTAGGTTACCCGTTGGACAGCGCCGCCTGAGGCGACTCTCGAGAATCAGGGGTTGCGTGGTTAGTCTCGACGACCGGTTGCGGCAAGCGGCGCCAGGGCGGCGGCGTTGCCCGGATGGTCTTGAGGTTGGCGATTGTCGCGGCGTCGGCGGTGACCAGCTTCGCAGAGCCGGCGCCGGCTTTCACCGAGCGACTGCGTAGTCGGCCGTTCTGCACCCAGTGGTAGAGCGTTGGCTGCGGCACGCCGAGCTCTGCGGCCAGTTCGCGGATCGTCCATTCATTGGGCTGCCGCTCGGGCAGTGTACGGGGACGGCGAAGGCCTGGCGTGATGACGCCGGCCGTGGTCAGAAGGCGGCGCACCATCTCGGCGTTGAAGGTGTCGCGCCGTTTTGCTGGTCGCCAAGCCTCCTGGTTGAGGATCGCCGCGATGTCAGCACAGCCGTTACCAACGTGGTGCAGGTCAACGGCGCGTGCCAGCAGGGCGGTGTAGGTGCTGAGCCCTTTCATGCGTGCCACCGGGCGTATCAGCGTGTGGACCGTCCGGTTGCCGCCATGCCAGTGGCATTCCAGCCGCACCTGCTCACTGCCATCAATCACGGTCAGCAAAACCCGCTCGAGCAACAAGCGCACGATGGTCTGGCGCTCTTCGTTGGTGGTCGTCGGCGCCTGCCACAGCGCCGGCAAATCGGTGGTTAACTGCCGGATCGCGGCCAGTTCGCGCGGAGTGGGTGATAGCGCGCGTTCGCGCTGGAAGCGTTCGTAATCACCCGTCAGCCGCACCTGGTCGGCCAAGGCTGCTTCCCAGTCACGCTCCAGCGTACGCGCCACCAGCCGGTTCTCCGGTTCGGTGCGGGCGTAGCGGCGACGCGCCTGGTCGACCTGATACTGCGCGCGCTCCAGTCGCTGACGCCACTGTTGCTCCAGGGCGGCGCGCTCGGCTTGCAGATCGGCGGCAACCGCCAGACTGGCCTCCAGCGCAGCCGGCTCCAGCGCTTGCAGGATCAGCGACGTTACTTGGGCGTCAACGGGTGCGGCCTTCAGCGACTGACAGAATGGCTCGCCGTAGCTCGAGTGCTGGCCGGCGCACAGGTATCGCGCCGCGTGGCCGTCATTGTTGTAATCCGCCGTCATGCGCAATCCGCACTGGCCGCACACCAGCATGCCCGACATCAGCGCCGTGCCGGCGCGTGGCGCACCGGTCCGATCCGTGCGATTGGCGCGAAGCTGCACCTGATTGCGCTCGAACTGCTCGCGGGTGATGTAGGCCGGGACCCGATCGGGCAGGAACACCTCGGCTTCGCCGGCACGCGGCGGACGCCGCCCGGTGCCAGGGCGTCCCGGCTTCTGCCGTCGCCGATCTGTCGCACGCACGCCATAGGCGTAGATGCCGGCATAGATTGGATTGCCAAACAGGTTATGCAGCGTGGGCCGGTTGGCTCGGCGCCATTCGAGCGCCCCCTTGCCAGGGCCGCCGGGGGTGCGCACGGGCATCCGGATGTCGTGCTCGACCAGATAACACAGCACCTTGCCGACGGTCCGCAACCGCTGGAACAGCTCGAATACCAGCCTTATCGTACCCTGAGCCTGCTCATCGGGATCAAGCGCCACCTCGCCTGACGGATGACGCCGATACCCCATCGGCAGCGGCTTACCGAGTTCGCCCCGCCGCGCCTTGGAACGCCGCCCTTCCAGCATCCGCGCCTTGAGAATATGCAGCTCCGCTTCCGACATTGTCCCCTTCAGCCCGAGCAACAGCCTATCGTTGAAGTTGGCAGGATCGTACACGCCATCACAATCCGCAATGAGCGTGTCGAACAACGAGCAAATTTCTAGAAGTTGATGCCAGTCCCGGTTCGATCGGGCCAGACGCGACATCTCCACCCCGAGGACCAGTCCGACGTTGCCCAGTCCGACCTCCGCCACCAGCCGTTGAAAGCCGAGCCGGCCTTCGATGCTCGTGCCCGAACGGCCGAGATCGTCATCGACGACGACTATGCTCTCGCGAGCCCAGCCGAGATGGAAGGCGCGATCGACCAAAGCGTATTGCAGCCGTGTCGATTCCTGGTGACGTTCGACTTGCTGAACTGTCGACTGACGGATGTAGACGATGGCCAGTCTCTCACGATGCCGGCGAGAGATTTTCTCCGACAGCCCGCACAGCGGCCGCGGCATGAGATCCGGTTCGGTCATCATTGGCGATCTCCCCGACGGTCACCTGATGTGCGGTCGACGCGCTGCGGATCTGGCGTATCGCCATATGGCCGAGGGTGCGCACCAGGCCGTGCTGCCGTTCGGGTGGCAACGTCTCCCAGACCGGACGGGACAGCCAATCGTTCATCTCGTGATCCAAGCCAGCGCACCAAGGCGCACAGCGCTTGAATACCGAGTCTCGGCGGCTCGCCGATTCGTGTCAAATTATCAGCGGTGTCTTCTATGGGATATCGAGCCCAGCTTCCGCGATACCAAAGATTTGCAGTTCGGCATGGGCGACAGTGGCAAAGGTTCCGCCGGCGCAAGCCGGTGGAAAGCCAGTGGAGGGCTGTCTGCCACGCGCATCGGCGAGCCAATGCGCCGCGACCGGCTGCTGCTGATCAGCGCTTTTGCCACCGCGCTGCTGACGCTGCTGGGCGCCGTCGGCGAAAGTCTTGGGATGGACCGTGTGCTCAAATCCAATACCAGCACAAAACGGACCCATTCCCTATTCCGCCAAGGCTGCATGCTGTACGACCTGATCCCAAACATGCCAGAGCACCGACTTTTGCCGCTCATCCGCAAGTTCAACGAAGCTGTATTAACCGCCGGCGCGTTTGACGCAGCTTTTTCCATGACGAAATGAGGGGATGCATGAGACGCGGACGATCTTATCTGCCATTGCCGCAGTGAGGAAGAGGCTCGGGCACTGTGGAACGCTCTGGAGGCCCGATTTGGGGCCTGCAGGTTGGTGTTGCATCCGCAGAAGAC
>DATAPW010000398.1:0-14325 GCA_036265005.1 Acetobacteraceae bacterium | reverse complement strand
TGCAACGAAAGGGATGAAGCCCTGCCATGACGGTATTGGAGCGCGGTCACTGGGAGTGGGTACAACCCCCTTGCGGCCACAGTTGCGGGAGCCGCCGGATGCGGACGAACGAGTACCAATGTCGCCGGGCATCCACGACGTTCATTGGTTTAATCGTCCGAAGCCGCCCGCTGCCACGATAGCTGCGCGTCTTCTCCCGGTTGCCGCAGAGCACGGATGAGCACCAGCGCCGGTTTCCTGGTTTTGATCGATCATAGAAGATCCAGCGGCACGCGTCCGAGGCGCACATCTTGAGGCGATCGAGGCGATCGCCCTGCGCGGGCCGGTTCAACTCGGCCAGTATATGAGGTCGATTTGGTCAGCTCTGGCGGCGGCAGACGCCCAACTTTCGCTCATGAGGCGAGCGACAAAAGCTCGCTTGTGGGCCCGCATGACTTCGCCCAATTAGGTTCACAATCAGAGAAGCAGCTTGGGGCGCGAACGCGAGGCCCGGATGGCGCGCCCGCGCCAAGGAGCCCCTGCGGCAGGTATCGCGGTATTCAGGAGGAGAGAAGGATGGCAATCTATACTGTCAAGCTCGTCGATCGCCGAAGCTCCGGTTCGCACGAGATGTCAGCGATTCAAACGCACATCGAACGTGTTCTCGGACTCGCCTTCGTTGACACGAATGACACCGTGAACGTCTCGTGGGGCGCGGGCGCAGAAAGCGACAATCTGGTTATGCACTTTGTCGAGGATAGCAGCAGTTCATACCTAAAGATGACATGGCCGAACCTCCATATCGACGCTAACGCAGGCGGACATACCCACTCGCACCATTCCACGTCGGGCACAGAACTGTACCGGACTCGTGCGAGCGGACCGCTTCATTTGCGGCAGTACGGCTTCATCGCTTTCCATGAAGCGCTGCACAATCTCTTCCCGTGGCGCGATGACGTTCACACAGTTATGGGCGACGGCCTGGCGAAGGCGAACGTCCCGAACGAGGACCCAAACGAAGCGAACAAGGGCTGGCTGCGCCGCGGGTTCGCCAGCCGCAACCCCCAACTTTTGTAGGCGAATCTTTCTCTCTGAGTAATCTCCCTCACTCCCACTCGATCGTCCCGGGCGGCTTGCTGGTGATGTCGTAGGTCACCCGGTTGATGCCGCGCACCTCGTTGACAATGCGGCCCGCAACGCGCGCCAGGAATCCCGCATCGAACGGGTAGACATCCGCCGTCATCCCGTCGGTCGAGGTGACCGCACGCAGCGCGCAGGCGTGGTCGTAGGTCCGCCCGTCGCCCATCACGCCGACGGTGCGCACCGGCAGCAGGACGGCGAACGCCTGCCAGATCGCGTCGTACAGCCCGGCTGCGCGGATTTCCTCCAGGTAGATCGCATCCGCCTTGCGCAGCAGGTCGAGCCGCTCCCGCGTGATCGCACCGGGAATGCGGATCGCCAGTCCGGGCCCGGGAAATGGATGCCGGCCGACGATATTCTCCGGAATGCCGAGCTCGCGTCCTAATGCACGCACCTCATCCTTGAACAGCTCGCGCAACGGCTCGATCAGCTTCAGCTTCATGCGCTCCGGCAAGCCGCCGACATTGTGGTGAGACTTGATGGTGACCGACGGGCCGCCGGTGAAGCTGACGCTTTCGATCACGTCGGGGTACAGCGTGCCCTGCGCCAGGTAGTCGGCGCCCCCCAGCTTGCGGGCCTCTTCATCGAACACTTCGATGAACAGCCGGCCAATCGTCTTGCGCTTCTGTTCCGGATCGGTGACGCCCTCCAGCGCACCCAGGAACAACTCCGATGCGTCTGAATGCACCAGGCGGATGTTGAACCGATCGCGGAACGTGGCCACTACCTCGTCCGCCTCGCCCTGCCGCAGCAGGCCGTGATCGACAAAGATGCAGGTAAGCTGGTCGCCGATCGCCTCATGGATCAGCACCGCGGCAACCGAGGAATCCACCCCGCCGGACAGGCCGCAGATCACCCTGCCCTGCCCGACCTCCGCACGGATCCGGGCAATCTCGGTGGCGCGGAAGCCCGCCATGGTCCAGGTGCCGGACAGGCCGAGTACGCCATGGGTGAAATTGCGCAGCAGGGCAGCGCCATGCGGCGTGTGCATCACCTCCGGGTGGAACTGCACGCCGTAGAATTTCCGCGCGTCGTCGGCGATGGCGGCGAACGGCGCACCGTCGCTGACCGCCACCACCCGGAACCCCGGCGGCAGCCGAGTCACCCGGTCGCCGTGGCTCATCCATACCTGCTCGCGCGCCCCTTTGGGCCAGACGCCGTGGAATAGCGCGCAGTCATCGGTCACGTCCACGAAGGCGCGGCCGAATTCCCGGTGGTCCGAGCCGAGTACCTCGCCGCCAAGCTGCTGACACAGCAACTGTTCACCGTAGCAGATGCCCAGCACCGGGGCGCCGAGAGTGAATACTGATGGCGGGGCGAGTGGGGCTGCCGCCTCGTGTACCGAGGCCGGTCCACCGGACAGGATGACCCCGCGCGGGCGCCAGGCGGCGATGCGCGCGGGATCGGCGTTGAACGGCCAAATTTCGCAATAGACACCGGACTCGCGCAGGCGGCGCGCGATGAGCTGCGTCACCTGGCTGCCAAAGTCGAGGATCAGCACGCGTTCAGCGGCGAGTGCAGCGGTGGTGGCTGGATCAGGCAGGGAATCGGGCATGTGCGTTCCGGGTGCTGCGTGATCCTGGCGCTTGGACCATGACGCAGCGCACGTGGCAAGCCTTGCTTGCGATTGGTCCAGGCGAGCCTTATGTAGTGAAAATCACTACATACAACAGCCCATGGAAAAAGTCATTCAGGCAACCGAGGCCAACCGCAGTTTCTCGCGCATTCTCCGCGAAGTCGCGCAGGGTGACAGCTATACCGTAACGTCCCACGGTCGTCCGATCGCGCGCATCGTCCCAGCCTCTGGCAAGGGAAGCGAGGACGCAAAGCGACGCTTGCTTGACCACCTCAACAGCCAAGCTGCGATCGAGATCGGGCCTTGGACCCGCGAGGAGCTCCACGACTGCTAGCCGCGCTCGATACAAACGTCCTGGTTTCTGCCGAGGGCCTGCGAGGAGCCGGCAGACAAGAGCGGGCAAAAAACCTTATCAGCACCATCCCGCCGTCGTTGCTTGTCGTGCCCGCTCAGGTGATTGGCGAGTTGTTCAATGTGCTTGTGCGCAAAGCGCGCCGTGACCCGATCGATGCGCGACGTGCAGCAGCGATCTGGCAGGACAGCTATCTGATGATTCCAACGACCGAAACAGTATTGGGCCGGGCATTCGGCATTGCTGTCGATCATCATCTGGCGACCTGGGACGCAGTCATTCTCGCGGCTGCCTCCGAAGCCGGTTGTCGTGCGCTTCTGTCGGAGGACATACAAGACGGCTTCACCTGGGGCGGTGTCACCGTCGTCAATCCGTTCGCGCCAACGCCCCACAAAATGCTGGACGACTTGCGGGCCGGCTTTCGCTGAACTGTCCAACCGATCGTGCACAGTCGCTCCACCGTCGTGGCCGGGCTCGTTCCGGCCATCACCAGAAGTAGAGCGCCGCAGCGGATCGCCGGGACGCGCCCGAACAACCGCCCATAACCGGACACAGGCTTATTCCCCCTCGTCGCGACCGGCAGCACTGCGCCGGACGCAAGGATTAGACCGCGGCGAACGAAGGTTCTCACGCCAGGACGCCGCATCGTGGCGGGTCCTTGCAAGGAGACACCTCATGAAGACACTGCTTCTCGCCGCCGCCGCCGCGGTCAGCATCATCGGCAGCGCCTATGCCGGCGATGGCGACGGCGCCTCGGCCAACACGCAGTTCACCTTGATGGCCGGCCAGCAGCCGACCGTCGCCGGCCAGCCAAGCTCCGGCAAGCTCGCCACGCAGGCGCCCGCGATCCACACCTTCGTCACCCGGCATAGCACCGGGACGTGGCTGTTCCCGCCGGCAGAGGGCGTCGGCGGCTGACCACTCTGGTCCAGCCTGTGGGCCGAGGCTGCCGTCGTGGCCTCCTCGGTCACGTCAGCACCTCGGCGCCCGCCGCAAGCAGCGCGGCAATCTCCCGCGTCTGCTCCACCAGGTAATCCATCACCACGCGGGTCCGCGGCGCCAGGTTGCGGCGGGACGGATAGACGATGAACACCGGCACCAGCTGGGATGGGTAGTCGTTGAGCAGCCGATACAGCCGGCCGGCGCGGAGGTCATCGATGATCTGGATCTCCGGCAGCAGCGCGATGCCGTGGCCCGACCGCGCCGCCAGGAGCACCGCTGCGCTGTCGTTGGCAATGAATGCCCCGGAAACCCGAACGCTCAGCGGACCGTCCGGCCCGGTGAAACGCCACTCGCTGGCATCGACGCCCGAATCATGCAGCAGGCAGGCATGTGCAGCCAGATCGTCCGGCACCGACGGGGCGCCATGGCGCTCGAGGTAGGTCGGCGCCGCCACCACGGCGCGGCCAAGCTGGCTGACCCGGCGGACCACCAGCGAGGCGTCGGTGATCTCGCCCGAACGCAGCGCCAGATCGAGCCGGTCCTCCACCATGTCGGTGAACTGATCGCGCAGCACCATTTCGACCTTCAGGCCAGGATAGCGCTCCAGCAGCACCGGCAACCGAGGTGCCAGGAACAATCCGCCGGCGACCGACGTCCCCAGCCGAACCAGCCCGGTGGGGGAGGAACTCTGCCGCCCGAGCGCTTCCTCCATCTCGTCGGCCGCTTCCACCAATTGCCGCGCGTGCGTCAGCAAGCCCTGGCCATCGTCGGTCAGGCTGAGCCGCCGCGTCGTCCGATGGAACAGCCGTGCCGCAAAATGCTGCTCGAGCTGGGCGATCTGCCGGGTCACGGCGGATTGGCTGGACTGGCTTTCGCGCGCGACCGCTGAAAACGAGCCCGTCTCGACCACTCGGATGAAGCTGCGCAGCGCGCCTATCAAGTCCATCATTTCGCCGTTTAGCGCAGAGATCTTGTCGGGAAACACAGGATTATCTCTTCCGGTCAATAGGACTATCCCGCCGCCGCCGCAAGATGGGCAGAGCGTCTGGCCTGGGCGCCGGCGATCGGTTCCAAATGACCCGCCAGCAACGGGACCGAACCCAGGAAGACCATTGGGGAGACCATCATGCTCGCCACTGCCACAGTGCTGCTTGGCATCGGCTTCGGCTCGGCATTCGCCGACGGCGGCCCGCGCCCGGTGGTGAACAGCTATCTCGCCGAACTCCCTGGCGTGATCGCCGCGGCTCCGGTGCAGCAGAATCCCAGCGCGATGGCGAACCCGGGTACCGGGACGACCGGCACATTCGCGACCAGCACCGCGCCGTCTCGCTGTTCCAGACGAACCAGAACCAGGGCAACGGAGCTAAACCATCTGGTCGCGGCAGCGAGGCACCAGGGCCGGCCCAGCGCCGCCCTTTCTGCGTCCGGAACAACGCCCGAGGCGCTATGCCGCGTGCAGGATCATGTCCGCACCCTTCTCGCCGATCATGATTGCCGTCGCGTTGGTGTTGCCCGACACCACCGTGGGCATGATCGAGGCATCGATCACCCGCAGCCGTTCGATGCCCGTCACCCGCAGCGAGGCATCGACCACCGCCATCGGACCAGGTCCCATCATGCAGGTGCTGGTCTGGTGGAATGTCGTTCCGGCGGTCGCGCGGACGTGGTTCAGCAGGTCCTCGTCCGATGTCGCCTGTGGGCCCGGGAGGTATTCCTCGGTGACATAGTTGCGCATTGCCGGCGTGCCGAAGATGCGGCGCGATACTTTCAGCCCCTCCACCATGGTGTCCTTGTCGCGCTGCGTCGCCAGGTAGTTCGGCTGGATCGCCGGCGGCTTCGCGGGATCCGGTGAGGTGATGCGCAGCCAGCCGCGGCTTTCCGGCCGACATGGGATCGCAACCAGCGTGCAGCCCGGAAAGCGGTGCATGGCGTCACCGGTCTTTTCCGCGCTGCCGGCGAGGAACTGGTACTGCACGTCCGGTGACGCCAGTTCAGGACGCGTCCGGACGAACAGTCCCATCGGCCCCGCGCCGGTCATCAGAGCGCCCCTCATCGACAGAACGTACTGCATCCCGTGCTGAATGCGCCGCAGCCAGTTGTGGTAGATCTCGTTCATCGTGCAGACGCCCGGTACGCAGCGATAGATGATGCGACCGCCGCAATGGTCCTGCAGGTTCTCGCCGACGCCGGGCAGGTCATGCACCACCGGAACGCCGTGCTGCTGCAGGAGCGTGCCCGGACCGATACCGGATAGCTGCAGCAGTTGCGGTGAGTTGATCGCGCCGCCCGCCAGCAACACTTCCCGGCGGGCACGCACCTGATGGACCACGCCGTCACGCCTGAACTCGACGCCGACGGCACGCCTGCCCTCGATCAGGACACGGTGCGCCAGGGCGCGGACCTCCACTGTGAGGTTGGACCGGTTCATCACCGGCTTGAGGTAGCCGGCCGCAGCAGAACAGCGTCGCCGATTGCGCACGGTAAGCTGCAACGGACCGACGCCTTCCTGTTCGGCGCCGTTGAAGTCGGCGTTGTACGGATATCCCGCCTCTTTCGCACCGGCGACGAATGCGTCGTGCAACGGATGGTCGGTGCGCAGGTCGGACACTGCGAGCGGCCCACCCTTGCCGTGAAATTCGTCCGCGCCGTGCTCCTGGTCCTCTGCCTTGCGGAAATACGGTAGCACATCGTCATACGACCACCCGGTGTTCCCAAGCTGGCGCCAAAGGTCGAAGTCCTGTTTCTGGCCACGGATGTAGATCAGGCCGTTGATCGAGGAAGATCCGCCCAGCACTTTGCCACGCGGCAGCGGGATGCGTCGGTTGTTGAATTCCGGCACCGGTTCGGATTCGAAATACCACGCCACCTTCGGATTGTAGATGTTGCGATAGAAGCCGGCGGGAATGTGAATCCAGGGGTCGCGATCCTTGCCACCCGCCTCCAGCAACAGCACGGTGGACTTGCCGTCCGCCGTGAGCCGGTTTGCCAGCACGCAGCCGGCCGAACCGGCGCCGACTATGACGAAATCATATTCATGCGGAGTAGCAACCACGATGTCCCCTGACTGGGCTGTGTTGGCTTACGATGCAGGCAAACTCACGATCATGCCAATGGCACCGGCAATGGACCGTCGGAGCACCGGATTCGGCCCAAATCGTCGTCCCCGCGAAGGGGAGTATCCAGGCCGCGTGAACATTGTATGACCGAACTGGATTCTCTCCCTCGCGAAAATGACAGGGGGGACAGCGAGAATGCCGGGGGAACGGTGATAGTAGCGGATGGGAGAGTGCGACGACGTGCGGAAGAGCGCCAATGACGGGTGGCAGCGCGAATGACGGGTGGCAGCGCGCAGGTACCCGAGTGTTGATTGGCACCGGCCACCGCAAGGCCCCATTCCCGTGCCTAGAACCCGAAGCCGCAGCTGCCCCCCGAGAGAGGGCAGGACGGCGGCGGGATTGATTGCGTCCTTAATTCGGTCGCGGAGGCGTGATGCGTAAACTCTTCCTGCTGGCCGCCACGCTTTTCGTGCTGGTCTATGCATTCGAGGCGCCGTTGCGCTACGGACTGAACGCGATCGGCAAGGACGATGCGATCTTCGTCCGCGACTTCCTGCTGATCGTGCCGCTCGTATTGCTGTTCATCCGACAGTACATGCGCGGCGCGATTCATCCGGCATACTGGGTCTTCGCCATCATCGTCGCCGTGCATGGCAGTGTGGGCTACCTGAACTTTCACTCGCTCGTCCCCCCCGTATATGGAGCGAAGTTCCTCCTGCCCCTCCTGTTCGGCTTCATCCTGTCCTCGGCGCTGACCGAACCGGCCCCGAAACTCATGCGACTGCTGGCGCTGCTCTGGCTCGTCTCGCTGGTCGGTCTGTATCTCGACAAGTTCGTGCTGACCTACCCGTGGAGCGGCATGGAAACCACGGTCGGCGGGCTGAAGGTCGATGTTTCGCGCGGCTGGGACATCACCTCGGGTGAGGACAAGCGCGTCGCCGGTTTCACCCGCAGCTCGATCGATGCCGCGGCGCTGCTGCCGGTTCTGGCCTTCGTGATCACCCAGCGATGCCGCTTCGTGTTACGGGCTCTGGTACTGGCGGCGACCGGCGGCGCGATATTCCTGACCACACAGAAAGGCGCGCTGCTGGCGTACATCGCGGTCGCCGCTATTTTCTGCCTGCCGCGACGCACCTGGTATGCGATGCTGTGCACTGCCTGCGTCGCCATGACCCTGCTCATGATCATGTTGCCGATTGGCACGTCGGGATTGCTGATGCCGACCGGCGGCGGCGTGTTCAGCCTGGCGAGCTTCGGCATGCGCATCACGTCCACCTGGCCCGATGCGTGGCGCTGGATCTCCAACAACGACATCTTCCCGTTCGCCACCGGCCTCGGCGGATTGAGCGGCGCGATGCGGTTCTTCGCGCAGGATTTCTCCAATCCGTCCGATAACCTGTTCATCTTCATGTACGGCAATTTCGGCATCCCGGCGCTGCTGTATCTCGGCTGGATGAACTACGAGGCCCTTACGGTGCCAAGCCAGATGCGGCGCTATGCGATCGCGGCGCTCGCCATCCTGGCGTTCGATCTGGGCTACGGTTCCGTGCTGGCGCTTCTGGAAGGTCCGTTCACGTCGCTGTTCCTCGGCGCGGCGCTTGGCACGTTGTGGCACTTGCGGCAACGGTCGCTCGACGGCAAATGGGCCGATCCATTCGAGCCGGCCTGGAGTCACCCAATCGCGGTTGCCGCCCAGCAGGATCTCAGCGTCCGATTTCAATCGAGGTAATAGTTATCAGTCGAGGTGATATACGTGCGTCGCAAATTCGCGGGAATTCAGTGCCTCCGTGCCGTTGCTGCCCTGTTGGTCGTATTCTACCACCTGCAGTTGTTCGAACAGAAAATGCCGGGCGCGCCGGTGATGCCGTCGCAGGCGATCTACGGCATGTCCGGCGTCGATCTGTTCTTCGTCATCAGCGGGTTCATCGTCACCACAATCTCGCTCGGCAAATTCGGCCGCCCGGGTTACGCATCGCGTTTCCTGCGGCTGCGCTTCTTCCGCATCTACCCGACCTACTGGGTGTACTTCTTCGGCCTGCTGGCGGTGTACCTGGCTGCGCCCGGCATGGTGAACAAGACGCACGGCCGGCCCGATCTGCTGCTGTCGCTCCTGTTGCTGCCGCAGAGCGGCACACCACTGCTGTTCGTCTCGTGGACGCTGGTGTTCGAGCTCTTCTTCTATGCGGTGTTCGCGGTGTTGCTCCGCTGGCTACGCCAGTCGCAACTGGCCTATGTGCTGGGCGCGTGGGCGATTGCCGTGGTAGCGGGCAATCTAGCGCTCAACATCGAACAACCCGTTTTGGCGCTGGTGTTCTCGCCGCTGATCCTGGAATTCATCATGGGATGCGCGGTCGCGTTGTTCCTGGCCGAACTGGGTGGCAAGGCCGGGCTGGTCTGCCTGGTCCTCGGCGGCTGCGGCTTCATCCTCGGTTCTGCGTGCCTCGATATGTTCGGCGTGCCATTCGCATGGTGGTCGCGCACGATTGTTTATGGACCGTCGGCCGCGTTGCTGGTCGCCGGGGTGATCGGCATCGAGCGCGGTGGCGCGCGCTTCTCGCCGCCGCTGGTAGCGATCGGGGACGCCTCCTATTCCCTGTACCTGTCGCACATCCTGGTCCTTGGCGCCGTCGTGCAGGTATGGCTGCGGCTGTCCGCCTCGCCTGCGCCGTTGAACCATGTGGCCTTGCTTGTCGTTGAACTGCTGGCGGCCATCGTCTGGGCGTTGATCAGCTTCCGCTGCATCGAGCGGCCGATATTGTCGGCGCTGCGCGGGCCTCGCACCGTTGCGGTTGCACCAATCGATCCGACGTTCCTCTTCGCGATGGCGGGCCGGCCGGCGCTGCGTCGCTCATGAGATGGTTGGTATCGCCGGCGTGGTGATGTGGTCGCGCAGGATCGAGCGCAGCGATACCCATCGCTGCCAGCATCCTCCGACCACCGCGAATTTGCCCTAGAACAGCCGCTCCGACGCGATCCGCGCACCTTCACTCAGCGCCGCGAGCTTCGCCCACACGATGTCCTCGGCGACACGGCGCTGTCCGGCAGACGTGTCGAACCCGCAATCGGTGCCGGCGAGCACGCGTGCGGGATCGCCGACCGCTTCGGCAACGCGCTCGATGCGATCCGCGATAGTCTTCGGGTGTTCGATGAAGTTGGTGACGGAGTCGATTACGCCGGCGACGACGATCTGGTCGGGATCGAGCGGGAAGTCCTTCAGCACGGCGTGTTCGTGCGCATGTCGTGGGTTGGCGAATGGCAGCACGAAGCCACCGACGTTCAGCTTGCGCAGTGTCGGCATGATCTCGTGCAGCTCGACGTCGCAGTCGTGCGGACCTTCGTAGTTGCCCCAGCATGCATGCAGGCGGACGCGATCACGCGGAACGTTGACGAGGGCCGCGTTGATGGTGGCGACGACGCGATCGACAAACCCGAGGAAGTCACCGAGCGGCTGGTGCTGGTAGGAGATGTGGCGTTCCATCGCCAGGTCGGGGCAGTCGAGCTGCAGCAGGAAGCCGTGGTTGACGATGGCTTCATATTCCACGCGCAGTGCTTCGCCGAGCGCTTCGAGGTAGGCGGTCTCGCTTGGGTAGTAGTCGTTGCGCAACGCCGCGGCCACGATGCCGGGTGATGGCGCGGTGAGGAACGGTTCGACGAACGGGTTGTCCTGGGTGTCGAGCGCGGCGCGAAAGTCGCTGCATTCGCTCTCGATCGCGGCGCGGTCGAGGTAGCGCACTTCGCCGATCGCGGTGGGGATTTCCGCACGGCTGGATACCTGTTGCGCATGCTGCTGCTCGCGCGCCATGGCGTCGCGGTAGTCCGGGTAGCGTTCGACGTCCGCGCGCGGCAGGCGCGTCCAGGCGCCACCGAAGCCGCTCATGCGGGAGCGGACGTATAGGAAGAACGCTTCGCGTTGCTGTTCGCCGTTGTTGCCGATGTCGATGCCGGCTTCGCCCTGCTTGCGCACGACATGGTCCAGCGCGGCTCGGCCGGCTGCGGCGAGTTCCGCGTCCACCGCTTCGCCGCGGTTCTTGCGCATGTAGAGCTGTACCAGCGATTGCGGGCGCGGCAGGCTACCCGTGTGGGTGGTCAGGATACGGGTCTGGCTGGTCTGCATGGCGTTTCCCCTGGTCTCGTTCAGGGCACCTTCCACCCTGTCATCATGGTCGCGCAAGCAACTGCATCCTGCGACCTAGGGCGGAAAAGCGAAGCGCATTCTCTCAGGGCGGTGGCGGAATGTGCTTCGCTTTTCCGCCCCTACATCGCCGCGCCGAGGCCGGCTGCCGTTATGAAGCCTGGGGCGAAGCCGCCAGCAGCCGCTCGATCGGGTCCCAGACGAACGCGGTCTGCGGCACCTTCTGGCCAGCGAACTGGATCATCGCCTCGGCAACCGGCTTACCGCCGAGGCGTTGGTAGAACCAGCGGCTGGGGTTCTCCCGCAGCACCCAGACGAAACAAGACCTGCAACCGGTCTCGGCCAAATGCGCGGCGGCGGCGCGCATCAGTTTGCGGCCCACCCCGCGGTCGCGCCAGTCGTCCAGCACGTAGAGCGTCTCCACCTCGCCTTCCGCCAGGCGCCGCCCGCCGACCTCCGATATCCGCGCGCGGCCGGCGGTGGCGAAGCCGACGATGCGCGAGCCGCTGCCCGGCGGCACGTCGGTCCCCGAGGCGGCCGCGACGAACACGCCGGTGGTGGAGGAGCGGATCGCCGCATCGTAGTGCGCCGCCTGGCGCGGAACCGACAGCCGCGCGAGGAAGCGATCGGGCAGGATGCCGGGATAGGTGCTGCGCCAGGCCGCCACGTGCACCGCGCCGATGGCAATGGCGTCGGAGGGCCGGGCGCGACGGATGCTGATCACGCGCGCCGCTCCAGTACGGCGCCGAAAAACCCATCGGTGCCATGGCGGGCCGGGGTCAGTGACAATGTATCGCCCGAATTTGGCGGCGCACCCGGCCAGGCGCGCACGAGCGGGACCAGGGCGAAGCCGGGGTGGCGGTCGAGGAATGCGGTCACCTGATCCTCGTTCTCCTCGGAGAGCAGGGAACAGGTAGCGTAAACCAAACGGCCGCCCGTGCGAACCAGCGAGGCGGCCTGGTCCATGATTGTCGCCTGCTTCGGCAGCAACTCCGCCAGGTCGGTTTCGGTCAGACGCAGCCGCGCATCGGGATTGCGCCGCCAGGTGCCGGTGCCGGTGCAGGGCGCGTCCACCAGCACGCGGTCGAAGCTGCCCGCGCGGCGCTTGGCCCATTTGTCGCCGGGCTCGATCAGATGCCGCTCCACGTTGTGCACACCGGCTCGGCGCAGGCGGCGGACCGCGCCGTCCAGCCGTGCGGCGGACACGTCGCAGGCCAGCAGTTGCCCGCGATTCTGCATCACCATCGCAAGGGCCAGGGTCTTGCCGCCGGCCCCGGCGCACCAGTCGGCAACGCGCATCCCAGGCTGCGCACCGACCAGCAGGGCAACAAGCTGGCTGCCTTCGTCCTGGATCTCCACCAGCCCCGAGCGGAACGCCGCGCCGGTGGTGACCTGCTTGCGGCCCTCGATGCGCAGGCCCCACGGGGAAAACAAGGTCGCCGTCGCCTCCAGGCCCTCGACAGCCAGGGCCGTTTGCGCATCGTCTCGCGTGCCCTTCAGCAGGTTGACGCGCAGGTCGAGCGGCGCCGGTTGCAGCAGGGCGGCGAGGTCGGCCGCATCGTAGCGCCCGGACAAATGCGGCACCAGCCAGTCCGGCAGTTCCAGCCGCACAGCGACGGACATCGAGGCGTGGTCCAGCGTGCGGCCCTGGAGGCGCCGCAGCGATGCCTGCTCCGACGGCGCCAGCACCGCGGGTGCGAACTGGCCACCGGTAAAGGCCGACATCACGTCCGCCAACGATCCGCCCTCCAGCAGCAGCGAGGCTGCGGCCAGGAGGCGCGGCGTCGGCTTGTCCGTCAGCCACCAGGCCAGGCGACGCCAGGTGCGCAGGACCCGCCAGACGCGATCCGACACCACCCGGCGATCGCCGCTGCCGATGAACCGCCGACCACGAAAGAAGTCGTTGGCAACAGCATCGGCGGGCCGTGTTGGCGCGGCTTCGATGGCGGTCAGCAGGTCGATCGCGGCGGCGATCCGCCCGGCGGGGGTCACGTGAGCGCGGCGGGGACGACGGCGAGGTCCCTCAGTTCAGTGACAGCGCCGCGCAGTCCATATTCGTCCGGCGCGCCGGCTCGGTTGATCCAGAACACCCGGAAGCCGAACGCGAGCGCCCCGAATGCATCCCACGGATTGGACGAAAAGAACCCGACCGCACCCGCCGCCACACCGAACCGGTCCGTCACCAGCCGGTAAACCCGGGGATCCGGCTTGAATACGCCCACCGCCTCTACGCTGAGCACATCGTCCAGCAGCCCCGCGATGCCCGCCGATCGCACCGCATCCTCCAGCATGCCAGGCTCGCCGTTGGACAGGATCGCCCGCGCCACACCCCGTTCGCGCAGTCCTTCCAGCAGCGCCGGCACCTCCGGATACGCGTCCAGCACACGATACGCCGCCAGCACATCGGCCAGCAGCGCCGGATCGCCGATACCATGCTGCGCTGCGACATAGCCCAGCGCCTCTTTCGTCAGCGACCAGAAATCACGGTGATGCGCGGGTCCCGCCATGCTGCGCACCCAGGTGTACTCGATCTGCTTGGCGCGCCATTCGGCACTCATCCGCTGCCAGTCCGGCCCCAGCCTCCCGGCATACCGTGCCATCGCCGCATGCACGTCCAGCAACGTGCCATACGCGTCGAACACCGCGGCGCGGAGTGCCGGCACGGCTCAGGGTGTCCTTGTGTTGGTGAGCAAGACCGGGGGCTCCGCCCCCTGGCCCCCCGCTAAGGGCGTAGCCCTTAGAACCCGTCCGTTTGCGGCTGGGAGGGGGATAATATCGACGTCGTCGGGGTCGATATTATCCCCCTCCCAGCCGTGAACAAATGGATTCCAAAGGCGATGCCTTTGGTGGGGTCCAGGGGCCTGGAGCCGCCTATACCGAACTGGCTGGGATTGCCGATGAATCATTGATCGATTTCCCTGCAGCAGGGGGCCTCACATCGGAAGCAAAGCTTCCTAGTCGGGTCTGCGAAACCTGGCAATCGACCTACTGTGACGGGTGGGTGCTCACTTTTGGGACCGGGGGTCCCCCGCCTGAGCCTGTCGATTGGTTGCGGGGGCAGGCAACCATTTATGTCGAGCTCGGTTTCTCGCCTCTCACGGCGGTAACAGGGGTTCGAGTCCCCTACGGGACGCCACTCTCGGACAAA
>DATAPW010000397.1:0-85571 GCA_036265005.1 Acetobacteraceae bacterium | reverse complement strand
CTTCGAGACATCGATCCCAACAAACATGCGGTCCTGCTCCCGGCCTTGCTGATACGGGCTCGACGCGCGGCCCATTCGACCGTTCGGGATGGACGGACCAGCGAAGCGGGCACCTCGCTCGCAAACGGGCTTGTTCGCCCCAGGAGCCTGCGGGCTCCGCTTCACTATCGAGCCAGCAATGCTACCATCACCAGCCGATTTCTCGATACAAGGAGCGATCCGACGCGGCAATCCCCCGCCGTGCGCACCGGGCCAAGCTGGCGCGAGATTGCCGCGTCGCTTCGCTCCTCGCAATGACAGTGCTGTCGCCCTATGTCGCGCGACGAGCTCGCCGTTTTATCCGCCGTTCCAGCCACGCCCTCAGCGCCACGGCATTGTTCCGGTGCTCCTCGCGTGCGGCGTAGAGCAAAGTAACCGGACCCTCGAGCAGGCGCTCGAGCAGGCTGTGCGCGGCAGCCTGCGCGGCATCGCCCTCGAGTTCGGCAAAATACGCCGCACGAAATACTTCCCAGTCATCCGGCTTGCCGTGGAAGCGTTTGCGCAGCGCATCGCTGGGCGCGATGTCCTTGAGCCAGAGGTCGATCCGTGCCTTGTCCCTGGCGATGCCGCGCGGCCACAGCCGGTCAACCAGGATGCGCGTTCCATCGCCGGGATCTGGCGGCTGGTAAACCCGCTTGACCGCAAGCGACGTCATCTGGCGCCGCCCGCGCGGTTTGCTTGATCCACGATCGGCCCGCTTTCCATGTGCCTGCAACCTATGTATATGCATATACCCATGAGCCCCGCGCGACAATCCCGGAAAACCCTGCGCAACGATGCCCGCGTACTGGTGGAGCTCTGCGCCGGCTGCAACAGTCGATTGGCCGCGCGGCGTATCACCCAATTCCTCGATCGCGAGCTGGCGGAAGCCGGCCTGACCGTGGCGCAACTCGGCTTGATGGCGCAGATCGCCGTGGCGAACGATGACACACTGGGAGCCCTGGCGCAGCGCACCGGGTTGGACCAGTCAACGCTGTCGCGGAACCTGCGCACCTTGGAAGCCGAAGGGCTTGCCGAAATCGCCGTGGTCGAAACCGATCAGCGTCGCCGGATGGTGTGGCTGACCGAGACCGGTGTGAGGCGGCTGGAGGCGGCGATCCCGATCTGGCGCAAGGCAAATGCCAGACTGGCGAAGCAGGTTTCGACCGACCTGGCACGCCGCCTGGCGGAGCAGGCGGCCCTGCTTGCACAGGACTGAGCGCAACCAGGGGAGGGAATAACCATGTCGATCGATTTGACGCTGCTGGTCTGGGCGACGGCACTGACCTTTGGCCAGGCGGTCGTCGCGGTGTTGGGCGCGCTGCTGCAGGTCGGCCTGCCTGCCCTGGCCGGCAACCGTGGGGACCTGCCGCAATTCGCGGGCTGGGCGGGCCGCGCCCAACGGGCGCACCGCAACAGAGAGCCTTGTGCTGTTTGCCGCGCTGGTCCTGGTGGCACAGGTCACCGGCAAGGCCAGTGCCACGACGGCGCTGGGCGCGCAGCTGTTCTTCTGGGCCCGGCTGATTTACGCGCCGGTTTACCTGATCGGCATTCCCTGGCTGCGCACCGGTCTGTGGGGGATTTCCGTGGTCGGGCTGGTGCTGATCTTCACGCAGCTGGTGTAGCGATCAGGCTGCGCCCGCCTACACCGGCTCGGTATCCAGCGCGTAACCCGCCGCACGCACTGTCCGCACGATATCCAACTCGTCTGCCGCATTGATCGACTTGCGCAGCCGGCGGATATGCACATCCACGGTCCGCGGCTCGACGTGGATATCCGGGCCCCAGACCGCGTCCAGGAGTTCCTCGCGGGAAAACACCCGGCGTGGGTGCTGCATGAAGTACTCCAGCAGCCGGAACTCGGTTGGCCCGAGATGGATCGGACGTCCGTTGCGCTGCACGCGATGCGCGGCAAGGTCCATGGTGATGTCGTGGAATGCAAGCTGCCCCTTCACCGGCAGGGCATTCGAGCGGCGCAGCAACGCTCTGATCCGTGCCAGGAGCGCGTCCATGGTGAATGGCTTGGTGATGTAGTCGTCGGCGCCGGTGTTGAGGCCGCGCACCGCGTCCTGGTCCTCGGTGCGCGCGGTGACCATGATGACCGGCAGATCGCGTGTTGCGGAGCGGCGCCTGATCTGGCGGCAGACCTCCAGTCCGGACATTTGCGGCAGCATCCAGTCGAGCAGAACCAGGTCGGGTTGCGTCTCGGCGATGCGGGTCAACGCCTCCTGGCCATCGGCGGCTTCCTCGACACGGAAGCCCTGCTTTTCCAAATTATAGCGCAGCATGGTGACGAGAGCGGCTTCGTCCTCCACTACCAGGACCAGGGGCTTGGACAGACTGGAAACTCCGTCAGGCATTCTGCTTCTCCCGTGGATCATTCTCGCGGACGCACCACGGCATAGGCGGACGTATCGCCCTTCGGCCGCGAATCCGGCAGCGACTCACCCTTCACCGCATAATACAGATTTTCTGCCACGTTGGTGGCGTGGTCGCCGATGCGTTCGAGGTTTTTCGCGATGAACAGCAGATGCGTGCACGGCGTGATGTTGCGCGGATCTTCCATCATGTAGGTGATCAGCTCGCGGAAGATCGCGTTGTAGATGTCGTCCACCACCTGATCGGAGCGCCAGACCTCCACTGCCTTGTCGGCATCGTTGTCGCCAAGGGCGTCGATGATCGATTTGAGCTGCCCCTGGACCATCACCGCCATGTGCGCCAGGCCGGCCAGCGAGTAAGGCAGCGAGAATTGCGCCAGCACGATCGAACGCTTGGCGACGTTGGCGGCGTAGTCGCCGATCCGCTCGAGGTCGCCGGTGATCTTCAGGGCGGCGACGATATGCCGCAGGTCGGCAGCCACCGGTTGGCGCAGCGCGAGCATGCGGATCACAAAGGCCTCGACTTCGCGCTCCAGCGCGTCGACCTTTGGGTCTTCTTCCACCACGCGCGTCGCGGACGCGGCGTCGCGATGCATGATCGCTTCAGCTGCGAGCGCGACCTGGCTCTCCACGATGCCGCCCATCTGCGTCATCATGTTGCGCAGCCGTTTCAGCTCCTGGTCGTAGCTTTTGACGACGTGATCCGGCGTGTCGGACATGCTGCTCTCCGCGATCAGCCGAAGCGGCCGGTGATGTATTCCTGGGTGCGGCGTTCCTTGGGCGCGGTGAACATCTGCCCGGCGGGCGCGACCTCCACCATCTCGCCGAGGTAGAAGAACGCCACCTGGTCGGCGCAGCGCGCGGCCTGCTGCATGTTGTGCGTGACGATGGCGATGGTGAAATCGTTCTTCAATTCGTCGATCAGCTCCTCGATCTTCAGTGTGCTGATCGGATCGAGCGCGCTGGTCGGTTCGTCGAGCAGGATCACCTCGGGGCGCACCGCGATGGTGCGTGCGATGCACAGCCGCTGCTGCTGGCCGCCCGACAATCCCATGGCGGAGGTGTTCAGCCGGTCCTTCACCTCGCCCCACAGCGCGCCGCGGGTCAGCGACCATTCCACGCGCTCGTCCATCTCCGCCTTCGACAGCTTCTCGTGCAGTTTCACGCCGAACGCGATGTTGTCGTAAATCGTCATGGGAAATGGCGTCGGCTTCTGGAACACCATGCCGATCCGCGCGCGCAGGGCGTTCAGATCGACGGATGGGTCGATGATGTTCTCGCCGTCGATCAGCACCTCGCCGGTGGCGCGCTGGCCGGGGTACAGGTCGTACATCCGGTTCAGCACGCGCAGCAACGTGGACTTGCCGCAACCGGAGGGTCCGATCATGCCGGTGACCTGGCGGTTCGGGAAATCCAGGTTGATATGCTTCAGCGCCTGGTTGCTGCCGTAGTAGAAATCCAGGTTGCGGATCGAGATGCGCGTCTCGTTCAGGTTGGAATTCGAACGTGCGTGCATCCCACCGAAATTGGCCTGCTGATCCTGGGTTCGGCTCATTGCCTCGCTCACGATGCTCTCCTGCCGCGCAGGGCGACCCGCGCCAATATGTTGGTAGCCAGCACGCCGACGGTGATCAACAGGGCGCCGACCCAGGCAAGCTGGACCCAGTCCTCGAAGGCAGAGCCGGCGTACTGATAGATGGTGACCGGCAGGCTTGCCATCGGCTGGGCGAGGCTGATCGACCAGTTGAGGTTGCCCAGGCTGGTGAACAGCAGCGGCGCGGTTTCGCCGGCAATGCGTGCCACCGCGAGCAGGATGCCCGTCACGATGCCATCCTTTGCCGCGCGATAGCAGATCAGCACGATCACCTTCCACTTCGGCGCGCCGAGAGCCACCGCGGCCTCGCGCAGGCTTGGCGCGATGAGCTGCAGCATGTCCTCGGTGGTGCGCACGACGATGGGGATCACGATGACCGCGAGCGCCAGGCAGCCGGCGATGCCGGAGAAGCCGCCGAACGGCTCTACGCAAAGCTGGTAGATGAACAGCCCGATCAGGATCGACGGAGCCGACAGCAGCACGTCGGAGACGAAGCGGACGGCGTTCGCCATCGCCGAGTTGCGGCCGTACTCGGCGAGATAGGTCCCCACCATCAGGCCGATCGGCGTGCCGACCAGCGTGCCGATGCCGGTCTGGATCAGCGTCCCGACGATGGCGTTGAGCAGGCCGCCATTGGAGCCTGGCGGCCGGGTGGATTGGGTGAACACCGACACCGAAAGCCCGGCGGCACCGCGCCAGACCAGTGTCAGCAGGATCGATGCCAGCAGCAGGATGCCGAGCACTGTCGCAGCCACGCAGAGCACCTTGACCAACCGGTTCATCCGGTAGCGTCGCCGCCCGAGGGCGCGTGACACCGCCTGGTTCTTTGCCGGGCCCGGCAATGTGCGCATGGTGGTGGTTGCGCTCATCGTCAGACCTTCAGCCGCGGCTTCAGCAGCAGGCGCGAGATCGCCAGCACGATGAACGAGATCACGAACAGGATGAAGCCGAGGGCAAGCAATGAGGAAAGCTTGAGGCTGCCGGCGGGGCTTTCGGGAAACTCGAGTGCGACAATGGACGCGATGGTGTTGCCCGGACCGAACAGGCTGGTGGCGATGCGGTCGGTGTTGCCGATCACGAAGGTGACCGCCATGGTCTCACCCAGCGCACGGCCGAGGCCGAGCATGATGCCGCCGACCACCGAGACGCGGGTGTAAGGCAGCACGATCGAGCGCATCACCTCCCAGGTGGTGCAGCCGACGCCATAGGCGGATTCCTTGTAGACGGGCGGCACGGTTTCGAACACGTCGCGCATGGTGGCGGCGATGAACGGCACCACCATGATCGCGAGGATGATCGACGCGGTGAAGATGCCGGTGCCGAATGGCGGGCCGGCGAACAGGTCCTCCAGCACCGGGATGCCATCCAGGCTGTCGATGACGAAGGGCTGGATATATTGCGACATGATCGGGACGATCACGAAGAAACCCCACATGCCGTAGATGATGGATGGCACCGCGGCGAGCAGTTCGATCGCGGTGCCGACCGGGCGGCGCAGCCATGCAGGCGCCAGTTCGGTGAGGTAGAAGGCGATGCCGAATGCGACCGGCACGGCAAACGCCAGCGCCAGCACGGAGGTGACCAGCGTGCCGTAGATCGAGACGGCGGCGCCGAATACCTGCTGTACCGGGTCCCAGTCGGTCGAGGCGATGAAGCCCGGGCCGAACTGGCGAAATGCCGGCAGTCCGCCCCAGAACAGTGTCAGGATCAGGCTGCCAAGCAGTACCAGCACGAACGCGCCGGAGCCACGCGCCAGTGCTGCGAATACCGCATCGCCGACATGATAGCTCCGGCGGCTGGTTTGGGCGGACAGAACGGCGGATTGCTGCACGGTCGGCCGATTACATGGTGCCTGGCACTTCTTTCTGCCAGACCGCCCGTACCGCGTTCTGCACGGCTTCCGGCAACGGGATGTAGAGCAGTTGGACGGCGATATCGTTGCCGTGTGCAAAGCCCCAGTCGAAGAACTTCTTCACTGCGGCGCTTTGACTAGGGTCCTTCGGATCGGTCGGCAGCAGCACGAATGTGGCGCTCTCGATCGGCCAGCTGTTGTCGCCAGGCTGGTCGTTGAGGTCGATGGCGAAGTTCTGCACCTTCGACCAGTCGGCGCTGGCGGCAGCCGCCTTGTAGCTGTCCATGGTCGGCGTGACGAACTTGCCGGCCTTGTTCTGCAACTGCGTCGTGGTGAGGTGGTTCATCTCGGCGTACGCACTTTCGACGTAGCCGATACCACCCTTGATGTTGTGCACGGTGCCGGAAACGCCATCGCTACCCTTGGCGCCGGTGCCGGCCGCCCATTTCACGCTGGTGGACGAGCCGACCTTGGATTTCCAGTCCGGGCTGACCATCGACAAATAGTCGGTGTAGACGAAGGTCGTGCCCGAGCCATCGGCACGATAGACCGGTGCGATTGCCAGGTTGGGCAGCTTTATGCCGTGGTTCATCTCGACCAGCTTGGGGTCGTTCCACTTGGTGATTTTGCCGAGGTAGATGTCGGCCAGCAGCTCGCCCGTGAGCTTCAGTTCGTTTGGCTTCACGTCCGGGAGGTTGACGATGATGTCCACGCCACCGATCACGGTGGGGAACTGCATCAGCTTGTGGGCGGCGAGCTGGTCGGCGGCCACCGGCATGTCGGAGGCGCCGAAGTCCACCGTCCGGTTGTTGATCTGGTTGATGCCGGCTCCCGAGCCGATCGCCTGGTAGTTCAGCTTGATACCGGTGGCGGCGCTCGATGCATCGCCCCATTTCGAATAGATCGGTGCCGCAAAGGTGGAGCCGGCGCCGGTGATCTGGGTCTCGGCGCGCGCAATTCCGAAGCCGGCCAGGCCGATGGCCAGAGCGGTGATAGCAGTTTTCATTAATTTCTCTCCGAGTCTTGTCTCCCGTCGGGCCGGAACCTAGGGCGAGGGTGCGACTGTAAGATTGCAGATTTGTGAAGGTTCGATGACAGTGGCTGCCTGGTGACGACCCGTGGCGACCGGTTACCGCTCACGGGCAGCTATCTCGGCAGTGGCGGCTGCTCGACCATGCGGAGATAAGGCTTCAGTTCCTTCCAGCCGCCGGGAAAACGCCGCTTCGCCTCCTCGTTCGACAGGCTGGGCACGATGATGACCGGCTGCCCGTCGGTCCAGTTCACCGGCGTAGCGACCTTGTGCGCGTCGGTGAGTTGCAGGCTGTCGATCACCCGCAGGATTTCGTCGAAGTTGCGTCCCGTGCTGGGCGGGTAGGTCAGCATCAGCCGCACCTTCTTGTTGGGATCTATGACGAACACGGTACGGACGGTGATGGATGGGTCCGCTTCGGGATGCACCATGCCGTAGAGATCAGAAACCCTGCGATCGGCATCGGCGATCACCGGGAAATTCAGTACCTGGCCCTGGGTCTCCTCGATATCCTTGGCCCAGCCGGCATGGCTGTTGGCAGGATCGACCGACAACCCGATGGGCTTTACGTTGCGCTCGTCCCATTCCGGCTTCAACCGTGCCACTTCGGCCAGCTCGGTGGTGCACACCGGCGTGTAATCCTTCGGGTGGCTGAACAGAACGCCCCAGGAATTGCCAAGCCAATCATGAAAGCGAATTTTTCCTGCGGTGGAGTCCTGCTCGAAATCAGGCGCTATCTGGCCGAGTTGGATGGACATTTATTTTCCATTTCCGTGTTGTGGTCCGGATGTTCGATGTCGCGCACGTGCAGATAGGGTGCGTTCCCGGCAATCTCCAGGGTGCGCAATCTGTCCGCTCTTGATGAGCGGGGCCTGGCAAGGTCACCTCTGGCCGGGCACGCCTCGTTGCGGCAGCATCGGGCCATCAATCATGGAGGCCATCATGCGCCGTGTCGCTGCGGCTTGCCTTGGGCTGCTCATATTGGCCGGTTCGGCGCCGGCGGCGACGCTCCGCATCGGACTCAACGAGGATCCCGACGCGTTGGATCCGGCACGCGGCGGCAGCTTCGTCGGCCGCGTGGTATTCGCAGCGGTGTGCGACAAGCTGGTGGACATCGACGCGCAGAACAATTTCGTACCGCAGCTTGCCACGTCGTGGACGTGGTCACCGGACAACCTGGCGCTGACTGTGGTGCTGCGTGACGGGGTCAGGTTCCAGGACGGCGAGGCGATGACCGCCGATGCGGTGAAGGCCAACCTGGAGCGTTACCGCAGTGCACCGGAAAGCTTGCGGAAGGGCGAGCTGAAGCCGGTGTCGTCGGTGGAAATCGTCGATCCGCACACGGTTCGGCTGCATCTGGCGCAGCCTTACGCGCCGCTGGTCGCCGTGCTGGCGGATCGCGCCGGCATGATGATCTCGCCGAAAGCGCTGGGTCGCGACGTGACGCCCGACCTGCCCTGTGCCGGACCATTCAAGCTCAGCGAGCGCGTGGCGCAGGATCGCATCGTGGTCGATCGCTTTCCCGGTTACTGGAATGCTGCCGCGATCAAACTGGACCGCATCGTGTATCAGCCGATCCCCGACACGACAGTTCGACTGGTGAACCTGCAGGCCGGGCAGCTCGATATGGTGGAGCGGCTGGGACCGACCGATGTGGCCACCGTCAAGAAGAACCCGAAGCTGACGCTGATCAGCGAGCCGGCCTTGGCTTACTATTCGATGAGCATCAACCTGGCTGCGCCGGACAGTCCGCTGAAGGACGGCCGGGTACGAGCGGCACTGGAAGCGGCGATGGACCGCTCGGTGCTGAACCAGGTGGTGTTCGACGGCCAGTTCATTCCATCGAACCAGTTCGAGGCGCCGAGCAGCCGCTATTGGGATCCCGACTATCCCGTGCCGGCGCGTGACCTGGCCAAGGCGAGGTCCCTGCTCAAGGACGCCGGACAGGAGCATCCGACCTTCACCATCCTGATCGGCAACAGCCCGGTGGAGCAGCAGGTCGGCCAGGTGATCCAATCGATGGCGGCCGAGGCCGGGTTCGACATCAAGCTGCAATCGGCCGAGGCCAATGCGCTGATCGCCGCAGGGCGAGCAGGCAATTACCAGGCTACCATCGTCATCTGGAGCGGCAGGCCGGACCCGGATGGCAACGTCGCGATCTGGCTCGCCTGCGACGGCTTCCTGAACTGGGGCAAATACTGCAATCCGGCATTCGACAATCTGCTGGCGCGGGCGCGCGGCGTCACCGATGTGGCCCAGCGCCAGGCGCTGTATCGGCAGCTTGTGGCCATCTATGTCGCGGATCGTCCGCAGCTCGTGCTGTACCATGCGAAGTGGCTATGGGCGCTGTCCGACAAGGTGTCCGGGTTCACGCCGACGCCTGACGGCTTGATCCGGCCGCAAGGCATGACGCTTGCGCCGTGAGCGGCAGCAGCCTCCCCGTCGTTCAGGCGCTCGCGTGGATCGCGGCCAGTGCGCAGGTGCTAACAGCCGGGACGCCACCTTGCCGACCATGATCGTCTGAACCACGATACGTGCCAGATTGTCGTTAAGTGGCCGACCCGATCGGGGTGGCCTGCGGAGGCTGGATGCCCAATATCAGTGGTGAACGACTGCTTCGCGACCTGCGCACTCTGGCGAAGATCGGCGCGTACAAGACCGGCGTACATCGGCCGACCTACTCGCCCGAGGATGTCGAATCGCGCCACTGGCTCGCGGCGCGCATGACCGAGGCCGGTCTCGATCCGGAGATCGACGGCATCGGCAATGTCATCGGGCGTGCGCGCGGCGATGGTCCGCACCTGCTGCTCGGCAGCCACGTCGAGACCCAGCCGCATGCCGGCTGGCTGGATGGCGCTCTGGGTGTGATCTACGGCCTTGAGGTCGCACGGACGCTTGGCGGCGGCATCGATGTCGCGGCCTGGGCGGATGAGGAAGGACATTTCGGTTCCTTCATCGGCAGCCGTTCGTTCTGCGGCCTGCTGCCCGAAGCCGAGATCGATGCGTGCCGCAATCGTGAGGGCACCACGTTGCGCGAGGCGTTGCGGCACGCCGGCTTCGCCGATCGTCCACGCGCCGTGGTCGATCCGGCGCGTTATCGCGGCTACCTCGAGGCACATATCGAGCAGGGCGCGGCGCTGGAGGATGCCGGCCTGCGCATCGGCATCGTCACTGCCATCGTCGGCAGCCATCGCTTCCGCATCGTGTTCGAGGGTGTGCAGAACCACGCCGGCACCACGCGCATGGCCATTCGCAAGGATGCAGGCGTTGCGCTGGTGCATTTGGCGGCGGCGATCTATCAGCGGTTTCCTCAAGTGGCAGGACCCCGCACGGTATGGACCACGGGGCGCATCACGCTCGATCCCGGCGCGCCGAGTATCGTGCCGGGCCGCGCGGAAATGCTGTTCCAGTTCCGCGACACCGATCCCACGCTGTTGGCGACACTTGAGCGCGAACTGGAGGCGCTGGTGGCAGAGGCGACACGCGGTCCATGCACGGTGACCATTTCAGAGCGCGGCCGATCGGTACCGCAAGTGATGGACGCCGGCTTCCAGGATGCGTTGGAACATGCGGCCGAGCGTCATGCTCCGGGACTGCATGTGCGCATGCCGAGTGGAGCGGGACATGACGCGCAGGTGCTGGCGGAGCGGATGAAGTCGGCGATGCTGTTCGTGCCCTCGATCGCCGGCATCAGCCATCATTACGCCGAGGACACGAAGGACCAGGATATCGTGCTGGGGTGCCAGGTCCTCGCCGACGCGGCGGCGGACATACTGGCCGGCTGACCATCGCCCCGCCGCAACCCCCTCTCGCGCAGCGGCGAGGGTTGCGGCAGGGGTCAGGCGAGCGGCACCCAGATACGCCCGCGCTTGCGGTACTGCCGCTTTACCGCAGCCCAGGCGACACGGAATGACCGCTCTTCGTCGCCGCCGTACTCTTCCCAGGCGTGGTTGAATGCCTCCCGGAATATGTCCTGTGCGTGCGGAGGCAAATGGTCGCGCACCGCCGGGGGCAATTCATCGTTGGCAGTGTACGGCATTGCACCTCCGTCACTCAGTCGATCGCCGCGTGCACCAGGTTGGCCACGCGGTCCAGCCGTGCGGAATGCCACGGATCCGGCGACACGAAGTTGGTCAGGTAGGTGAATGACACGCCGCTTTCCGGATCGGCCCAGGAATACGACGAACCCACGCCGCCGTGTCCGAATGTTGTCGGCGAGCCGATCGTGCCGAGACCGCGGATGCGGTCGCTCTCGCCGCGCACATGCGGGCCAAGGCCGCGATGCATGGGGATGCCGGTCATATTCTCGTCGCCGCGTTCGCCGGTGTGGTTGCGCGACACGTAGGCAATCAACCGCGGCGAGAACAGCCGCACATTGCCGAGCCGACCCGGGCCAAGCAGCATCTGATAGAACGCGGCCATGCCGCGCGCGGTGGCAAATCCGCCGCCGCTCGGCAGACCCGCGGCACGAAACTCGGCGGAATTGTCGCGCGGTTCCGGCGCATAGGTATCGGCGCAGCGAACCTGGATCGGCGCCGGAACGCCAACGAAGATGTCGCTGTCCAGTCCGAGCGGCGCGATTACCTTTTCGCGGATCACGTCGCGATAATCCTGACCCGTGACTGCCTCGATCACCATAGCCTGCACCAGATGGGCAGCCTGCCCGTGGTATTGCAGCTTCGATCCGGGCGTCCAGTCCAGTGCGAAGTCGCACACCTCGGCGCGCATCCGCGCATGGTCGGTCCAGGTCGCCTTGGTCACGCCGTTCGAGGGGAAACCACCTTGGTGCGTCATCACCTGTTGCAGCGTGATGTCGGCCTTGCCGCGCGCCGCAAATTCCGGCAGGTGGTCGGCAATCTTGTCCATGAAGGACAATTTGCCTTCCTCGACCAACGTCCATACCGCTGAACTCGTCAGCACCTTGGTCTGGCTGAACAGCAGGAACAGGTTTTCGTTGGTCGCGGGCTGCTTCGTCGGCTCCGTCTTCGCATTGCCGTAGGTGCGGAACAATGCCAGCTGGCCGTGCCGCGCGAGTGCGATCTGCGCGCCGGGATAGCGCCCTTCCTCGATGTGCTGCTTGATCAGTCGGTCGAGGTGATCGAGCGGCTTCGCGGCCAAACCGAGGCTCGCGGGATCGCTGGATGGCATCGGGAAGTCGCCGGGCATGTCTGTCTCCCTGGAACGTATCCAGGGATGCTAGCGCCGAGTACGCTTCGCTGCCAATCGAGTGATCCAAGTGTCACGCGTCACCGCTGCCGTCGCACCGAGGTGCAGAACGTTGTTATATTCATCCGGTCTGGGCGATCTGGCGTTGTCGCTTGTGGTGACGTTGGGGATGGGGTCTGATCCGCGCCAGGAAACGCCGGCGAAGCGGGTAGCATGACATGGCAGTGATCGGGTTCATCGGGCTGGGCAACATGGGCGCGCCAATGGCGGCCAACCTGGCAAAGGCTGGGCATCGGGTCGTTGGCTACGATATCAATGCCTCGGCGGCGAATGCCCTGGCCGCGTCCGGCGTGGCGGCGGCGGCCAGTGCGTCCGACGCAGCGCGCGGCGCGGACATCGTCATTACCATGTTGCCGGCGGGCGAGCATGTTCGCGATGTGTGGCTGCACCAGGGTGGCTTGATCGAGGCGGTCAAGGGCAGCACGCCGCTGCTGATCGATTGCTCCACCATCGACGTCGAGAGCGCGCGTGTGGTGAGCGAAGCGGCGCGGGTTGCCGGGTTCGAGATGCTGGACGCACCGGTTTCCGGTGGCGTCGGCGGCGCCACGGCGGCAACGCTCACCTTCATGGTCGGCGGCAGCGAAACCGCGTTCGCCCGCGGTCTGCCGGTATTGCAGGCGATGGGGAAGAACATCGTGCATGCCGGCGGCCCGGGTGCCGGGCAGGCCGCCAAGATCTGCAACAACATGATGCTCGCGATCAACATGGTCGGCGTGTCGGAAGGCTTCCTGCTGGCGCAAAAGCTCGGTCTCGACTGGGACAAGCTGTTCCAGGTGGCATCGACCGCATCGGGGCAATCGTGGGCGCTGACCAGCTATTGTCCCGCGCCTGGCCCGGTACCTGCGGCGCCATCCAATCGCGACTACGCGGCGGGCTTCACCGCAGCGCTCATGCTCAAGGACGTGAAGCTGTCGCAGGCTGCGGCAGATGCCACCGGTTCACCCACACCGCTCGGGGCGCACGCCATGTCGTTCTACCAGGCCGTCGTGGATGCCGGAGAAGGCGGCAAGGACTTCTCCGTTGTGTTCCGCTGGCTGGCGGCACAACAACGATAACGGTACGACAACGATAATAAGGAGGCAATGATGGGAGCAGAAGCGTTCAAGGCGGCGCGCGACTTCCTGTTCGCGCACCGCACCGACCATCAGACCGCGCATACCGAGTTCCGCTGGCCCGCACTGGAAAACTTCAACTACGCGCTCGACTGGTTCGATGCCGAGTTGGCGCGCGGCGCTAGTGCCGACCGGCTGGCGCTGAAGATCGTCGGTGCAGGCGCCGCCACCGCCACTTTTGGCGAACTCTCCGAACGATCCAACCGCATCGCCAACGGTTTGCGCGCCCTTGGCGTAAAGCGGGGTGAGCGCATCCTTCTCATGCTCGGCAATGTCGTGCCGTTATGGGAAGTGATGCTGGCAGCGATGAAGCTGGGCGCTGTCGTGATTCCGGCATCGACGCTGTTGACACCGAACGACCTGAAGGACCGTTTCGAGCGTGGCCGGGTCCGGCATCTGGTCGCCAATGCGGCCGACGCCCCGAAATTCGCCGGGCTCGATCCCATGGTGACCCGGATCGCAGTCGGCCAGGCGCCGACCGGCTGGCACAGCTACGATGCGCTGCTGCGGGGGGATGCGCGCTTCGCAGCGGAAGGCGAAACGCGTGCCACCGATCCGACGTTGCTGTATTTCACCTCGGGCACCACGTCGCGGCCGAAACTGGTGGAACACAGTCATCAGAGCTATCCGGTCGGCCACCTGATAACGATGTACTGGATCGGCCTGCAACCCTGCGACATGCACCTGAACATATCCTCGCCGGGCTGGGCGAAGCATGCCTATAGCTGCCTGTTCGCGCCCTGGAACGCCGGTGCGACGGTGTTCATCGCCAACCAGCCGCGCTTCGATGCGCGCGGCATGCTGGATGCGATCGCGGCGAACAATGTCACCACGATCTGTGCGCCACCCACCGTATGGCGCATGTTTGTCCAGGAAGACATGAAGTCGTGGCAGACGTCGCTGCGCGAGGTTTGTTCCGCTGGCGAACCGCTGAACCCGGAAATCATCGAGCATGTGCAGAAGGTCTGGGGGATGACCGTGCGGGAGGGTTACGGCCAGACCGAGACGACGCTGCAAATCGGTTGCTTCCCTGGCCAGACAGTGAAGCCCGGGTCGATGGGACAGGAGGCTCCCGGCTATCGCATCCGTCTTCTCGATACCGAGGACAACGACGTCGAGGAGGGCGAAGTGTGCATCGCGCTCGATCCCGCGCCGGTCGGGCTGATGCGCGGCTACCAGAATGACGATGGCTCGTTCGCTCCGCTTGGCCACGCGGCGTACCGCACCGGCGATGTCGCAACATTGGATGCGGATGGATACTACACGTATGTTGGCCGCGCGGACGATGTGTTCAAAGCGTCCGACTACCGGATCAGTCCGTTCGAGTTGGAAAGCGCTCTGATCGAGCATCCTGCGGTGGCTGAGGCTGCGGTGGTGCCGGCACCCGATCCCGTGCGCCTCGCCGTGCCAAAGGCGTATATCACGCTGACAGCGAACAGTACGCCCGATCGTGCAACGGCGCTGTCGATCTTCCAGCACCTGCGGGAGACGCTGGCGCCGTTCAAGCGGATCAGGCGCCTGGAGTTTTCCGAGCTGCCGAAGACGATCTCGGGGAAGATCCGTCGCGTGGAGCTGCGCCAGGCGGAGGAAGCGCGCGCGAAGCAGGGGCAGCGCAGCACGGGCGAATTTCGTGAAGAGGATTTTCCTGAACTGACGTCGCGCTGATCCCCGTCAGGCTGGCGGCGGCACGAATGGTTCGGGATTCACGAACCGGCGCAGGACATTCCAGCTCAGCCGGGCGATCGGGTTGTCGAAACCCCGATGGCCGAATGAGCCAGCGTAGGCAATCGAACCGACGGAGAACGCCGCGCCGCCTGACTGCGTCTCGAAGAAGACCATGTCGGCATGGATCTGCTGGTTGATCACGCCGTCGGTCAGCCCGTGCGCGACGCGGACCTCCTCGTTGACCAGCTCATAGGTGTTGGAGTGGTTTTCCGATCGCGCGACAACCAATGCGTGGGCCGGCGTCCCAAGCTGTGGGTCGATGCAATCGATCTCCAACCCGGCCGCGCCGCCTTGCAGGATTCCGAAGTCGCCGAGTATCTCGTCTGCGATGCCGTCGAAGATGAACGCCGCGCGCGCATCGTGAGAGGCTTCGGTCCGGCGGTAGTATGACGAATGGTCGAAGCCCTGGCTGATGAAGCCGACTCCGGCGAGTGCCTGCGGGGCGCGGTTGTTGCGTCGCCACAGCCCGCCATATTCGCCGGTGAAACTATGGTAGTATTCGCCAACCTCGGCGTCCCACGCGCGTGTCCCGTCTTCGCTGCGCCGCACTTCGATCGTTCCCGGCCGCGTCGGGTGGTAGGCGATGCGCCAGTAGAAGCCGTTGCCGCCAAGATACATCAACCGGCCACCCTGGCGCATCCAGCTATCCAGTGCGTCCATCATCTGCAATGACTCGTATTCCGGATGGCTGCCGGTCACCAGCACGCGGTAGGGCCGCAGCAGGTCCAGCCCTTCGGCGTGCAGGTCATCGTCCGTGATCACGTCGTAGGCCAGGCCGGAACGCTCCAGCCAATCGACGATGAACAGATCGACGCAGTAGTTCCAGAACCGCCCGGTGGGGCGGATATTGGTTGCCGGGCGCAGGCGTGACGAATAGCAGATGCCGCTGCCGTCGCGATGCCGGTCGTAGGTGGAAAATCCCAGCTCGGGATGTTCCAGCAGCAGGATGTCGATTGCGTCCACCACGGTGAGCCTGCCCTGGACGGCTTCGGTCATCACCGAGCGCATGCGACCGATGTTGTTGCAGTACACCGTGTAGGTGGCGCTCGAGGCGAGATAGACAATGTCGGCTGTCGGGCGGCCTTTGTGGGGGCGTACGAAGAATGCCACCTGGAACTGCGCCCCTGCCGCGTCGAGCATAGCGGCATAACAGCCGCTCTTCAGGCCGTGCGGTACCGTGAAGCTGAAGTCGGTCTCCCACCGCGCATCGATCATGTCGTCGTCGTGGAAATGGATCGCGCCGTACTGGTGCGGAGCGTGGCGCCAATTCATCTCCGTGCCGTCCCAATTCTGCCCGGTCATGGCGCGCGCCGGCAGGTTGACGGTGACCCCGTCCAGTCGATTGGGCGAGCTATCGCGGATGATCTCGGTCTCGATGTCGCGCGAAAAATCCCAGGATCCGACGACGGAACCGGTCAGTTCCGCCGGCACGGTGCCGCCGGTCAATGCCAGCAGCGCGCCACGGTCCAGGGCGCGATCTGCCAGGCGCGGCCGCTCGATCTTGCCATTGAAGCAGCCTCCGACCAGCGGTAACCTACCGGTCAGTCCATCGCTGTCCGCAAGATGCCAGGCGGCAAACAGCAATGGGCCGGCGCGGAATGCAACATCGCTCGCCTGCACCTGACGCATCACGCTGGACGCCACGGTCATGGTCCGGTCCGCCAGCAAATCCTGATGCAGGGTTATCGTTCCGCTGCTGGCATCGTAGCTGGCGCCGACGAAGCACCATTTGCGGGACAGCAATTTCTGCCCGCAGTTCAGCACCATTGCACCGAGCCGCAGTTCGGCTTCACCGGCCTCGTTCAACATGAGCCCAAAGCCGGTGCCGGACGTTTCACTCCAGGTTCCGGCGATGGCCTGCCGGCCGTCACCGGGCAGTGTCGGCCAGATCAGCGCCGAAATGGAAAAGCTGCGGAGTGTTTCGATGAGCGGATGCGACGGCACCATGGCCCATGAGCCAGCCCTCAAGGGCTGCGTGCGCGATCGGTAAGTTCCGTTGGCGGGCGTATCCACCGGTTCGGTGCGGAATGGCGGCGCATCGGGTCCCGCTTCGGGGCTCAGCAGGCGCACGATGCGGGCGTTGTAGTGATCGGCGCCGTCGCAGCTCACCTTGAAGCCGATCGTGTCGCCGGTGCGAACGCTCATGGCATCCGCGTAAGCCATGAGTGTTGTCATTCGATTGGCAGCGGCGCGCCCGCCATCTCCTCCCAGCGTAGCCTGAACACTGCCCATTCGGCCGCCTCCAGGCTGTCGAATGTGATGTTTGTCAGTCGCGGCGGACCATTGTTGTTGTCGGTGAGCCGCGCCAGCGTCCATTGCGCATGCGGACGGGTCATCACCAACACGTGGCGGCCGGCGGTCTCGCGCGTGCGCATCAGATTGAGCAGGTATTGCAGGTCCGGACTGTGTTCGCCGAACGGCCGTGCCTTGTACTCGCGCGCGAGATCGAGCCGGTTGGCATCGAAGCGATACACGGTGCGTGTCTCCCCGGAACAGGCTATGACAATATCAAGCGCAGCATATCGCGCAGCCGAGTGGAGGGGGAAGCCATGTCCAGACTGATCACGCGCCGGATCGCGGTCACCGGCCTTGCGGCGGCCTCGACGGCGACGATGATCAGGCCAGCCCGCGCTGATCTTGCGGCGCTGGAGGAGGCGGCGCGCAAGGAAGGCACGCTCACCTGGTACACCGCGCAGATGAGCGGCGAGGCGGCCGAGGATATGGGCCGCATTTTTTCCAGGCAGTATCCGGGGGTCTCGGTGACGGTGATCCGTACCACCGGACAGGTGGCGTATCAGCGGGTGCTGCAGGAGCTGAAGAACAGCACGCCGCAATGCGACGTGTTCTGCTCGACCGACAATTCGCATTATCCGGCGCTGAAGGCGCGGGGCGCGCTGGCGGAATACAAGCCACAGAACGCCGGCGCGCTGGCGCCGCCGTTCGTCGGGCTGGGCGACGCCAGCTACTACATTCCGGCCACCGCGTCGTTGCAGATCATGGTGTATCACACGAAGAACGTGAAGCCGGAGGATGTGCCGAAGAACTGGACCGACCTGATCGATCCGAAATGGAAGGGACGTGTCGCCGTCGCGCACCCGGCGTTCAGCGGTTATTTCGGCCAATGGGTGGTGGCGATGCGCAAGCTCTACGGCTGGGAGTTCTTCGAGAAACTGGCGAAGCAGAATCCACGCATCGGCCGTTCCGGCAACGATCCGCTCTCGATGCTGAACGCCGGCGAATCTCTGATCGGCACGGGGCCGGTCAGCACCAGCGTGCAGAACATCGAGAAGGGCAATCCGATCGGCTTCATCTATCCGACGGACGGCACGCTGCTGTGCTACGGTCCGGCCTCGGTGATGGCGGCAGCGCCGCATCCCAACGCCGCTCGGCTGTTCCTTGAATGGCTGCTGAGCGAGGACTATGCGAAGGCCTGTGTCAAATGGCATCTGGAGCCGGTGCGCGCCGATGCGCCGCCGATGGAAGGGACGAAGCGATTGTCCGAGATCAAGCTGATCCGCCTGACCGACGCAGAGATCGCCAAGGGCATACCCGAAGTGATTGAACAATGGCGGGACACTTTCGGGAGCTGATCTTATGCATATCATTACGCGGCGGTTTTTCACAGCGGGCGTGGCAGCCATCGGTGCCACCGCGTTGATGCCACGACCGGCGCGTGCCGATCTGGCAGCAATGCAAGCTGCGGCAAGGCAGGAAGGCACGCTGACATGGTACATCGCGCAGGTGGACACCGAGACCGCCGAACGCATGGGCCGTGCATTCAGCGAGAAATATCCCGGCATCAAGGTGGCAGTGATCCGCACCACCGGCCAGGTCGCCTACGAACGCTTGCTGCAGGACCTGAAGAACAACGCACCGCAATGCGACGTGTTCAGCTCCACCGACATTGCGCAATACCCTGCGCTGAAGCAGCGCAAGGCATTGGCGGAATTCACGCCGCAGGGTGCGGCCACTTTGCTGCCGGCGTTTGCCAACCTGGCGGATCCCGGGCTGTACTACCCCGCCTCTGCCACGTCGCATCTGCTGGTCTACCATAAGCAAAATGTCACGCAGGCCGATGCGCCGAAATCGTGGACAGACCTGTTGGATCCGAAATGGAAGGGCAGGGTGGCGACCGGCCATCCGGCGTTTTCCGGCTGCACCGGCATCTGGGTGCTGGCACTTCGAAAAACCTATGGGTGGGACTACTTCGAGAAGCTGGCCAAGAACAATCCGCGCATCGGACGGTCGGGCAACGATCCGCTCACCTTGATCAACGCCGGCGAATGCCTGGTCGGTCCCGCGCCGACCAGCACGGCATTCCAGAATGTCGACAAGGGCAATCCGATCCAGCCGGTCTATCCGGCGGATGGCGCCACGCTGTGCGTCGGGCCGTCTGCGGTGATGGCGAATGCACCGCACCCGAATGCGGCGCGGCTGTTCATGGAATGGCTGTTGAGCGACGATTTTTCCAAATTGTCGGTCGCCAACCACGGCGATCCGGTGCATCCCGGCCTGACGCTGACCTCCGGACAGAAGCCGATGGACGAGGTGCCGCTGATGCAGCTTTCGATCGCCGAGATCGCCAAGGGCGTGCCAGAGGTCATCGAGCAATGGCGCGACACGTTCGGGAGCTGACACCGATGTCCATGATGACGCGCCGGGGTGTCGCAACCGGCCTGGCGGTGGCCGGTGCAGCCGCGCTGCTGCCGCACAATGCCCGGGCCGATCTCGCAGTGCTCGAGGCGGCGGCGCGCAAGGAGGGCACGCTGACCTGGTATATCGCCCAGGTCGATGCGGAATCCGCCGAGACACTCGGCCGCACATTCACCAGGCAGTATCCCGGCATCAGCGTCGCGGTGATCCGCACCACCGGGCAGGTCGCCTACCAGCGGCTGCTGCTCGACCTCAAGAACAACGCGCCGCAGTGCGACGTGTTCAGCACCACCGACATCTCGCACATGCCGGTGCTGAAGGAGCGCAACGCACTGGCGCATTACGTGCCGGAGAACGCGGCCGGCCTGCTGCCGCAGTTCAGGCGATTGTCGGATGACGGCTACGACTACATCACCGGCGCCACCAACCATTTCCTGATCTACAACACCGAGAAGGTGCGCGCCGAGGAGGCACCGCGAAGCTGGCCCGATCTGCTGGATCCGAAATGGAAGGGCCAGGTCGCGCTGCCGCATCCGGCATTCAGCGGTTGTGCCGGCGTCTGGGCGGTGGGGCTGCGCAAGCTGTACGGCTGGGAGTATTTCGAGAAGCTGGCGAAGAACAATCCGCGCATCGGCCGTTCGTTCGGCGACCCCATCACCTTGCTCAACGCCGGCGAGTGCAAGGTGGGACCCGGGCCGGCGCTCAACGCATTTCCTGCGATCGAGAAGGGCAATCCGATCGGCATCGCCTATCCGAGCGACGGCAGCAGCATCTGCGTCACGCCATCGGCCATACCGGCCAGCGCGCCGCATCCCAATGCGGCGCGACTGTTCCTGGAATGGATGCTGAGCGACAGCTATTCGCAGCTCTCGGTCGAGCGCGGCAGCGAGCCGCTGCGCGTCGGCCTGTCGCCGAAGCCGGACCGCAAGCCGGTGGACCAGATCCCGGTGATCGATCTCAGCGTTGCCGAGATTCGCAAGGGCGTGCCCGAAGTGATCGAGGCGTGGCGCGATACGTTCGGAAGCTGACCGGGGCTGGCCAATCCAGCCTCGGCTCGGCATAACAGCGTGTCCGGGAGGAACCAGGGCCTGATGTCCAAATCGATCACGCGCCGGCTTGCCGCTTCGGGCGTTGCTGCTCTTGGCGCAGCGGCATTGTTGCCGCGCGCGGTGCGGGCGGATACCGCGGCGCTGGAAGCGGCGGCGCGCCAGGAAGGCACGCTCACCTGGTACGTCGCCCAGGTTGACGGCGAAACGGCCGAACTGATGGGACGCGCGTTCACCGCGCAGTATCCGGGCGTGAAGGTCGCGGTGATCCGCACCACTGGTCAGGTGGCCTATGAACGCCTGACGCAGGACCTGAAGAACAACGCGCCGCAGTGCGACGTGTTCAGCACCACCGATATCTCGCACATGCCGGCGCTGATGCAGAAGAAGGCGCTGGCGAACTACACGCCGGACAATGCGGCCGCGCTGGCGACGGCGTTCAAGGGGCTGGGGCAGGACGGCTATTGGTACCCGAACCACTCCACATTGATGATGATCATCTACAGCACGAAGAACGTTCTGCCGGAGGACGCGCCGAAGAATTGGCCCGACCTGCTGGACCCGAAGTGGAAGGGCAAGGTGGCTTTCGGACATCCGGCGTTCAGCGGCTATGTCGGCGTCTGGACCGTGCAGATGCGCAAGCTCTATGGCTGGAGCTACTTCGAGAAGCTGGCCAAGAACAACCCGCGGATCGGCCGCTCCGGCAACGATCCGATCACCTTGCTGAACGCCGGCGAGTGCGTCACCGGTCTGGGGCCGCTTGCGACCGCATTGCTGACGGCATCGAAAGGCAATCCGATGGCGATACAGTATCCGACCGACGGGTCGATGCTGTGCATCGGTCCGTCCGGCGTGCTGGCGAACGCGCCGCACCCGAATGCCGGCCGGCTGTTCATGAACTGGCTGCTCAGCCGCGAGTGCGCGCAGGTCATGGCGGACAACTTCCAGACCCCGGTGCGTGACGATGTGCCCGCCAAGGCGGGAGCAAAGCCGCTCTCCGAGGTGAAGCTGCTGCGCCTGACCACCGAAGAGATCGGCAAGGGCGTGCCCGAAGTGATCGAACAATGGCGCGATACATTCAGTTGACGCGCGCGAGGAATCGCAGGTGAGCCAAGCCGAACTGAGCCATTCCGTGCCTGTCGTCGCAATGCGCCGGCGCACCTTCGATCCGCTGATGATCCTGTGGGTCGTGCTGGCCGCGGCATTGATCTTCCTGGTGGTGAACCCGCTGTTCCGCCTGGTACAGCTCAGCCTGCAGGACACCGATACCGGTGCGTTCACGCTGTTGAACTACGTCACTGCCTATTCGCGCCCGCGCTACCTCACGGCGACGTGGAATTCCCTGCAACTCGGCTTCTGGGTCACCGTGCTGTGCCTGCTGTTTGCCGTGCCCATCGCCTGGGCGGTATCGCGCACCGATATGCCGTGCAAGGGGGCGATCCGTCTGCTGGTGCTGGGTGCGTTCGTGACGCCGCCCTATCTGGGATCGATCGCCTGGATCCTGCTGGCCGGCCCGAACTCCGGCTGGCTCAACCGGGTATGGATGGCAGTGACCGGGGCGCAGGAAGGCCTGTTCAACATCTATTCGTTTGCAGGTCTCACGTTCAACATCGCGCTCTACTCGTTCCCCTACCTGTTCATATTCACCAGCGCAGCACTGGATGTCGTCTCGTCGGAGATGGAGGATGCCGCCAACATCCTTGGGGCTGGAATCATGCGAACCACGCTGCGGATCACGCTGCCGATGATCCTGCCGGCGATCCTCGGCGGCGCCATCGTCACATTCCTGGAAGCCATCGCATTGTTCGGCACGCCGGCGCTGATCGCCATCCCGGCGCGGTTCAACGTGGTGACGACGCAGTTGCTGCAGTTCTTCAGCCAGCCGATCCGCGCCGAGGTGGCGGCGGCCTACGCGGTTCCGCTGCTGCTGATCACCGTGGCGCTGTTCGGCGTGCAGCGCCTGCTGGTGCACCGGCGCGGCTTCGTGGCGCTGACCGGCAAGGGCGGCGAGCGCCGGATCACGTCGCTTGGGCCGTGGCGCTGGGTGATGCTGGGCTATACGATGCTGGTGCTGTCGTTGTCCGTGCTGCTGCCCTATGTCGTGCTGGCGCAGGCGGCGCTGTCGAAGGCCTGGGGGCGTGGACTCAGCCTCGACAATCTCACGCTGCACAATTTCTACTACCTGCTGTTCCAGCACGAGACCGCTGCGCAATCGGTGGTCAACAGCTTCACCTATGCCGCCGCCGCGGCCTGCATCGCCATCACATTGGCACTCGCCATTGCCTACATCGTCAGCCGGCGCCTGTTGCCGTGGGCCGGCGTGCTGAGCTTTGTCGCCATGGCACCGTTCGTCGTGCCGGGCATCGTGCTGGCGATCGCGTTCTATGCCGCATACGCGCCGCCGCCGCTGGCGCTGTACGGCACCGCCACGATCCTGATCCTGGCGTTCGCCACGCGTTTCCTGCCGATCGGCTACGCCAACGCCGACGCCGCCATTCGCAGCATCAATCCGGAAATGGAAGAGGCGGTGCGCATCCTCGGCGGTGGCCGCCTCCTGGCGATTCGCCGCGTGCTCGCGCCGTTGATGAAGCGCAGCCTGATCGGCGCCTGGCTGCTGGTGTTCATCCCGGCGACCCGCGAACTGTCCACTGCGATGTTCCTGTATGGTCCGAAGACGCGCACCATGTCGGTGATGCTGATGGACATGAGCGAGGAAGGAAACTTCGAGAGTCTCGCCGCACTCGGCTTTCTTCTGCTGGCATCGACGCTTATCATCGTCGGACTTGCCTCCAGCCTGCTGGGGCGTGATTTCATGCTGCGGCGGGAGCGCGGATGAGCAAACTGATACTGAACGACCTGGGCAAGAGTTTTGGCACTGTGCCGGCGGTGCAGAATGTCAGCCTGACCTTGCAGGAGGGTGAATTCGTCTCGCTGCTCGGACCATCGGGTTGCGGCAAGACGACGACCTTGCGGATGATCGCCGGCTTTATCAGCCCGACCACGGGCAGCATCGAGATGAATGGCGCAATGCTGTCGGCGCCCAACCGCGTGGTCGCGCCGGAAAAGCGCGGCATGTCGATGATTTTCCAGAGCTACGCGATCTGGCCCAACATGACGGTGGCCCAGAACGTCGCGTTCGGCCTGAAATTGCGCAAGTTGCCGGCCGACCAACTGAACACGCGGCTCGATCGCATCCTCGATGTGGTGCAATTGCGCCATCTGAAGGACCGTTATCCAGCCGAGTTGTCGGGTGGCCAGCAGCAGCGCGTCGCATTGGCTCGTGCCATCGTGATCGAGCCCGAAGTGCTGCTGCTCGATGAACCGCTGTCCAACCTGGACGCCAACCTGCGTGAGGAGATGCGTTCGGAAATCCGCCGCCTGCACGACGCATTCCGCATCACCACGGTCTATGTGACGCATGACCAGTCCGAGGCGATGGTCACCTCCGACCGTATCGTGGTGATGAACCATGGCCGCATCGAGCAGGTCGATGACCCGGTGTCGCTGTACAACCGACCGAAGACGCGGTTTGTCGCCGGGTTCATCGGGCGGACCAATTTCCTCGACGGCACGGTGAATGGCGGGTTGATCGGATTTCCCGGATTCAGCGTGCCCGCCGCCCTCGCGCCGGATGCGGATGGCGTGAACGGACCGGTCAGTTACTCGGTTCGGCCACAGACCATCGCGATCCATCGCACTGCGCCGGCGGATCGCAACGGTGGTTGGTGGGTTGAAGGCCGCATCGCGGAACGGGCATATCTCGGCGAATACTGGGAATACGTGGTGCGGCCGGCGGAGGCCGATCTGCGGCTGCGCGTCAGCGCCTCGCCGCAGACGGTGTACGATACCGGCGATGCCGTGTGGCTGGAGATCGACCCGCGCCGCGCGGCGCGCGTACCCAGTGAGGAGTAGGCGCGCGTGACGATTGCACAGCACCAGGCGCTCGTCGTCGGTGCCGGTGTGGTCGGGCTTTCGACTGCGCTCTATCTGCAACGTGCCGGCATGCGCGTGGTGGTGATCGATCCGCTGGGTCCTGCCGGTGGCGCATCGTTCGGCAATGCCGGCATGCTCAGCCCGGATACCGCGACGCCGATCGCCATGCCCGGCATGTTGCGCAAGGTGCCCGGCTGGCTGCGCGATCCGCTGGGGCCGTTGGCGGTGCGGCCAGCGTATTTCCCGCGCGCTCTGCCATGGCTGATGCAATGGGTGAAGGCTGGCCGGCTCTCCCGTGTGCTGGCGATCTCCGATGCGATGCGCGCGCTGCACGGCGAAACGCTGGATTGCTGGCGCGAACTCCTTGGTGACGCGTCGTATCACGACCTGATCCGTCCTTCCGGGCAGGTGCATGTGTGGGAAGGCGACGACAGCAGCCCGACCGAGGCCATCGAGCAGCAGATCCGCGACCGTCACGGTATTCGCGCCGAGGCGCTGAACGCCGACGATCTGCGCCAGATGTTTCCGGGCATTGCGCGCAACATCACGCGCGGGCTGCACATACCAGGCAATGGCCACACGGTGAGTCCGCAACGTATCGTCCACTCTCTGGCGGCACTGTTCCGTGCGGCCGGCGGCGACATCATTGCCGAGCGCGCGATGAAGCTGATCCCACGCGAGGGCGGCGGCACGATGGTGATGACCAACATCGCCAATCGCACGGCCGACCATGTAGTCGTTGCCGCCGGCGCGTGGTCCGCCCAATTGCTGACGCCGCTCGGTGTGCATGTGCCGTTGGAGACCGAGCGCGGGTATCACTCGATGCTGTTTTCGCCCAGCGTGCAACCGCGGATTCCGATCAGCAGCAAAACCCGCGCCTTCTTCATGACGCCGATGGAGGACGGGTTGCGTGTTGCCGGCACGGTGGAAATTGCCGGCCTCGATGCGCCTCCAAACGAACAACGCGCGAAGATCCTTGTTGACCATGCCCGCCGGCTGTTTCCCGACCTGCAGGCGGCCGACGTGCGCTACTGGATGGGCTTCCGTCCCTCGACACCTGACAGCCTGCCGATCCTCGGACCGGTTGCCGGCCGCCCCGGTTTGTATCTCGCATTTGGCCACGGGCATTTCGGCATGAGCGGCGGACCGCCGAGTGGCAGGCTGCTCGCGCGGCTGATTACCGGCCAGCCCCCGGGCATCGACCCGATGCCGTACAGCGCACGACGCTTCGCGCAGTGAGGGCGGCCGCGGCCTGATCGCGGCCTGAGCACACTCGAGGCCCTCGCCGCGGCAAGACATTATTAACTGCTTGCACGTAACTGTATGCGATGAACGTGCAGGCAGCCCCGGGTTATCGGCCATCAAGGCGTGTCGCGTCGCACTCGCTTGCGCCATGGTTCCGTGGCAATGCGAGGCGGGTCGTCCTGTTGTTCTGGTGGACGCTGACATTGCAGTTGCCGCGGCAATTCGGCTTCTGGCTGCGCGCCAGACGCATGCGGCGTGCCGCTCCGGTCCAGCCCGGCTCGCAGCCCCGCCTGATCCATTCGGTCGATCCGCGTCGGCTTCGTATTCCGCGCGACGACAACCCCGTGGTCTCGATCATCATTCCGACCTACGGACAGGTCGATTACACGTTGCGCTGCCTGGCGTCGATCGCCGACGAGCGACCGCAGGCGGCCATCGAGGTCATCGTCATCGACGATGCCACGCCGGGCACGTCAACCGCTTGCCTCGCAGGCATTCATGGCATCAGGCTGGTCATCAACCCGCGCAATCTCGGTTTCCTCGGGTCCTGCAACGCAGCGGCGCGCGTGGCTGACGGCGAGTTCGTGCTGTTCCTGAACAACGACACGCAGGTACTGTCGGGCTGGCTTGATCAGCTGCTGGCCGTATTCCGCTCGTGCGACGACGTCGGGGCCGTTGGTTCCAAACTGCTGTATCCCGACGGAAGATTGCAGGAGGCCGGCTGTATCGTCTGGGCCGATGGCTCCGGCTGGAACTACGGCAAGCTCGATGATCCCGATCGGCCTGCGTACAACTACCGTCGTGAGGTGGATTATTGCTCCGCGGCCTCGCTGATGGTGCCGCGTGCGCTGTTCAACCGGGTCGGCGGTTTCGACGCATGCTATGCGCCAGCCTATTGCGAAGACAGCGATCTGGCGTTCCGTTTGCGGGAGCGTGGCTACAAGGTCATCTATCAGCCCCGCTCGCAGGTCGTGCATTTCGAGGGCATCAGCCACGGCAAGGACCTGACCAGCGGCATCAAGACATTCCAGAGCCGCAACCAGCATACGTTCCAGGAGCGCTGGCAGCCGATCCTGTCACGCGAGCATCTGCCGAATGGTGCGCACGTCATGCGGGCGCGCGACCGCGCCCGCAGGCGGGACATCATCCTGGTGATCGACCACTATGTACCCGAACCGGACCGCGATGCCGGGTCGCGCACCATGTTGTGCTGTATCCAGGCACTGCTGCAGGCCGGACTGGTTGTGAAGTTCTGGCCGCAGAATCTGCGGTACAGCCCGGGATACACGGCGGCCTTGCAGGATATCGGCGTCGAGGTTGCCTATGGCGGCGACAGCGATGCGTTCAGCCATTGGCTGGCGGACAATGCCCATGACATCGACTATGTGCTGTTGAGCCGACCACAGGTGGCGGCCGCGTTCCTTGCCGACCTGAAGCGGCACCGGAACATCCGGCTGCTGTATTATGGGCATGACCTGCACTTCTGCCGGATGCGCGCGCAGGCGAAGGTGCTCGGCGACAGCCTGATTGCCCGGGAGGCGGATCGGATGGAGCAACTGGAGCGCTCCGTCTGGCGCCAGGTGGACGTCGTGATGTACCCCTCGGATGCCGAGATCGCCGAAGTCATAGCCTTGGAGCCCCAGGTCACTGCGCGCACCCTGCTGCCGTATTGCTTTGCGGACTTCGCCACGTTGCGTACGCCGGCCGCGGAACCACTGATCCTGTTCGTGGGCAGCTTCGGGCATCCGCCCAACCAGGAAGCGGTGTTGTGGTTTGCCAGTCATGTCCTGCCGTTGATCTGCGCACGCGTGCCTGATGCAAGGCTGGCCATCGTCGGTTCCAATCCCTCGCCGGACGTGCAGGCCTTGGCCGGAGAAGCGATCAGCGTGAGTGCGAATGTCAGCGCTGTTGTGCTGCGAGAGTTTTATCGAGCAGCCCGCGTCGCTGCGGTGCCATTGCAGTACGGTGCGGGCGTGAAGCTGAAGGTTGTCGAGGCGATGCGTGAAGGACTGCCGCTTGTCACCACATCGACCGGCGCGCAAGGGCTGCCGGGCCTGGAGAGAATTGTATCGGTCTGCGATGAACCCGAGGCGTTCGCCGATGCGATATGCCGGCTGTTGACCGATGATGCACTATGGACCCAGCGCTGCACAGCGCAGATCGCCTACGTGGCATCGCGCTTTTCCGAAACGGCGTTTCGCGGCGCGTTGTTGGAAGCACTGAGCCGACAACCGTCAATCGCCTAGCCGCTGTGCCATGCGCTGCGTCTCGTAGTCGGCGCGCGCGGCATTCACCTGCGAGCGCCCGGACACCTCGGGCACGCCGACCTCCCACCAGTGGCCTCCCGCCGCGGTGGAAATATGCGGGTCGGTGCGGATCACCACCACGCTGGTGCGGTCTGCCTGCAGGGCGCGGCGGATGGCTGCCTCCAGTTCCGCAACGCCATCGACCTGTTCCGCCATGGCGCCAAGGCTGGCGGCATGGGCACGGAAATCCACCGCGGGCGGGGCACCGCAATCCGCCAGCAGGTTGTTGAACGCCTGTCCCCCCGTGGCGCGCTGCAGTCGGTCGATGCAGCCGAAACCGCCATTGTCCAGCACCACCATGGTGAGTTTCAGCCCCAACATCACCGAGGTGGCAATCTCCGAATTCAGCATCAGATAGCTGCCGTCGCCGACCAGCACGATGACCTCGCGCTCCGGCCGCGCCATTTTCACGCCCAGTCCACCGGCGATTTCATAACCCATGCAGGAATAGCCGTACTCCAGGTGATAGGTGCCGACCTGTCGCGCCGACCAGAGCTTGTGCAATTCGCCGGGCAGTCCGCCGGCCGCGCAAACCACCACGGCATCATTGGGTATCGCGCGCTGCACCGCGCCGATCACCTGGGCGTCCGAGGGCAATGCCGCGTTGGTGGGTGCCGTGACAGCGGCTGCGGCATCACGCCATGCCGTGACGTTCTCGCTGAACACGGCACGCCACGCGTCCGGCGCACGCCATGTTGCCAGTGCGGCGCCCAGTTCCGCCAGCCCAACCCGCGCATCGGCAATCAGCGGCATCATGTGATGCTTGGTCGCATCGAACACCTGCACGTTCAGGCCGATCATCCGGCGCTCCGGATGGCGGAACAGTGCCCAGGATCCGGTGGTGAAATCCTGCAGGCGGGTCCCCACGGCAAGGATCACATCGGCGGATTGTGCCGCCGCGTTCGCTGTTGACGTGCCGGTGACGCCGATCGCGCCGAGGTTGAACGCATGGTCGTGGCGCAACGCGCTCTTTCCGGCCTGGGTTTCCGCGACCGGGATGCCATGCGTGGTGGCAAAGCGATCCAGCGCCTCGGTCGCCTCGGAATAATGCACGCCGCCACCGGCAATGATCAGCGGTGCCTTGGCGTCGCGCAGCACGCGTGCTGCCGCAGCCAGCTCGACTTCATCCGGCCGCTGGCGCCGGACATGCCAGACACGATCGGCAAAGAAGTGCTCAGGATAGTCGAATGCTTCGGCCTGTACGTCCTGGCAAAGCGCCAGTGTCACCGGGCCGCATTCTGCCGGGTCCGTCAGCACCGACAGGGCGCGCGGCAATGCGGTCAGCAGTTGTTCCGGCCGTGTGATGCGGTCGAAATAGCGCGATACCGGACGGAAGCAGTCGTTGGCCGACACTGTGCCATCGCCGAAACTCTCAACCTGCTGCAGCACCGGATCGGGCCGCCGCGACGCGAACACATCGCCGGGCAGCAGCAGCACCGGCAAGCGATCCACATGCGCCACCGCAGCAGCGGTGATCATATTGGTCGCGCCCGGCCCGATCGACGTGGTGCACGCCATCATGCGGCGCCGATGCATTGCCTTGGCGTAGGCTATCGCGGCCAGCGCCATGGCCTGCTCGTTATGTGCCCGATAAGTCGGCAGTTCCGCCTGATGCGCACCCAATGCTTCGCCGATGCCGGCGACATTGCCATGGCCGAAGATGGCCCACACGCCGCCGAACAATGCCACAGGCCGTCCCTCGCATTCGGTCCGCTGCGCTGCGAGATAGCGAACCAGCGCCTGCGCCATGGTCAGCCGGATCGTGCTCATGGTTGCGTTTCCTCCTGCCAATCGGCGGTTCTGTTGCTATTGTCCCACGGACATGTCGGAAAAGGGAGGGCGCCGCGATGCTGAGCATTGCCGTGATCGGCGCGGGCCGCATCGGCCAGATCCACGCACGCAACATTGCGGCCGCTGCCGGGGCGCGTCTCGCCGGCGTCGCCGATGTGGATACAGCGGCTGCCGCACGCCTGGCCAGGCAATGCGGCGCCGGAGCTTTGTCGCTGGACGCAGCCTTCGCGGCGGATGCCGTGCTGATCGGGTCGCCGACGCCGACCCATGCCGACTATATCGAACGCGCTGCCGCGGCCGGGCGAGCGATCTTCTGTGAAAAACCGATCGACCTGTCGGCGGATCGGGTCCGCACCTGCCTGGACGCGGTGCGAGGGGCCGGTGTTGTGCTGATGGTGGGGTTCAATCGCCGCTTCGATCCGCATTTCTCGGCGCTGAAACGCCGCCTGGACGCAGGGGAAATCGGCTCGCTCGAAATGCTGACCATCACCAGCCGGGATCCTGCGCCGCCGCCGCCGGCTTATGTGGCCACGTCGGGCGGCCTGTTCCGCGACATGATGATACACGACCTGGACATGGCGCGGTTCCTGATGGGCGAAGAACCGACAGAGTTGCATGCTGCCGCGTCGTGCCTGGTGGACCAGTCGATCGCTGCAGCCGGGGATGTCGATACAGCCGTCGTTACGCTGCGCACGGCCAGCGGCAAACTCTGCCAGATTTCGAATTCGCGCCGAGCGAGTTATGGCTACGATCAGCGGATCGAGGTACATGGCGCGAAGGGGCTGCTGCGCGCGGGCAATGTCACCGCGACGACAGTGGAGCTGGCAACTGAGGCCGGCTTCGCCACCGACCCGACACTGCCGTTCTTCCTGGAGCGCTATGCGGCAGCGTATCGCGCGGAACTGGACGCGTTCATCGCTGCCGTGGCGTCCGGCCGGTCCCCGCGTCCGGACGGGGACGATGGCCTGAAGGCCCTGCTGCTGGCGGATGCGGCGACCCGGTCGGCGACGACAGGGCAGGCGGTGCGGCTCTGACTGGAATCCGAATCGGCATTGCGAGCATAACGACCTCCACCATGTCCCTCGATCCGCGGTGCATATGCGAACCCGTCTGATCGTCGTCCTCGTGCTGTTGCTGTGCGGTGTCGGCGTGGCGGTGGCGCAGCCGGCGTCAGTGCCGATCAAGGCGGCGGTCTATGTCTCCCCGCCGTTCATCATGAAATCCGGTGACGGCTACACCGGATTCACCTGGGAGCTATGGCGGCAGATCGCCGGCGACCTGAAGCTGACCTATGACATCCAACCGGTAAGCTCGGTTGCCCAGTTGCTGCAGTTGGTGCGCGACAGGCAGGTGGACGTCGCCGTGACCAGTCTCACGATCACCGCCGAGCGGTTTGGCCAGATGGATTTCAGCCAGCCGTATTTCGACGCCGGTCTCAGGATCATGATCGACGAGGACCGGCAGAGTGGGCTGGGCAGCCTGGTCGCCGGGCTGCGGGCGAGCGGGCATCTGCGGATCTATGCCTGGATCGCTGTCCTGGTCGTTGTTGCCACGATCGTGCTGACGCTGATCGACCGCAAATGGCATCCGGAATTTCCCCAGACGTGGCGTGAAGGTTTTGCCGAGTCGTTCTTCCACGTGATGTCGGTGACCACCTCCGGATCGACGTCGCATCGGAACCTGCTGGGCTGGCTCGGCCGGATTCTCGGCGCACTCTGGCTGGCCTGCGGCGTTGCGATCGTCGCCTATGTCACCTCCAGCATCACCAGCGTGATGACGGTTGCCACGATTGCCCACCAGATCAACAACTTCAACGATCTGCGCGGCAAGCATGTCGGCGTCCTGACCGGCAGCGTCGGGGAAAGCTATTGCCGCGCGGCGATGCTCGACGTGGTATCGTTCGATACGATGGAGGCAGCGGTGGACGCATTGCTGAAGGGTGAGGTCAGCGCGATCGTGCGCGATGCGCCGGTGCTGGAGTGGTACGACAACGCGCATCCCGAACTGCCGATCACCGAGGTGGGGCCGGTGTTCAAGCCGGAGAAGTACGGCTTCGCGCTGCCCACCGGCAGTCCGCTCACGCGGCCGATCAGCGAAGCGATCCTGCGCCTGAAGGATAACGGCGTGCTGGACACATTGCGGGACCGGTATTTCGGCACCACCCGATAGGAGATTGCATAATGCGTATCGGCATGGTCACCGACAGCCTCGGACATCTGTCACTCGACGCGTTGCTGCGCACGGCAGCGGAACTGGGCATCGAGGTGTTGGAGTTTCCCTGCGGCAACTGGTCGAGCGCGCCGCATGTCAAGCTGGATATGCTGCTGGACAGCGCGCCGGCCCGCGGCGAATTCCTGGCGAAGCTGCGCGATCATGGCCTCTCGCTGAGTGCACTGAACTGCTCGGGCAATCCGCTGCACCCCGGAGATCTTGGGCGGCAGCACCAGGCGGTGACCTCGAAGACCATCCGGCTTGCGGGGTTGCTGGGCGTGGATCGCGTGGTGATGATGTCGGGCTGCCCAGGCGGACCTGGTGATGCCAACGCCAACTGGGTCACCACGGCCTGGCCGCCGGAAGCCGCGGGCGTGCTGGCCTGGCAGTGGGATGAGGTGCTCATTCCATACTGGAAGGGCCTGGTGGCGGAGGCCAAGGCGGCCGGCGTCGGCCGGCTGTGCCTGGAACTGCATGGTCAGCAGAACGTCTATAATGTGGCAACGTTGTTCCGGCTGCGTGATGCCGTCGGACCGGTCGTTGGCGCCAACTTCGATCCCAGCCATCTGTTCTGGATGGGTGCCGATCCGCTCGCCGCAACGCGTGTGCTGGCGCCGGCGATCTACCACGTGCATGCGAAGGACACGCGGCTCGATCCGCGTCGAGCTGCGGTCAACAGCCTGATCGACACCACGCCGACCGATCGATTGCTCGACCGCTCATGGAGCTATGTCACGTTAGGCTACGGCCACGATTTGCTGTGGTGGCGCGAGTTCTGCTCGTTGCTGCGCCTGGTCGGCTACGACGATGTGCTGTCGATCGAGCACGAGGACCTGCTGCTGCCGCCGCTGGTTGGTGTGCAGCGTTCGGTGGAGTTACTGCGGTCGGCGATCTGAGACGTGGCCCCTCGCAGTGACAGCGGGCCGACACGCTAGATCTGCGAATAGCCCGAACCCGGCGTGTCCACGCCACGGCCCACGGCATTCTCGATCCAGCCGAATTCCTTGAGGATCTGCTGGCTGTAGGTGATGCGTCCGTTGACCCGTGCCGAAGACTCACTTGCCAGCAACAACGCAGCGCGCGCCATCATGATGGTCGGCTCGCCTTTCGGATCGTCCATGCCGGAAACCAGCTTGTGATAAACCGTGCCCGGTGTCGGGACCACGCGTGACGGCGAAACCGCCGCGACGGTGATCCCGTCGTACTGTGCGACCTCTTGCGCCAGGCCCTGGGTGAAGCGTTCCAGCGCCGCCTTCACCGCGCCGTACATCGTGCCGCCGCGCACGGTCTTGTCGGCGTACGGACCACGTCCGGGACCGATCGCTGCGCCGGAGCTGATGTTGACGATTGCGCCGCTGCGTCGCGGAACCATGTCCTTCAGCGCTTCCTTCGCCAGCATGAACGGGCCGTGCACATCCACGGCGAAGGCGCGCACCCAACGGTTGGTCTGCATCTCGGTGATCGGCTGGAAGTAACTGAGCGCTGCGTTGTTCACCAGGATGTCGATCGGACCATAGTCGCGCGCCGATTGCGCCAGCGCGATGCAGTCGTCCTCGTTGGACACATCGGCCGTGACTGCCTTCGCTTCGCCGCCCTTGGCGCGGATCAGGTCCACAGTGCGCGAGAGCGATCCTTCCAGCATCCGATGGTCGCCTTCATGGAAGGTGCGCGCCGCGCACACCACCTTCGCGCCCTCTTCGGCGAACAGTTCGGCGATCGCCTGGCCGATGCCGCGACTCGCTCCGGTGACGATAGCGACCTTGCCATCCAGCATGTGCATGTTGCGTCTCCTTACCTGCGTTCGTTCAGCATGCGGCGCGCGATGACCATGCGGTGCACTTCGGATGGGCCTTCATAGACACGCATGGTGCGCACCTTCTGCGCCATCAGTTGCAGTGGCAGCTCTTTCGCCACACCCATCGCGCCGAAAGCCTGCATCGCGTGGTCAATGGTTTCGGTCGCCATCTCGGTGCCGTACAGCTTCACCATCGAAGCCTCGGTCCGTACATCGCGTCCGGCATCCGCCTTGGCCGCCGCATCATACACCATCAGGCGGCAGGCGTGGATCTTGATCGCAGCGTCGGCGATCCACCACTGGATGGCCTGCCGGTCCGCCAGGCGCGCGCCGAATGTCACGCGCTGCTTGGCGTGCTCCATCATCATGTCGAGCGCGCGGCGCGTCATGCCGATGCACCAGGCGCCAATCTGCAGGCGCCGCACCGTCAGGCGCAACTGCATCGGCGCGAAGCCGCGGCCGACCTGGCCGAGCAGTTGCGATCCGGGGATGCGGCAGTCGTCGAACGTGAGCTCGTAGGTGCGCTGGCCGCCGAGCATGGGGATTTCGCGTTCAATGTTGAAACCCTTGGTGCCGCGCTCGACGATGAAGGCGGTAACGCCTTCGTGGCGCTTGCCCTCGCCGGTGCGGGCCATGACGATGACGAAATCCGCCTGCGGCACGCGGCTGACCCAGATCTTTCGGCCGTTGATCACCCAGTCGCTGCCGTCCTGAACCGCGCGGGTGATCATCCCCGCAGGATCGCCGCCGGCATTCGGTTCGGAGATCGCGATAGCCGAATGGGCCTCGCCGCGCGCGTAAGGTTCGAGATACTTCCTGCGCTGGTCAGGATCGGCGACCGCCATCAGCATGTGCAGGTTGGGGCTGTCCGGTGGGAAGGTGAACGGCACGCAGGTGCGGCCCTGTTCCTCGTAAACGCCGATCAGCGCGACGGTTGGCAGGTTGGCGCCGCCGAATTCCTCCGGCACGTCGAGACCCCACAGGCCGAGCTCACGGCATTTGCCGAGAAGGGTTGCTTCCTCGTCCGCGGACAGTGCGGATTTCTGGCCGGACATCTCGCGTGCGAGCACCGAATTTTCCAGCGGGATCAGTTCCCGGTCGACGAACTTGGCGACCAGGTCCTGCAGCATGCGATGTTCTTCAGAGAGTTCGAACATGGGTTCTTCCGTTATGTGGCGGCGGAATGCGCTGCGCTTTTCTTCGCCCTACAACTTGTCGTAGTCGCAGTCCGTAGGGCGGAGAAGCGCAGTGCATTCCGCCATTGCACCGCCCTCGCTTCATTCTTTCAACACGATCAGCGCATCCGCAATCGTCAGGCCCGAACCATCATCGTGCAGGATCACCGGATTGAGCTCCATCTCCGCGATACGATCGCGATACGCGATCGCCGCCTGGGACAGATTGGCGATCAACGCCGCGGCGGGCGCGATGTCGATCGGATCGGCGCCGCGAAAGCCGTCCAGCAACTTCGCGGACTTCAGGCTGCGCAGCATGTCGGTGGCTTCCGCGACATCGACCGGGGCCGGCCGGTGCGCCACGTCGCCCATCAGCTCTACCATCGTGCCGCCAAGTCCGACCATCATAATCGGACCGAAGGTTGGGTCGTTCACCATGCCGATCACCAGCTCGTGGCCTTTCGGCGCCATCTTCTGCACCAGCACGCCGTCGATCCGCGCGTCCGGCTTGTAGCGTTTTGCGGACCGGATGATCTGCTCGTAGCCAGCGGTGACGGAATGCTGGCCCTGCAACCCGAGAATCACCCCACCGGCCTCGGTCTTATGCGGCAAATCGGCTGACGCGACTTTCAGCGCCACCGGAAACCCCAGCGCCACAGCCGCTTCGACCGCCTCGGCCGGTGACATCGCCAGGCGCTCATGCGACTCAGGCAGGCCGAACGGCGCCAGCAAGGCCTTCGCATGATGCTCGGTCAGCACAGGCGGCAGATCGCTGGGCAACGGCGCAACGTCGATGCCGCCGGGCGAAGCGGGGAGGGGGCGTGCCAATGCCTCCGCGTAGCCGGCAAGTTTGCCCATCGCCACGCCGACATTGCGCAGGTCGCTGTGCACGAACAACCCGCAGCCGGCCGCCTGCTCGCGGCCAAAGGCCGAAGGCAGCGTATAGGTCCACACCGTCATCGGCTTGCCGCAACGCGCCGCCGCGGCACGCACGCGCGCCGCATCGAGCGATACGCGCGTCTCGCTGGTCAGCGACGTGATCAGCACCAGCATGTCCAACTCGTCTGACCCGGCAAGCTGCTCCATCACCGTCATCATCGCGGGTCCGGTATTGGAACCCTGCGCGGTGACATCGACCGGGTTGCCCGACGCACCGTATGACGGCATCAACGCCCGCAGCGCGGCCTGGGTTTCCGCCGACAATCCCGGCACGCTCAGCCCATGCGCCGACAGCGTGTCCGCCATCCAGGCGCCGCCGCCGCCCGACGGCGTGATGATGCCGGTGCGGCGACCCTTCGGCAGGGGGCAGGTCAGCAACACGCCGGCGATCGCCACGGCTTCGTCCGGGTCCTCCGCTTCGATCACGCCATACCGTTCGAACACGGCGCGATAGGCGGTGTACGATCCCGACAGCGATGCAGTGTGCGATGCGGATGCGCGCGAACCGGCATCCGACCGGCCGATCTTGATGGCGATGATCGGCTTGCCCAGTCGCCGCGCCTTGGCGAGGGCGGCAATGAACCCGGGCCCGTTGCGCACCGCCTCGCAGAACAGCATCACGGCGTGGGTGTTCTTGTCCTCGACCATGTAGTCGAGGAACTCGGCCATGGTCAGGTCGGCTTCGTTGCCGGTGGAGATCACGTAGGTGAAGCCGATCCCCGCCGCCTTGCCGCGATTGAACAGCGCAAAGCCGATGCCGCCCGATTGCGCGATCACGCCGATGCGCCGGTCCGATGCGAGGACCCGGCCTTCGTCTTCCTTCACTTCGACGGTCGGGCTGAAGGTGGTGGCGATCTTGCCGAGTGCGTTGAAATAGCCCTCGCAGTTTGGACCGCAGGCACGGATACCGGTGCGCTGCGTCACCTCCACCAACGCCGCCTGCATCTCGCCGGCGGCGCCGCCCTCCTCGGCGAAGCCTGAGCTTATGATCAGGGCATTCTTCACGCCGGCCCTGGCGCACTCGTCCAAGGCAGGGGCAACGCCGGCGGCTGGTATGGCCACCAGCGCGAGGTCCATCGGTTCGCCCACCGCGGCGATCGACGGATAGCAGCGCAATCCGTCGATCTCCTGGTAGCTCGGGTTGATCGGCAGGATGCGGCCGGGGAAGCCGTTTTCGCGCAACTGGCGCAACAGGCGGCCGCGAATGCGATGCACGTCGGGCGAGGCACCGAGTACCGCGATCGAATTCGGCCAGAAGAAGCTTTCGAGCGCGTGTTGCGTCATCCGCGGCTACCGCTCGAGACGTCGCCGGACGACGCGTTCCCGTCCTGCGGCAGCGCGTCCAGGAATGTCGCGACCGCACAGTTGAACGCGGCCGGCTGGTGTAGATTGGCGGCATGGCCGGCGCCCTCGATCACCACTTTCGCCGCGCCGGGAATCTTGCGCGCCATGTAGTCGGTGGCGGCGAGGAAATTCGTGTCGTTGCTGCCGACCAGCACCAGGCTCGGCACGGCAATCGTCTCCAGCGAGCGGAACACCGAATCGTCGCGCTGCGTCAGCATACCGCGCGCGGCGCCGGCCAGACCCGATGCATTGCGGTGCTGGCTCATCCGCACCTCGTCGCTGCTGCCGAGTGCCGCGAGGCCGCGCGCGTCCAGGTCGTCTGCCCGTTGCCGCGCGCGCTGGTTCCACGCCTCGCGCGCATCGGCGTTGCGGAAGCCGGGGCCGGTGTCGAAGATCAGCAGCGCCCGGGTCATCTCGGGGTGCGCGCGGTGGAAGGCCAGCGACATGTAGCCGCCAAGCGACAGCCCGCCGATTACCGCACGACGTTCGCCGCAGGCGTGCAGGATCGCAGCCATGTCGGCGACCGTGGCGGATTCGGAATACGCCGCGGGATCAGTCGGATAGTCGCTCTGGCCGTGCCCGCGCATGTCCCACACGATCAGCCGGTAGCGGTCCTGCAATGCGGCGATCTGGCCGTCCCACATACGGCAGGTTGCGCTGTAGCCGTGCGACAGCAGGACGGCGGGGCCTTGCCCATGCACTTCATAGTGGATTGCCACGCCGTCGCGATCGAGTCGCGCCATGACCGTTTCCTCCGCCCCTTAGCCCGCGTAAGCTGCCACGCAGCGGAATGCGGCGGAAGAGCAGGGCAGGGAACCGGGCATGGCAAGCTACGAACATATCGGCGTCACCCAATCGGGCATCGTCGCCACGATCGAAGTACGGCGTGGGCCGAACAACTTCGTTGATACCGACATGGTGGGCGAGATCGCCGATGTGCTGGAAGGCTTCGACCGCACGCCGGAAGTGCGCGCCATCGTGCTGTGCGCGGAGGGCAAGCATTTCTGCGCGGGAGCGGATTTCTCCAGCCGCGGGCCGGACGGGGTAAGCCGCGGCACGAAGCGGGGGCGGCACCTATATAAGGAGGCGCAACGGCTGTGGCGCACCGGCAAGCCGATTGTCGCGGCGGTGCATGGCGCGGCGGTGGGGGCCGGGGTTGGGCTGGCGGTGATGGCGGACTTCCGCGTCACCTGCCCCGAGGCGCGGTTTTCGGTGAACTTTACCCGGTTGGGATTCCACCCCGGGTTCGGCCTGACCGCGACGCTGCCGCGGCTGATCGGCGCCCAGCAGGCAGCCCTTCTGATGTACACCGGCCGGCGGATCACCGGCGAGCAGGCGCTGGAGCTTGGCCTGGCGGATTATTGCGTGCCGCAGGACCAGGTGCGGGCGAAGGCGACCGAGCTCGCGACCGAAATCGCCCAGTCCGCGCCGCTGGCCATCGTGGCGACGCGTGAGACGCTTCGCCGCGGGCTGGCCGAGGCGGTGGCCTCGGCCACCGAGCGCGAATACGAGGAGCAGGACTGGCTGCGCGGCACCGAAGACTTCCGCGAGGGGGTGAAAGCCATGGCGGAGCGCCGGCTGCCGGAGTTCAAGGCGAAATAGGCCCGTCGATCAGTAGATGGTCGGTCGCCGGCATCGCTTGGTCGGGCGGGCCGGAGGGAGGCGGGTCGCCTTTCGGCACCGCTCGCTCCGCCGGTGGCGGTTGGCGCCGGCAAAGCGGGATCGGCTATTGTCTGTTCCACGACTGTTCATGATTTGCGGCGAGGTTGTCCGGGTGTCGCCAGGGCGCGGCGGGAGGGCCGATCGAGGCTCATGCGAGGGTCCGATTCGGCAAGATTCGACATCCAAAATGCCGTGGTATGTTGCATCGCCGCATCACTCCTGGACGGCGGTCCAAAGGGCGCATTGCGAGTTTGGCGGCGGAACGTGACAGTACGATGATAGATGCTGTCTCGCCACTGTTGCGGGAAATACAGGCGTCCGCGGCGACCATTCCGCTGATTGGTATTGGCACAGAAAATTCCGCCACCGACCCGGGTTTACGATTTATTAATGATTCCTTGTTTATGTAATGCTTGGTCACATCTAAAGTAATTATCCCCTATTTCCTGGCAATGTAGTGCTTCTAAATCGTTGTATTTTGCAGAGTTGTCGATTGTTGGAGACTCATGCCGGCGGATAGTTGCTGGTCTGCGGCTTTCTGTCGTTTTTCTCTGCCCGAAGCTTGTATCTGGCGGCGCTTCACTCACACAAAATGTTTTGCGGTCGGCTGCGGGCGTGCTAGGTATCAACGGCATGGCTTCGGTCGCTCCAGGACCGAAACTAAGAAACATCCACGCCTGAGAAATGGGTTGCAAAAAACCCGCGGTCGTCCATAATTCTCCCGGTCCGGTTGTCGTGGCGTCTGGGCTGGCTGGTTTGCTCAAACGGAGAACAAGATGCCTTCGGTAACAGTTCCGGGTACCGGCACATCGACGGTCACAGTTCCACAATCGAACAATGTCAATTTCATTGTCGCACAGCAGATCGCCAATGCGATCGCGGCGGTAACGACGAGCGGGGGCACGCTGTCGGTCACCACCGCCGGCGTTGGCACGACGCCCCCTGCAGCACCGACGACACCTGGCACAGTCGGCGAGATTATCGTTACGGGAAGCACTGGCGGCGGGATAACCATCCCGAATGGCTATGCCTTCATTGTTGACGGTGCCAGTGCGCCGGTCACGATCACTGCGTCCAATGCGAGCATCCTGACCAGCACCATCAGTTCGTCGATCTTCGGCAGCGGCAACAACACGGTTGCGGCCGGTGGCGGCAACAACCTCGTGGTGCTGAATGGCGGTTCGTCGTTCATCGTCGGCACCGGCGCCGGCAATGACACGATTTACGCCACCGGGTCCGGAACCCAGGGTGGCGGCGGTGGTGCAAACCTGCTGTGGGGCGCCGATACCGCAACCGGCAGCAAGCAGTTCTTCATTTCTGACGGCACTGGCGACACGGTGGTTGCCGGCGCCGGCTCCGATACAACAGCCAGCTACGGCAGCAATTCGCTGATCTTCGGTGGCTCCGGTCAACTCGTGGTCGGCGGCTCGATCAACAATGAAACCGTATCGGCTGGTTCAGGCAGCGACACGATCTTTGGCGCCAACAGCGGTGTTTACTTCCTGAACAACAGCAAGACCGTCTTTGTGGATGAGGGCGGCAACAACACCATAGTCGGCGGGACGGGATCGGCGACCATTTTCGGTGGGGCCGGCAAGAACCTGATCTTCGGCGATGGCGGCCCAATGCAGTTCGTCGGCAGCGCCGGTACCGCCTCAATCGTCGGTGGCTCCAGCATCGTCAGCGTGTTCGGCGCATCGGGCAGCAACGTCACGTTCTTCGGTGCCGCGAGCAGCGGTGGTGCCTCGTTCGCCGCATATGCCGGCAACGAGACCCTGAATGCCGGCGGTTCGTTCTCCAACAACCTGTTCGGTGCAGGATCCGGCAACGACACCCTGATCGGTGGCGCCGGCAACGACACCATGTTCGCGAGCACCGGGAATGCGACCATGACCGGTGGAGCGGGCAACAATTTCTTCACCTTCATCAACAAGGCCGCGGGTGGCAACGACGCAGTCACCGACTTCAACGGGAACGACTCGGTGGTGCTTGTGGGTTACAATACCGCCTCGGTTGCTGCGTCGATCGTCGCGGCGGGCTCGGGCAATACCCTGACGCTTTCCGACGGCACGAAGATCACCTTCAATGTCAGTGTGTCGTCGATCACCGGCAACATCCACTCGTTCTGATCCGGCCTGCGCTGAACTGATGCGGCCACCCCCCTCAGGGTGGCCGTCTCTGCGTCCGGCGAATGGTGCGCAGGCAAGCATTCAGACCCGCCGACGTCATCGGCAGCTCAGTCGGCGGGCTGATCTGGTAAGATCGACAACCAGGGGTGCCGGCTCTCCAAGGTGCTGACCACAAGCTGCTTGTTTTTTGGGATATCGGTCGAGGTGCGCAGCATCGACGTTTCGTGGAACCGATAGTCAGCCAGTATTTCGGGTACGTGGACACCCCAGATACCCCGCTCGACGCAGCGGCACCAGAAATCGTAGTCTTCCCAACCAAACTTGATGTGCTCATAGCCGCCGATCGCGGCCCAGGCCCACTTCGCGATCAATGCCATCGCGTCGATGTAGTTGTTGCTCGCGAGGCGCAGTGGCTCGAAAGGCTGCGCACCGATCACGTGATCCGATCCACCAAAGCATTGGATCTTCGGATAAGCGAACGCAGCACGACCGCCCTGCAGCGCGGCCAGACTCTTCTCGCAGCTCTCCGGTCGCAAGCGGTTATCCGCGTCGAGCGGTAGAACGTAGTGGGTCTCCGCAGCATCGAAGCCGACATTTCGTGTGCGCGCCAGGCCGGAATTGCTTCGGTTGCACATCACCAGGACCCGATTGAAGCGGTCTGCATGACGCCGCACCCACGCCAGGGCGACATCCAGCGAATGGTCGGTCGAGGCATCGTCCACCACGACGAGATCGATCGCAGCCAATGTCTGCGCCCGTACCGACTCCAGCGCCTCCTCGATGTAGTTGGCATAGTTGTACAGCGGGATGGCCACAGTGACCTCGGCCAGGCCGAGCTTGTCTGCGGCATACACGGTCTCTGCCTCAGGCGTGTCCGGCAAGCGGTTGGCCGATGCAGTGTCGCGCAGCCACTGCAATTCGAAGGCACGCGCGCCTTCGGGTCCCCCACGAAGCTGCTGCACCATCGAAAACAGCAGATCCTGCCGCCTGACCGGGCCGAAACGCCACAACACGTCGAGATAAGCCGCATGCGCCAGCCGATGGCGCAACCCGGCGTCGCCAATCAGATCGCGCAGCGCCGCGTACCAGTCCTCTGGGCCGTCTGCCAGCCTGCCGGTTTCGCCGTCCCGGATTGCGCGTCGCATCGGTCCGGTCGCAGACGCAATTGTGCACACCCCTGCCAGGGCTGCTTCGAAATATTTCAGCTCGCTCTTGGCCTCACAGAACGCGTTACCGATTTCCAATGGTGCCAGGTTGATATCGAAGCGCGACAATTCGTCGGGCAGCTCGCTCAACGGCACCAGGTCCCGCCACTCAATCTGGTCGGCCTGTGCCTGCAGTGTCGGAAACTCGCCGGCATCGAGAACCGAATGTCCTGTCGCCGGGTCGCGGAACAGCACCAGTCGGCATGATGGAAATTGCTGCAGGATGCGCGCAAGCGCATCGGCTGCCACGGCGAAATCGCGTTGATGAGTACGGGTGCCGGCGGCATAGCCGATGCGGATCATCCCATCGTCCTGCAGCGCACGACGGCGCCGAACGGCGAGCCGTGCGGCCGCATGCATGCCCGAATCGAAGCCGTTCGGCAGCACGAAGGTGACCTTTTCCAATTGCCGCACATACATCGCCAGTTCGTTGGTGGTGCAGATGCAGGCATCGGCCGCGGCCATCACTTCCCGGACCCGCACGAAAAACTCGGCGACGCCGGCAGCATCCAGATTTTGACTGCGGATGCCATCGATGATGGTCTCCGATGCCAGTTCCGGCACGAACATCAAGTCGTCTACATCCACCAGCAGCTTGCCATTGCCAGTACGGATCGCCTCGATTCCCGCTGCAACCTCGGGCGTGTTGGCCGCGCGCCAGATCATCACAAGATCGGCGGCAACCAGGTCGCGGTGGTGGGCTGCGAGTTCGGGCAGTGTAATCGAAAGCACGCTTGCGCCGACCGCCTTCGCCGCTTCGGCAAAACGTACCACGCGATAGAAATGCCCGGGGTTATGTGGCTCCCCGGACACGACCACGATCCGCCAGCTTTCAGGGGAACCGAACAGGCCTGCAGAAGCCGAGGCCTTGGCGCTGCCCGCGGTCGGTGCGGGTCGTGGTATTTGGCGGAGTGCAGCCATTGACTGCAGTACCCGGCGCAGCATTCTCCGTACCGGCACCGGTACTTTGCGGCCGGCACTGCGAAGTGGACCGGTCATGCGCCAGATGGTCGAGTTGAATATGATTTCCCGTTCCTGTCGCAACACTGCCAGCGCACTGTTTGCACGCTGCAATTCGCCTTCTGCGCGCCTTGATGCCGCGGTCAGCCGCGCGGTGGTATCAGCAAGCCTGCGCTGCAGATCGTGGTTCGCTTTTGTGGCGTCGGCGCTGGCTTGTTTTGCCAGCGTCGCTTCGTGGGAAAACCATTTCAGCAGGTCCGGATGCGCCCGGTTCAACGGCATGGCAGCGGCTACGCGCTCTGCCTCCATCTGCAATGTCGCCGCGACCTGAAGATCCTCGCGGACGAACAGCAGCGTATTTTGCCGATACCAGATTGGTATGTTCCCATCGTCCCAGATCAGCGGCCGAATCACGTCGAACACGACGAAGCCGCGGGAGCGGAACAACGCAACCCAGTACTCCGGCAGTTGCTCGTTGACGTGGCGACGTCCTTGCTGACCGGGCAAAGCTGCCGAAAACAGCACGATGTCCGCATGCCGGATGCAATTGTCCACAACGGTCCCGGCTGACTCGGACGCGATGTGCTCCGCCACTTCCAGGCATAGAACAAGATCGAAGCGTCGCCGCAGGTCGATTTGCTGACCAAGATCAGCATGCAGGATCAGCTCCGGATCGATCTCCAAATGTTGCAGGTCCAGATGTTCGCCTTCGACGCCGAACACCTCCCGCCGGCCGCTGGCCGCAAAACCACGCAGCCACGTCCCAGTGCCGCAGCCGAGGTCCAGAACGGACTTCGTCTCGATCCAGCGATCAAGGATGTTGGCGACAACCACCGCCGCATAACGGCTCGGCGCAGCCAGCCGCTGATGATCGGCAAGGTGGGAGGGAGCGTCCATGTCGTCCATCGGATGCAGCGTTCAGCCTGTCTGAGTACGGGTGTCACGCAATATATCCGGTGGTGCCGTGCTGTGGACAGGGCGACGCGCGCACCACCTCCGGTAGTTGCTCCAGCGCTGCGTTCGGTCCCGCCAGCCCGACATTCCACTGGGTCAGGTCAACCCAGTCCCGGAAGGGCGCAGTCCGGCAACGGCGGACGCATCGGTGCAGCAGTTACCGATGGAACCGGTGGCAAGGATTGATCTTCGGCGCGAAGGGTAGTACGGCCGCGCCGTCGCTGCCTGGCAGTCGGCGTATAACGAAGAAGCCGCTGGCGCGGTTGATGGGGGACGGAACATGACAATTCGGCAATCTTTGGCAATCGGCCGCCGTACGATGATCGGCGCCGGAGCCACTATAGGCGCACTGCAACTGGCCTCGCCTTTCATCATCAGGGCTCGTGGCGAAACCCCGGTCCGGATCGGCATGGTCGATCCGATCACCGGCAGCCTGTCCGCCCTCGCCACCAGCGAGGTCGAAGGCGCCAAATGGACCGTCGAGGATCTGAACAAGAAGGGCGGCATCCTCGGCCGCCCGGTTGAGCTGCTGGTCGAAGACTCCGCCAACGACACCGGCACCGGCGTCCAGAAAACCCGCAAGCTGATCGAGCGCGACAATGTCGACGCCATCCTGGGCGACGTGAACTCCGGCATCGCCTACGCCATGATGGCCGTCACCGCCGAGAAGAAGGTGCTGCACATCGTGCCCGGCGGCCACACCGACCCGATCACCGGCACCGACTGCAAGTGGAACACCTACCGCGTCTGCAACACCACCTCGATGGACGCCGCCGCGGTCACCGGCGAACTGGTGAAGCGCTTCGGCAAGCGCTGGTTCTTCATCACGCCGGACTACGCCTACGGCCGCACGTTGCAAGACAACTTCGTCCGCAACCTGAAGGCGCTGGGCGGCGAGTTTGAAGGCGACATGTTGCCCATCGCCAGCACCGAGTTTTCCGCCACCCTGATCAAGGCCAAGGCGTACAAGCCTCAGGTGCTGCTCAACAACATGGGCGGCCTGGCGCAGATCAATTGCATGAAGCAGTTCGTGCAGTTCGGCATGTCCAAGGAGATGGCGCTCGGTGGCGCGCTGTTCGAAGTGGAGAGCGTCAAGTCCGTGCCCAAGGAAGCGCAGGCCGGCTGGTGGTGCATGGAGTGGTGGTGGCAGCAGCCGAACGTCAAGGAGGTTGCTCCCTTCGTCGACAGCTTCTCCAAGGCACTCGGCAAAAAACCGACCGCCCGGCATTGGTTCGCCTATGTCAGCATCCACGCCGTGCGGCTTGCCGCGGAGAAGGCAAAGTCGCTCGACGGATTGAAGATGGCGCAGGCGCTATCCGATCTGGAGTTGCCGCCCGAGATCGCGCTGCAACCCGGGAGCATCAAATTCCGCGCCGGCGACCATCAGCTGATGAGCAATATCTTCGTCGGCCAGGTGCATCCGCCCGAAGGCGATCCTGATGCTGTCTTCAAGGTTGAGAACCTGGTCACCGGCGAGCAGGCGGCCGGCACGGTCGAATCGACCGGCTGCAAGATGTCCTTCCCGGCCTGATCATTCTGGCGCGCCGGGGGCGAAATCCCGGCGCGCCAGCCAGCCTTGGAAGGCACCATGCTCCAACTCGTCCTGTTCAACGTCACCAACGGCCTGATCATCGGTGCATTTTACGTGCTGATGGCACTCGGCCTGTCGCTGATTATCAACCTCAGCAACGTCATCAACTTCGCCCACGGCAACTTCCTGGCCTTGGGCGGCTACCTCGCATTCATGCTGACGCCGTTCATCGGTTTTTGGGGCGCGCTGCTGATTTCGCCGCTGCTGACTGCGGTTTTCGGTTACGTCATCGAGCGCCTGGTAATCCGCCGCGTCTATGCGCGCGACCCGATCTACAGCCTGCTGCTGACCTTCGGCCTGGCATTCATCCTGCAGGATGTCTGTCGCTATGTCTGGGGTGCCAACGTGTTGCCCCTGGGCATCCCGGATTCCTTGTCGCAGCCGCTCACCGCCGACCTGTTCTTCATCACCTATTATCGCGTCTTCATGGTGGCAATCGTCACCACAGCGGTCATCGGCCTGTTCGCGTTCCTGCGCTTTACCCGAGTTGGGGTGCGGATCCGTGCCGGCACGCTGGACCTCGACACCGTGGCAGCGCTTGGAGTGAACGTCGGGCTGCTGCGCTCGTTCAACTTCGCGGTCGGCAGCTTTCTCGCGGGGCTTGCCGGCGTGTTGGCAGCCGGACAGATCGGCCTCAATCCCAACATGGGCGATGACCTGCTGATGCCGAGTTTCATCGCCATCATCGTCGGCGGAGTCGGCAGCCTGACCGGCACGCTGTTGGGCGGCCTGCTGATCGGTGTCGCCGCCGCACTCACCACCGTGGTCTATCCGGCGGCGAGCGAGGCGGTGATCTACATCATCATGGCCATCGTGCTGCTGCTGCGGCCTCGAGGATTGCTGGGCGAGGAAGGGATGCTGACGTGAGTGACACGTCCCTGCGCCAGGCCGCTGCCACGGCGCCGGTTGCACGTCCCGCCGCCTTACGCCACTTGCAGTTGCTGATCGTTTGGATCGTCTTGCTCAGCGTGCCGGCATGGCTGCCGTTTTTGGGCGGCTATACCGCGCTCGCCTGCCGTGTGCTGGTGTTCGGCCTGGCGGCAATGTCGTTCAACATCCTGCTCGGCTTTACCGGCGTTATGAGCTTCGGACATGCCGCGTATTTCGGACTGGGTGCCTACGGAGCCGGCCTGTGCCTGAAATTTGTCGCCGCCTCGACGCCGCTCGCGATCGTTGCCGGCACCTTGCTTGGCGGCGTCGCCGGTGCTTTGTTCGGACTGCTGCTGGTGCGCCGCCGCGGCGTCTACTTCGCCATGGTCACCATCGCCTTTGGCCAGATCTGCTTTTACATCGCTTACAAGTGGGACGACCTGACCGGCGGCTATGACGGACTGCGCGGCTTCTCGCGCCAGCCGATCGATCTCGGACTGGTCCAGCTCGACCTGTCCAACAATACGGTATTTTACTTTTTTCTGCTGTTCATCTTCGCCATCGCCACGGCGATGCAGGCCGGCTTGCTGCGCTCTCCATTCGGCAGAACGCTGCTGGCCATTCGCGAGAACGAACGCCGCGCGCGCTTCCTCGGCATTCCGATCGAGCGGCACATCTGGCTGTCATTCTCGGTGTCGTGCTGCTTCACCGCGCTGGCCGGATCGCTCTACGCGCTGCTCAACAACTTCGCCGATCCGATGGGACTGCACTACACGATGTCCGGCAACATCGTGATCATGACGGTGATGGGCGGCATGCGGGCGTTCTGGGGACCTTTGGTCGGCGCCGCGATGTTCGTTGTCCTGCAGGACTACATCTCGTCGATGACAGTGAACTGGATGAGTTTTGTCGGGCTGATCTTCATGCTGGTGGTGCTGTTCTTCCCGCGCGGCCTTTTGGGGATGCTGCGGCGGAAGGATGCCGCATGAGCATGCTCGAGGTTCGCAACGTCTCGAAGCACTTCGGCAGCCTGGTCGCGGTGCAGGAAGTATCGCTGACGGTCGCGCGGGGCGAGCTGCGCGCCATCATCGGCCCGAACGGCGCCGGCAAGACGACGTTCTTCAACATGATCTCGGGATTCTTCCCGCCCACCAAGGGGGAGATCGTGTTCGACGGCGAAGTGGTCACCAAACTTCCGGTCGCGTCGCGTGTCGCGCGTGGCATGGCGCGCACCTTCCAGATCACCGAGATCTTCCCTGAGCTGACGGTGCGCGAGAACGTGCGCATTGCGCAGGAATCCGCCGATGGCTACCGCCTGCACATGTGGGTCAGTCGTGCCGAGACCGTGCGCGTGATGCGCGAGGTGGACGAACTGATGATGGTGACGGGGCTCGATGGGAAGGCGGATCGGCTGGTCGGCGAGTTGTCGCATGGCGATCAGCGCGCCGCCGAGATTGCCATGGCGCTGGCGTTGCGCCCGCGACTGCTGTTGCTGGACGAACCGACGGCGGGCATGGGCGAGCAGGAGACCTATCGGGTTGCCGGCCTGATCCGTCGACTGCACAAGAACAGCAACTTCACGATCGTGCTGATCGAGCACGATATGCGGGTGGTGTTCAATCTCGCCGATCGCATCACGGTGTTGGATCAGGGCAGGATGCTGGCGGATGGCACGCCGCAGGAGATCGCTGCGGATCCGCACGTGCAGGCGGCGTACCTGGGGAAGGCGGAATGAACGCGTTGGAGGCCGAGGGCCTGAACACCTTCTACGGCAAGAGCCACATCCTGCACGATGTCGGGCTGACGGTGGCCGAAGGTCGCATCACGACGCTGCTCGGGCGCAACGGCGCCGGCAAGACCACGACATTGCGCAGCCTGGTCGGGCTGACGCCGCCGCGCAGTGGTCGGGTGCAGGTGTTCGGGCAGGAAACCACGCGGCTGCCGACCTACCGCATCGCCGGACTGGGGGTGGGTTACGTGCCGGAGGGGCGGCGGATTTTCGCCAATCTCACTGTAGACGAGAACCTCCTGGTGCCGATGGAGCGGCCTGGTCCGTGGACCATCCCGCGCATCTACCAGCTCTTCCCGCGCCTTGCCGAACGCAAGCAGAATCGCGGTCGCCAGTTGTCCGGCGGCGAGCAGGAGATGCTGTCGATCGCCCGCGCGCTGTTGCTCAATCCACGGCTGCTCATTCTCGATGAACCGTCGCAAGGCCTGGCGCCGCTGATCGTCCGCGAGGTGTTCCGCATCGTCGCGCAGATGCGCGTCGAGGGAATTTCCGTGCTGCTGGTCGAGCAGAACGTGCGCGTTGCGCTGGACGTCGCGGACGATGCGTACGTGATCGAGAATGGCCAGATCGTCTATAGCGGCAGCGCGGCGGAGCTGGGTGCGGACGAGGAGCGCATCCAGGCGCTGGCCGGCGCCTCAGCCGAGGAATGGTCGCTGGACGAGGTGCTGCCGGGCTGACGTGTTGCCGCGGCGAAGCATCCGCTGGATAGTGCGTCGCGCCACGTAGCAGAGGGGCGTGATGCAGCTGCCGAAAACACCGTCGTTGCGGTTGGACGGACGACGTGCACTGGTTACCGGTGCTGGCCGCGGTATCGGCCTGGCCGCCACCGCCGCATTGGCGCAGGCCGGAGCGCATGTCGTGTTGGCGGCGCGCACTTCCGCGGAGATCGAGGCGGCATCGGCACAGATTCGCCGCGACGGCGGCAGCGCCGAACCGATCATGCTGGATGTGACCGACCTTACGGCGGTGCGCGCGGCAATCGAAACGCAGGCGCCGTTCGATGTGCTTGTGAACAATGCCGGCACCAATCGTCCGGCACCATTCCTCGAGGTGACCGAGCAGGATTACGACGCCATCACCAACCTGAACCAGCGCGCCGCGTTCTTTGTGGCACAGGCGGCGGCCCGGCAGATGGTAGCAGCGGGCAAGGCGGGTTCGATCATCCATATCTCTTCGCAGATGGGCCATGTCGGCGGTGCGCGGCGCACGGTGTACTGCATGAGCAAGCACGGCATCGAGGGCTTGGCGAAGGCGATGGCGATCGACCTGGCGCCGCACGGCATAAGGGTGAACACGATCGGCCCAACCTTCATCGATACGCCGCTGACCCGGCCGTTCTGGAGCGACAAGGCGTTCCACGACGATGTCGTGCGGCGAATCAAGCTTGGCCGATTGGGAACGGTGGAGGATTTGATGGGCGCGGTGGTGTTTCTCGCATCCGATGCGGCAGCGTTGGTGACCGGCACGTCGCTTGTCGTCGATGGCGGCTGGACCGCGGAATAGGAGTTGCCATGATCCGTTATCTCAAGCGCGGTGCGACCGACGAAGAGAAGTTCGAAGCCGATCGCAAGGTGCGCCAGACCGTTGAGGCGATCCTCGACGATGTCATTCGGCGCGGCGATGCGGCGGTGCGTGAGCTGTCGGTGAAATTCGACAAGTGGGAACCGAAGGATTTCAGGCTGTCGGCGGCGGAGATCCAGGCCTTGATAGACAGCCTGCCGGCACAGGTGATCGACGACATCAAGTTCGCGCAGGCACAGATCCGACGTTTCGCCGAGGTCCAGCGCACAGCACTGCGCGACGTGGAAGTGGAGACGCTGCCAGGGGTGAGGCTCGGTCATAAGAATATCCCGGTCGCGAGCGTCGGCTGTTATGTACCGGGTGGCCGCTATCCGATGGTGGCGTCGGCGCATATGAGCGTGCTGACCGCCAAGGTCGCCGGGGTGAAGCGTGTCGCCGCATGCACGCCGCCGTTGAACGGCGTGCCGCCCGCCGCCACGGTGGCTGCGATGGCGCTTGGCGGCGCGGACGAGATCTATCTGCTCGGCGGCATTCAGGCAGTGGCGGCGATGGCTCTCGGTACGCCCAGCATTCCTGCAGTCGATATGCTGGTGGGACCGGGCAATGCGTTCGTCGCCGAGGCGAAGCGGCAATTGTTCGGGCGCGTCGGCATCGACCTGCTGGCGGGACCGACCGAGACGCTGATCATCGCCGACGATACGGCGGACGCGGAAATGTGCGCCACCGATCTGCTCGGCCAGGCGGAACATGGGCCGACCTCGCCGGCGATCCTCCTGACCACATCAGCGAAGATCGCCAACGAGATCCAGGGGGAGATCGATCGCCAGCTTGCCAGGCTGGCGACCGCCGATATTGCCGGCGTGGCGTGGCGCGATCACGGGCAGGTGATCCTATGCGATACCGACGACGAGATGGTGACCGAGGCCGATCGCATCGCGTCGGAGCATGTGCAGGTGCTGACGCGCGAACCGCGCTGGTTCCTGCAGCGGATGACCAATTACGGGTCGCTGTTTCTCGGCAAGGAGACCAACGTCGCCTATGGCGACAAGGTGATCGGCACCAATCACACGCTGCCGACCAAGCGTGCAGCGCGCTATACCGGCGGGCTGTGGGTCGGCAAGTTCCTGAAGACGGTGACCTACCAGGAGGTCAGCCCGGAGGCGACGGCAAAGATCGGCGAGTACTGCTCGCGGCTCTGCGCCATCGAGAATTTTGCCGCCCACAAGGAGCAGGCGGATCTGCGGGTGCGACGGTACGGCGGCAAAAATGCCGCGGGGGTGACGGACGCGCGGGCGCCGCTATGATGCGGACCACAGGATAAGGGAGCGACGAGCATGAGCGAAGAGATCGCCACCCTCGGCGGCGGCTGCTTTTGGTGTCTGGAGGCCGTCTACAAGGACCTGCGCGGGGTCACCAGCGTGATGTCGGGCTACGCCGGCGGGGATGTCCCGAACCCGAGCTACAAGGCGGTCTGTGGCGGGTCCACCGGCCACGCCGAAGTCGTGCAGATCAAATTTGACCCCGCCGAACTGTCCTATGCCGATCTGCTGCGGGTGTTCTTCACCATCCATGATCCGACGACAAAGGATCGGCAGGGGCATGACGTCGGTACGCAGTACCGCTCGATCATCCTGACGCATTCGGATGCGCAGCGGCAGACCGCCGAGGCGGTGATCAAGGAGATCGCCGACGCGAAGATCTGGGGTGCGGCGATCGTGACGCAGATCGAGCCGCTCAAGGCGTTCTATGAAGCCGAGCCGGAACACCATGACTATTTCGCGCGCAATCCGTGGACCGGCTACTGCCAGGCGGTCGTGGCGCCGAAGGTCAGCAAGTTTCGCAAGACCTTCGCCGATCGGTTGAAGCGCGCCGCAGCCGAGTGAGAGGACAGCAGCGATGGACCTGAACTTCACCGCCGAGGAACTTGCGTTCCGCGATGAGGCACGGCGCTTCTTCCGCACCGAGATCCCCCAATCGATCCGCGACAAGGTCGCCGAAGGCGAGGGGCTGACCAAGGACGACATGGTCACATCGCAGCGCATCCTGAATACGCGCGGCTGGGCGACGGTGAACTGGCCTGTCGCGTGCGGCGGGCAAAGCTGGTCGCCGGTGCAGATCTACATGTACCAGGATGAAATGCAGCAGGCCAACGTGCCGACGCCGATCGGCTTCAACGTGACGATGGTCGGTCCGGTGATCGCGCAATTCGGCAGCGACGAACAGAAGCAGAAATTCCTGCCCAAGACCGCGAACGCCGACATCTTCTGGTGCCAGGGATTTTCCGAACCCGGCTCCGGCTCCGACCTTGCCAGCCTGCGCACGCGCGCCGAACGCAAGGGCGACAAGTACATTATCAACGGCCAGAAGATCTGGACCACGCTGGCGCAATACGCCGACTGGATCTTCTGCCTGGTGCGCACCGATCCCGCGGCGAAGAAGCAGGAGGGCATTTCGTTCATCCTGGTCGATATGACGTCACCCGGGATCACCGTCCGCCCGATCGTCACGATCGATGGCGGCCGCGAGGTGAACGAGGTGTTCTTCGACAATGTCGAGGTGCCGGCCGAGAACCTGGTAGGCCAGGAGAACAAGGGCTGGGACTACGCGAAGTTCCTGCTCGGCAACGAACGCACCGGCATCGCGCGGGTTGGCGCGTCTAAGGCGAAGGTGGCGCGGATCAAGGAACTCGCATCAATGGAGCGCATCGGCGACCAGCCGTTGATCGAGGATCCGCGGTTCCGCGAAAAGCTCGCGGCGGTCGAGATCGAGCTGAAAGCTCTGGAGATGACCCAGTTGCGCGTCGTGGCCGACGAACGCAAGCGCGAGAAGGGCAAGCAGAACCCGGCTTCGTCAATCCTGAAGCTGAAGGGCTCGGTGATCCAGCAGCAATTGACCGAACTGCTGATGGACGTGGTCGGGCCGTATATCCTGCCGTATCAACGTGATTTCGACGGCCGCAATGAGCCGGTGATCGGTCCCGATTACGCGACGGAGGCGGCGCCGATGTACTTCAACTACCGCAAGGTCTCGATCTACGGTGGATCGAACGAGATCCAGCGCAACATCGTCGCGAAGGCGATATTGGGGCTTTGACATGGACTTCGACCTCACCGACGAACAGCGCCTGCTCAAGGACAGCGTCGATCGGCTGATCAACGATCAGTACCAGTTCGAACAACGCAAGAAGTACCTGGCCGAACCGGATGGCTGGGGCCGGGACGCGTGGAAGCAATACGCCGAACTCGGTCTGCTCGGATTGCCGTTCGCCGAGCAATATGGCGGGTTCGGCGGCGGCCCGGTCGAGACGATGATCGTGATGGAGACATTCGGCCGCGGCCTCGTGCTGGAGCCGTATTTCGCCACGGTGATTCTCGGCGGTGGGCTGCTGCGGCGCGCCGGGACGCCGGCGCAGCAACAGGCGCTGATTCCCGAAATCGCCCAGGGCAAACTGAAGTTGGCGTTCGCGCATGTCGAACGGCAATCGCGCTACAACCTCGCCGATGTCGCCACCACCGCGCGGCAGGATGGCGCAGACTGGGTGTTGGACGGCGCCAAGAGCGTCGTGCTGCACGGTGATTGCGCCAATCGGCTGCTGGTGACGGCGCGCGTGTCCGGCAATCGTCGCGACCGCCAGGGCATCGGCCTGTTCCTGGTCGATCCGTCTGCCACCGGTGTGACGCGGCGCGGCTATCCGACGCAGGACGGACTGCGGGCCGCCGAGGTCACGCTGTCTGGCGTGCGGGTGCCCGCCGGCGACATGCTGGGCGACGCGGGCGGGGCGCTGCCGGCGGTCGAGCACGTGGTGGACGAAGCGATTGCCGCATTGTGCGCGGAAGCGGTCGGCACCATGCAGGTGATGCACGAGACGACGCTGGAATACCTCAAGACGCGCCAGCAGTTCGGCCGGCCGATCGGTCAGTTCCAGGTCTTGCAGCACCGCTCGGTGGACATGCTGGTGGCGCTCGAACAGGCGCGCAGCATGGCGATGTTCGCTGCGGTCATGGCGGCCGAGGAGGATGCCACCGAACGGCGCCGCGCGATGGCGGCCGCGAAGGTGCAGATCGGCCGGTCAGGCAAGCATATCGGCCAGGAAGCGATCCAGTTGCACGGCGGCATCGGCATGACCATGGAATACAATGTCGGCCACTACTTCAAGCGCATGACGATGATCGACATGCTGTTCGGCGATGCCGATGCACACCTGGCGACGCTGGCGCAGCTTGGCGGGTTGTTCGGCAAGACCAAGGCGGCGTGACCGTTGTCCCCGCGCACGCGGGGACAACGGCTATCGCTACACCACCTGTTCGGCGTGCAGCGCCTTCACCTCCGCCTCGCTCATCCCGAGCCAGCTTGTCAGCACATCGTCGGTGTGCTGACCGAGCACCGGCGAGGCCTTCACCTGCGGCGGCTTGCCATCGACCCGCACCGGCCATGCCGGCATCTTGAACGGCTGGTGCACCGGGTGCTGCATCACCTGCAGGATGCCGCGCGCCTCGAATGTCGGCTCATTGTGCAGTTCCATCGTGTCGAGCACCGCCCCGGCGGGAATGCCTGCGCCGCCGACCTGTTCCATCGCCTCGTGCTTGGTGCGCGTGCGTGTCCATGCCGTGATGATCGCATCCAGCTCGCCATCGTTCTTCACGCGGTCGCGCGGTGTGGCGAAGCGCGGGTCGCTGATGAGTTCCTCGCGTCCCATCACCTTGCACAGCCGCGCCCAGTGCTCGGGATTTGCCCGGCTGGTCATGATCCACACGTAGTCGTTCGCGCCGCCCGGCGCACACGGATACAGTCCCGACGGGGCGTTGCTGCCGCCGCCCGAATGCGTGCCGTCGCGCTCCACCGCCTTGCCGCTGCGCGCCTGCGTCGCGAAGTTGGTGCGCATGTAGTGCAGCATGGCATCCTGCATCGCCACCTGCAGCCGGTGACCTTCGCCGGTCGCCGCGCGACGGAACAGCGCACCGAGAATGGTGATTGCCATTGTCATGCCGGTGCCGGTGTCGCCGAGTGACAGGCCGGGCTTCACCGGCATGCGCCCCTTTTCGCCGGTTACGCTGATGGTGCCGCCGGTTGCCTGCGCGATCATGTCGAACGCGAGGTTCTTCTCGTACGGGCTGCCGGTGCCGAAGCCCTTCACCTGGCAATAGATGATGCCGGGGTTCAGTTCGCGCACCACGTCATAGCCCAGTCCCAGCCGCTCGATCGTGCCGGGCGCCATATTTTCCACGCACACATCGGCCTTGCGCAGCAGGTCCTTCACCAGTTCCAGGCCGCGCGGCGTTTTCAGGTTGACGGTGATCGATTTCTTGTTGGCATTGAACATGTGGAAGTAAAATGGATCATCGTCGGGCTGCCCCGCGCGCAGCCGGCGACCCGGATCGCCGGTCTTGGGGTTTTCGATCTTCACAACCTCGGCGCCGAGCCACGCCAGGGCTTCCGTGCAGGAAGGCCCAGCCTCGAACTGGGTGAAATCGACGATACGGACACCGGAAAGAAACTTCAGTTCTACGCTGACATCTTGCATGGCCGTAGTCCTCCCGCAGGTGGCATTGATTGCTTGACGATCCCGGCGATCAGGTTGGCACAAGGCGCGGCGTGTTCCAAGGAACGCCGTGTTTCAGTCCTTGGCGGCCAGTTCGGGTTCCCGCTCGCCGGCCGGCCGGCGCAGGTCGTTCTGTCGCCATACCAACCCGATGGCGCTGACGGCGACCAGTCCGGTGAGTGCCATGATGTCGACCGCGACCAGCGGGCCGTAATAGTCGGCCAGCGCGCCGATCAGCAGGATGCCGAGTGGCCCCATGCCGATGCATACGGTCAGCAGCCCCATCAGGCGCGAGCGGATATGCGGCGGCGCGTGCAGCACGATCAGCGAGGTCTGCATGTTTGCGAAGGCAGCGGAGCCGAACCCGCCGGTCACCAGCAGCGCGCAGGCCAAGGGGAAGCTCGGCGCGAACGGCATCAGGATCACGCACACCAGGAACAACAGCGAGCCACCGACCATGAGCGTGCGTCCGCTCAATCGCGGGCTGCCGCTGGTCAGCCATAGTCCACCGAACAGCGCGCCGAATGATTCCGCCCCGGCCAGCATGCCGGTCAACGTCGGCGACACCATGAAGATCTGCCGCCCGATCGGTGCAACCAGCGCCGAATAGCAGAAGCCCAGCAGGTTCATCGCAATGGTGACAGCGAGCACGCCGCCGATGATCAGGTGGCCACGCGCGAAGTTGAATGCCTCGGCCAGCTCATGCGGCACGTTGGCAAGCACGATCCGGCGGCTCGACTGCTGGTAGGCCAGTCCGACCACCAAGGTCGCCGCGACCAGATAGACAAATGCCGATGCCGCGTAGGCACCGGCAAGGCCCGTCATCTGGTACGCGGCGCCTGCCGCCATCGGACCCAGCAGCCTGGTGGTGGAATTGGTCACGGTGTCGAGCGCCAGGGCGCGCGCCACCATTGGGCCCTCCACGCACTCGCCCACCATGCGGCGGCGGGTGGACATCTCGGTGGACCAGACGGTGCCGGCCACCAGCGCGGCGACAGCGACGTGCCAAGGTTGCGCGATCCCGAATATCGCCAGCACGGCAATCGTTGCCGACGACAGGCTGGAGACGATCTGGCCGATCAGCAGGACATGCTTGCGGTTCACCGCCTCCGACATCACGCCGGCGAACGCGCCGAGCAGCAGCATCGGCATGGTGCGCGCGGCCGACACCACGGCAACGGCCAGGCCCGATCCGGTGGCGTCGAGCGTGAACAATGCGGCGGTCAGCACCTCGAACCAGCGCATGGTATTGACGCAGCCGCCGATCGCCCACAGGCGCAGGAATGTGCGCGATGCGAGCAGGGCACGCACGCCAGGCTTTGGCGAGGCCGGTGCGGGGCGAAGATCGGTCAGCTCGTGCCGGCGATAGAGCATGTTGCCTGTGCTTCAGTTGCCCTTGGTCACGTGCACTGCCGGAGCCAGCGCCATGCCGTCGAGACGCACCCGTTCTGCCCAGCCCATCGCCGGCCCAGTGTCTGCCGCCATGATCGCTTCCCCCCGCGCAGCGCCTCCCCCATGGACCGGAAGCGCCAGCCGGCATTATCATGCTCCATCGGACCAAAATCCGGCAGAGGGGACTCCTGAAATGAACGACACGATGGCGACAAAGCCGCAATTCGACCGGACGGTCGAGGACCTTGGCAACATCGTCGAGCTGGGGCACGTCAACGTCACTGTGCCCGACCAGACCAAGGCAACGGCCTTCTACCTCATGGGCCTCGGCCTGACCCGCGATCCCTACCTGATGGCAGGGCTGGAGAACATGTGGGTGAACGTGGGGCGGGGCCAGTTCCACCTGCCGACGCGCAATCCGCCTCAGGTGGTGCGCGGCACCACCGCGCTGGTGATGCCCGATCTGGAAGCGCTGTTGAAGCGGCTGGACTACGTAAAGACGTACCTCGAGGGTACCAAATTCAGCTTCAGGCAGACCGGCGACGACGTGGTCGAGGCGACCTGCCCGTGGGGTAATCGCATCCGCGTCCACGCCCCCGATCCGGTGCGCTTCGGCCAGCTTCGCGTCGGCATGCCGTATGTCGAGTTCGACATTCCGGCCGGCACCGACCTGCAGGCGATCGTGCGCTTCTATCGCGAGATCCTCGGCGGCATCGCCGGCGTCGCGAAGGACGAGAAGGGGCCATACGCGTGGGTCAGCATGTCGGGCGACAGCAAGGTGACGTATCGCGAGACCGACAAGCCGCAGCCGGAGTACGACGGGCACCACATCCAGGTCACGCTGGCCGACTTCTCCGGCCCGCACCAGAAGCTGGTGGAGCGTGGACTGATCAGCGAGGAAAGCGACCAGCACCAGTATCGCTTCCTGGACATCGTCGATGTGGACAGCAACAAGCCGCTGTTCCGTATCGAGCACGAGACGCGCAGCATGCGTCATCCGATGTTCAACCGCACCTTCGTCAACCGCAACCCGGACATGAACAACCGCAACTTCGTGCCCGGGCATGAGGTCGGCATCTGGGCGCTGGCGTGAAGGCTTGAGCGTGGCAGAATGCGCTGCGCTTTTCCGCCCTACATGGTAACGGGGTCCAACGCGGCGATGTAGGGCGGACAAGCGCTGCGCATTCCGCCGCCCGCGGCCCCAATGAAGGAAATGCGACAATGACCCTCAAGCCATACCACGTGTCGGCGTACAACACCGCAAAGGCGTCCGAGAACAAGATCCACGACGATGCCACCGCACGACGCTTTGGCTTCACCGGAGGGCTTGTGGGTGGCGTGCACGTCTACGCCTACATGACGCATCTGCCGGCTGCACATTGGGGTCGTGCGTGGCTGGAGCAGGGCACCGGCAACTGCAAGTTCGCCAAGCCGGTGTATGAGGGCGACATCGCCGAGATCACCGCGGAGCAGACCGCCGATGGCCTCGCGCTGTTCGTGCACAGCAAGGGAGTGCTGTGCGCGACCGGTGCCGCCAACTTGCCGAGTGCTGTCGTCGCCCCATCGCTGGCGGAATTCCAGTCGGCGACACCGCCGGCGCATGACGCGCGTCCGCCGGCCGATGAGCATTCGCTCGCCGTCGGCAGCTGGCTCGGCATGCATCCGCTGGTGGTGACAGCGGAGTTTCATGCACAGGATTTGTCGGATACGCGTGAGACGGACCCGCTCTACGCGGCAGAAGGCATCGTGCACCCCGGCACGATCCTGCGCTGCTGCAACTGGGTATTGTCGCACAACGTCGTGCTGCCGGCATGGATGCATGTCGGCAGCGACGTGCAGAACCTCGGCATCGCCCATATCGGCGACACGCTGAGCGCGCGTGCGCGCGTCACCAAGAACTACGTCCACAAGGGGCACAAGTTCGTCGAAGTCGATGCCCTGGTGCTGGCGAATGAGCGGACGCCGCTCGCGCGGGTGACGCACACCGCGATCTACCTGCCGCGGCAGTTGGCGGAGGCGGCTTGAGGGTTGGTGGGTTACGCTGCGCTAACGCTGGGCTGGCGCAGCGTCACCCACGCCCTGTCTAGTTCGGCAATTCGCCTTCCTGCTTCAGCATCTTCACCGCCTCGCGGAACGCCGCGGTGGTGTTCGCGACATCCTCCGCGGTATGCGTGCACGACAGCAACCCGCCGCCGCGCGGATTGAGGTCCACGCCGTTCACCAGCATCGCCAGCCGCAGCCGGTTCACCAGGGTCTTCGGCTGGTTCTTCATGTCCTCCAGCGGGATCTTCGTCGGATCGAAGCTGTACGGCCCGATATCGAGTCCGCTCGGATTGACGAACAGGTGGAACCCGGAATACGTGCCGTACACCGCCCACTTCACGCGTTCCGCGTCCAGCACCGCGTTCAGCTTCTCGCGCAGATCGGCCGCGGTGGCCGACGCGTGATCCGACGCATCGGTCTCGGCGATCACCGTCAGTGCCGCGGTGCCGGCCGCGGCCGACACCGGATTGGCGTTGAAGGTGCCGGGATGCGAGATCTTCTCGCGCCCGGTCCGGGCCGCCACCTGGAAGTCCAGCAGGTCGAGCACGTCCTTCCGACCAGCCACGCACGCCCCCGGCAACCCGCCGGCGACGATTTTGGCAAAGCTGGACAGGTCCGGCCGCACGCCGAACGCCCCCTGTGCGCCGCCCTTCGTGGCGCGGAATCCCGTCACCACTTCGTCGAAGATCAGCAGCGCGCCATGCTGCGTGCAAAGCCGGCGCAGTTCCTGGGCGAACTCGGCGCCCAGCGGCACCTGGCCGAACGATGATCCGGTCGGCTCGTAGATCACTGCCGCAATGTCGTGGTCGCTGGCGAACGCGGCGCGCACCGCCGCCACGTCGCCGGGATTGAGCAGGATCGACTTCTCGGCCACGCCAGGCAGCACGCCCGGCGTCGGCGAGCCGTCGAAGTGGTTGGTGTAGCCGCTGGCCATCTGGTCGTGCCAGCCATGGAAATGGCCCTTGAACCGCAGCAGGGTCTGGCGGCCGGTGAACGCGCGCGCCAGCCGCACTGCCATCAAGGTCGCCTCGGTGCCGGACGAGGTGAAGCGGATGCGCTCGGCCGATGGCACCAGACGCTGGATGGCATGCGCCCATTGCACCTCGCGCGGGTGCGACGCGCCGAACTGTGTGCCCTCATCGAACGCCTCGCGGACCGCAGCGGTCACTGCCGGGTGGCGGTGGCCCAGCAGCAGCGCACCATGGCCGCCGAAATAGTCGATATACCGGTTGCCATCGACGTCCCATTTGTGCGGGCCTTCGGCGCGCTGGATGAACACCCCGTACGGATCGACGTTGCGGGCGTCATGCGTGATCCCGCTCGGGAACAGTTCGCCTGCTTCGCGCGCCAGCGACGCCGATCCTGGCGTGCGCTCGCGATAGGTGGCGATGATACGGGAATTGGTGCGTTGGTCGGTGGCGACGTCGTTCATAACCGGCCTCGTCGGAGGTTGCGCTTGCCATACTGCCCCGCTGTGGCAGGGTTGGCGAGAGGGAGGATGGCCATTGTTTGATCTGGTACTGAAGGGTGGTCGGGTCATCGATCCGGCGGCCGGCGTGGATGCCAAACTCGACGTCGCGTTCAGCGACGGCAGCGTCGCCGAACTCGGCCCGGACCTCGCCGGCGGCAAACAGACGCGCGATGTCTCCGGCCTGATTGTGGTGCCGGGGCTGATCGATCTCCATACCCATGTCTATTGGGGCGGCACGTCACTCGGTGTCGATCCGGACGATTATGCAAAGTCGAGCGGCCTTACCACGTTGATCGATGCGGGGTCCGCCGGCCCGGGCAACCTGAAGGGCTTTCGCCGCCATGTCATCGAACGGTCCGAGGTGCGCATCCTGCCGTTCCTGAACATCTCGTTCGCCGGCATCTTCGCCCTGTCGAAGGACATCAACGTCGGCGAATGCCGTGACCTGGCGTTGCTCAATCCGCGGGTATGCCTGGACGTGGCGAAGGCGGACTCGGATCTTGTCGTTGGCATCAAGGTGCGCGTCGGCGGCAACGCATCCGGCGCGTCGGGCATCGCGCCGATGGAGATGGCGCTGGAGGTTGCCGAACACGCCGGCCTGCCGCTGATGACGCATCTCGATGCGCCGCCGCCATACCGCTCCGACGTGATGCCGCGTCTGCGCAAGGGTGACATCCTGACGCATTGCTTTCGCCCATTTCCCAACACGCCGGTCGCGCCGGACGGCGCGGTGCATGACGACGTGCTGGCGGCGCGCGAGCGCGGCGTGATCTTCGATATCGGCCACGGCAAAGGCTCGTTCGGCTACCAGACGGCGATGGCGATGTTGCAGCAGGGCTTCCTGCCTGACGTGATCTCGTCCGACATCCATGTCGTTTCGATCGACGGTCCGGCCTACGACCTGCTGACGACGATGTCGAAGTTCCTGGTACTGGGCGTGCCCTTGCCGGAGGTGATCCGTGCCACCACGATCAATCCGGCGCGTGCGGTGCGGCTGCAGGATCGCGGCACGTTGCGGCCCGGCCTGCTCGGCGACGCAACGGTGCTGACGCTGGAACAGGGACTGTTCGAACTCGAGGACGTGATGGGCGAGAAGCTCATTGCCGAGCAGAGGCTGGCGTGCCGCGGCATCGTGCTGGGCGGGCGTTGGTGGCACGGGTGATGGATCCGCAGTCGGTGCAAGTGCACTGTTCTGGCTTCACCCTCCCCTCCCTTTGCGGGAGGGGGAGGGCAGTCTCCACGGCCACACGGAGGTTGGAATGCAGATCGGCGTAATCGGCCTGGGGCGCATGGGTGCCAACATTTCCCGCCGCCTGATGCGTGCCGGTCATTCCTGCGTGGTGTGGGATGCCAACGCATCCGCCGTGCAGGGTCTCGGCAAGGAAGGCGCGCAGGGCGTCGGATCGCTGCAGGGTGTCGTGCAGGCCTTGCAGACGCCGCGCGCGGTGTGGGTGATGTTGCCGTCCGGCCGCATCACCGAACAGACGATCGCGCAACTCGGCCAGATGATGGAGGCCGGCGACATCATCATCGATGGCGGCAATTCCAACTACAAGGACGATGTCCGCCGCGCCAGGGAACTGGCGCCGAAGGGCATCCGCTACGTCGATTGCGGCACGTCGGGCGGCGTGTGGGGGCTGGAGCGCGGCTACTGCCTGATGATCGGCGGCGAGAAGGCGGCGGTGGACCATCTCGATCCGATCTTTTCCGCGCTGGCGCCAGGCATCGGCTCGATCGAGCGCACCGTGGGGCGCGAGGGTCACGATCTGCGCGCGGAACAGGGCTACATCCATGCCGGCCCATGCGGCGCGGGGCACTTCGTCAAGATGATCCACAATGGCATCGAATACGGCATGATGCAGGCGATGGCGGAAGGCTTCGATATCCTGCGCAACCGCGCCTCGGACAAGCTGCCGGCGGATGAGCGCTTCGAGCTGAAGGTCGCCGACATCGCCGAGGTATGGCGGCGCGGCAGCGTGGTGACATCGTGGCTGCTCGACCTGACGGCGTCGGCACTGGCGAAGGATCCGACGCTGGAGCACTTCTCCGGTGTGGTGGACGATTCCGGCGAGGGACGCTGGACCATCGAGGCGGCGATCGAGGAAGCCGTGCCGGCGGACGTGCTGGCCGCATCGCTGTTCACGCGGTTCCGTTCGCGCCAGGAGCACACGTTTGCCGAGAAGGTGCTGTCCGCCATGCGGTTCGGCTTCGGCGGACATGTGGAACCGCCGGCGCCGATATCATGACCGTTGCGCTGATGATGGGCGTCTCCGGCAGCGGCAAGACGACGATTGCCCAGCGCGTCGCGGAGCGCGAGGGCTGGCGGCTGGTGGAGGGCGACGACTTCCATCCACCGGAGAACGTCGCGAAAATGAAGTCGGGCACGCCGCTGACGGATGAGGACCGCTGGCCCTGGCTGCGGGCGATCGCTGCCGAGATCGATGCGATCCGGGCGCGCGGTGAATCCGCGGTGGTTACCAGCTCGGCATTGAAGCGCGCCTATCGCGCCATACTGGTGGGTGATCGGATCGATGTGGTGCTGGTGTACCTGCAAGGCTCGAAGGAGCTGATCGCCAGGCGCATGGCGGCGCGCAAGGGGCATTTCATGCCACCGGCGCTCTTGGACAGCCAGTTCGCCACGCTGGAAGAGCCTGGTGATGACGAACATCCGGTCGTGGTCTCGATTGAACCCACACCGGACGAGATTGTCGATGATGTGGTGAGGAAACTGAAGGAGCGCACGGGATGAGCGGACAATTCGCAGTCTATCCAAGCCTGCGCGACCGCGTCGTGTTCATCACCGGCGGCGCCAGCGGCATCGGCGCCGAGCACGTGGCGCAATTCGCCGAGCAGGGTGCGAAGGTGGCGTTCGTCGATATCGCCGACGATGCCGCGCGCGAGGTGTGCGCCAGGGTCGAGGCGGCAGGGCACGCGATGCCGTTCTACCAGCATTGCGACCTGAAGGACATCGATGCGCTGCGGGCCGCGATTGCCGCCGTTGGCGAACGGCTGGGGCAGATCACCGTGCTCGTGAACAACGCGGCGCACGACCAGCGGCACAAGTTCGAGGATGTGACTGTCGAATACTGGGACGAACGGCTGGCGACCAACCTGCGTCACCAGTTCTTCGCCATCCAGGCCGTGGCGCCGATGATGCGCGCGGCCGGCGGCGGTTCCATCATCAATTTCGGTTCGGTGAGCTGGCACGCGGCGCAAGGCGGCATGCCGGCCTACACCACATCGAAGGCGGGAGTCGAAGGCCTGTCGCGCGGCATGGCACGCGATCTCGGACCGGATGGGATTCGGGTGAATACGGTGATCCCCGGGTGGATCATGACGGAGCGGCAGATCCGCTTGTGGCTGACGCCGGAGGGCGAGGAGAACCTGCTGCGCAGCCAGTGCCTGAAGACCAAGCTGGTGCCGGCGGACGTGACGCGGATGGTGTTGTGGCTGGCGTCGGACGACAGCCGGATGTGCACGGCGCAATTATGGGTGGTGGATGCGGGGCGGTCGTAGGGATTGCGCGATACGACCCACTCCAACCCTCCGCCGCGCGGGAGAGGGAGTGTTCCGCATCCTCTCCCGCGCAGCGGGCAAGGGCTGGGGTGGGGGTCTCGTATGACCTACGATGATTTCTGGCTGCGCTATCTTCGCGCCCACGCGCAGCCGGCAACTCGCGCCGTGCATTACACTGGCAGCCTGCTGGCACTCGCCGCGCTCCTCTTGGCCGCGCGAGACTGGCGCTGGCTGATTGCCGCACCGCTGATCGGCTACGCTTTCGCCTGGACCGCGCACGTCGCCGTCGAACGCAATCGCCCGGAGACGTTCGGCCATCCGCTTTGGTCGCTGGCCAGCGACTACCGGATGCTGGGCCTCGCGCTGACCCGCCGCCTCGCACCACACCTGCAGCGCGCCGGCTTGCGGTAACTGCGCCTCGCCAGCATCATCCGCGCAACAACGGGGGAAACACGACCATGTGGGAACCGAGCGAGCGCTATCCCGATCCGGCGGTGCAGGTGATGGATGCCAGCTTCAATCGGTACCGCCTGCCGCTCGCATCGGTGGAGCGCCTCGCGACCGGCTGCCGCTGGTCGGAAGGGCCGGTGTATTTCGGCGACGGCCGCTATGTGCTGTGGAGCGACATCCCCAACGACCGCATCCTCAAATGGGAGGAAGAGACCGGCGCGGTCAGCATCTATCGAAAATCGTCCAATAACGCCAACGGCAACACGCGCGACCGCCTGGGCCGCCTCGTCACCTGCGAGCATCGCGGCCGGCGCGTGATCCGCACCGGATATGACGGCGGCATCACCGTGCTGTGCGACGGCTACCAGGGCAAGCGGCTGAATTCGCCGAACGACGTGGTGGTGAAGTCCGACGGCTCGATCTGGTTCACCGATCCGCCCTTCGGCCTGCTGGGCTACTACGAGGGTGAGAAGAACGAGCCGGAGCTGCCGGCCAACGTGTATCGCGTCGATGGCCAGAGCGGCGTCGTCACTGTGGTGGCCGACGATGTGCAAGGCCCCAACGGCCTTGCGTTCTCGCCTGACGAGAAGAAGCTGTACGTGGTCGAATCGCGCGCCATGCCGTCGCGCAAGCTGCGTGTGTTCGACGTCAACGGCGACAAGCTTGGCGCCAGCAGGATGTTCATCGACGCCGGCCCGGGAACGCCGGACGGCTTCCGCGTCGATATCGACGGCAATTTGTGGTGCGGCTGGGGCATGGGGGAGGCGGATCTCGACGGTGTGCGCATCTTCAATCCGGACGGCGAGCCGATCGGCCACATCGCGTTGCCGGAACGCTGCGCCAATCTCTGCTTCGGCGGGCGCTGGCGCAATCGCCTGTTCATGGCGGCGAGCCACGGCCTGTACGCGCTGTACGTGAACACGCAGGGTGCGATCGGCGGTTAGCGCTTCGCGTATGTTCGACCTCCGCCAGCAGGGCACTTCGGTCCGCACCGAGGTGCTGGCCGGACTCACCACGTACCTGACGATGGCCTACATCGTCGTGGTCAACCCGCAGATCCTGGCGGCCGCGGGGATCGACCATGGCGCCGCGTTCGTCGCCACCTGCATCGCCGCGGCGATCGGCTCCGCGGCGATGGGCCTGCTGGCGGATCTGCCGTTGGCGCTCGCACCTGGCATGGGGCTCAACGCCTACTTCACCTTCACCGTGGTGAAGGGCATGGGCGTGCCCTGGCAGGTCGCGTTGGGCGCGGTGTTCGTGTCGGGCGTGCTTTTCCTCATCGTCAGCGTACTGCACATTCGCGAATGGCTGGTGAATGCCATTCCGATGTCGTTGAAGCTTGGCATCGGCGCCGGCATCGGCCTGTTCCTCGGCTTGATCGGCCTGCACGAAATGGGCGTGGTGATCGGCAATCCGGAGACGCTGGTGACACTCGGCCATCTTGCGGCGCCGACCACATTGTTCGCCTGCGTGGGCTTCCTGATCATCGCCGGGCTGACCGCACGGGGCATACCGGGCGCGATCCTGATCGGCGTGCTGGTCACCGCCGCGTTCGGCCTGCCGTTCGGGCTGACGCAGTTCTCCGGGCTTGTCTCGCCACCGCCCTCGCTCGCGCCGACATTCCTCAACCTCGACATCGTCGGCGCGCTGTCGCTCGGCGCCACCACCGTGGTGCTGACGTTCTTCCTGGTCGATGTGCTGGACAACGCCGGCACGCTGATTGCCACCACGCAGCGCGCCGGACTGATGCGGCCCGACGGCACGGTGGCAAAGCTGCGCGAGGCACTCCTGGCCGACAGTTTTGGTGCGATCATCGGCTCCATGCTGGGGACCAGCACGACCACCAGCTACATCGAGAGCGCCGCCGGCATCCAGGCAGGCGGCCGCACCGGCCTCACCGCCGTGACCGTCGCCGTGATGTTCCTGCTGACGCTGTTCTTCGCACCGGTGGCAACCGCGATCCCGGCATTCGCCACGGCGCCGGCGCTGGTGTTCGTCGCCTGCCTGATGGCGCGCGCATTGCGCGATATCGACTGGGAGGATGCCACCGAATACGTGCCCGCGGTGGTGGTGGCGATCGGCATCCCGTTCACCTTCTCGATCGCCGAGGGGATTGGGCTGGGGTTCATCGTTTATGTCGTGGTGAAGGCCGCGGCCGGACGGGTCGCCGCGGTTGCCGCCGCGGTATGGCTGATTGCCGGCTTGTCGCTGCTGCGGTTCGTGCTGGGGGGATGATGGCGGTCGGTTGCGCCTTCGGCTCAGCCACCCTGCGAGGGTGCTCGGCGGCTGATCGCAATCGTCGTGGCCGGGCTTGTCCGGCCATCCGTCGCGGCACTCTGTCGGGTGTGATGGCCGAAACCTTGGCGTTACGGGCGCGCGCGGACCACCCTGCGGTGCAGCAGCCAGGCGCCCGAGGTGAACACCACCAGTGCCGCGCCGTACAGCGCCGCGCTCTGCCAGTCGCCGGTTTGCAGGTCGGCAAGCGACAGGCCGGCAAACTGCGCCGGCACCACATGCACCGGAGCCCAGACGAAGGCAGAGGTCACGTTCGCCAGCAGGAACCGTGACCGCATCATTCCCGCCATGCCGGCGACCAGCGGCACGGTCGAGCGCAGCACCGGGATGAAACGGCAGATCGCCACGCTGGCCGTGCCGTAGCGATGGAAGAACTTCTCGGCATGGCCGATCAGCGTCGGCCTGGTCGCAAATGGCCACATGCCGTGCAGCCGGAAGCGGAACCGGTGGCCCAGCCAGAATGACACGAAGTCGCCGATGACCGCGCCGATGATCGAGACCACAATGATCGGCATGATCGAATTGCCGGCCATCGCTGCGGCAGCAGCCACTGCCATCAGGATCGGCGTACCGGGGATGATGATGCCGAGTACCGCTACCGCCTCGATGATGGCCGCGGCAAAGGCGATTGCGATCGCCAGGCTCGGATACTGCGCGGCCAGATCGGCTGCGCCGTTGATCAGCGACCACACGCTACAGTTCCCTCGTCGCTGACAACACCTGTTGCTCTCCCTGCCTGGGCCGATTATCGAGACTATGCGTCGAAATCGTGACGTATGGAAGCAACGTGATATTAAGACGACGTCATCAGCCGCCGGTTGCAAGCTGGAACGTCACCTCGCCTTTCAATGTCCCGCCCGGCGCCAGGGTGTGCACTCCATGATCCGGAACCGCATTCATCCGGTTGATCGCATCGGTCATGTGGCTGACCGGTTCGACGCAGAAGAAGTCCTGGCCCAGCGGCGTGTAGACGATCAGATGGCTGAACAGCCCGCCGGCTTCGATGGCGAGCGTCCCGCGCCCGTCCGCCCAGGCGATCTGCGCGCGCCCGTTCCAGCCCGCAAAGCAGTTGTCCAGCGACGCGACGCCGATCGGCTTACCTGACCGGTGCTGCCAGTCCGGCGGCACGGCGATCCGCCCGGCAGGCAGCGCGTCGTCGCCATTCAGCCAGACGTCTACTGCATTGAACTGCAGCGCCGGCGCGCCGGCACGCGGGAAATACGGATGCAGCCCCAGCCCGGCCGGCGCCGGATCGGCATGCAGGTTGGTCATCGTCAGCACCACATGCAGCGCGTCCGGCGTCAGCGTGAAGCGCTGCTCGGCGGCAAACGCGAACGGCCAGTGCCGTGCTTGCGCCCCGACCGCGTCATGCCGCAGCGACAGCACGGCCGACGTTGCGGCAACCGATGCGACATCCCAGGCGGCCTGCCAGCCGACGCCGTGGATGCTGTGCGGGTGGTCGCCCAGATTGCGTTCCAGCGCGTGATCGCCGCCGTTCCAGTGAAATTGCCCCCACGCGATGCGATTGGAGAACGGCACCAGCGGGAAGCATCCGAGGCCGCGGGCGTTCCGCAGAAGGATCGCCTCGGGATGCGGCCGGCGCAGCAGGGGAACGCTGCCATGCATCCAGCCGACGATGGCGCCGCCGATGTCCGGCGCCAGGACCAGCGATGACTCGCCTGCACTCAAGGTCAACATCGTGCCAGCCTAGCGCCACTCGGACAGCCAGCGTAAATCGGGCAGCCAGCCTAAATCGGGCGCAACGTCGGCGGAGAGGTGCAGCGTGGAGTGGGTCGATTGCGTCGTGGTGGGGGCCGGTGTTGTCGGGCTGGCAGTGGCACGGGCGCTCGCGCTGGCCGGGCGCGAGGTGATCATCCTGGACGCGGCGGAAGGCATCGGCACCGAAACGTCCTCGCGCAACAGCGAGGTGATCCACGCCGGCATCTACTATCCCGCCGACAGCTTCATGGCGCGGTTCTGCGTCGCCGGGCGCAAGGCGCTGTACGCGTACTGCGCCGAGAAGGGCGTGCCGCACATCAACTGCGGCAAGCTGATCGTGGCGACCAACGCCGAAGAGGACGCCATGCTCGCCGGCATCAAGCGGCGCGCCGAAACCAACGGCGTCGAGGGCATGCGCGTACTGTCCGCGTCCGAGGCGATTGCACTTGAGCCCAACCTGTCCTGCACCAGCGCCTTGCTGTCGCCGGTCACCGGCATCATCGACAGCCACGGCTTCATGCTGGCGTTGCAGGGCGATGCGGAGAATGCCGGCGCGGTGCCGGTGTTCTTCAGTCCGGTCACTGCCGGGCGCGTGGTTCAGGGTGGTGTGGAGATCGACGTCGGCGGCGCCGATCCGATGACGTTGCGCTGCCGGCTGCTGGTCAATTCCACCGGGCTGCATGCTCCGGGCTTCGCGACGCGCGTCGCCGGCATGCCGGCGGACCGCATTCCGCCGACGCATTATGCCAAGGGCAACTATTTCACGCTGTCGGGACGTTCGCCGTTCTCGCGGCTGATCTACCCGGTCCCGGTGCCGGGTGGGCTGGGCGTGCACCTGACCGTGGATCTCGGCGGCCAGGCGCGGTTCGGTCCCGACGTGCAGTGGATCGATACGATCGACTATACGGTGGACCCGGCGCGCGCCGACAGCTTCTACGCGGCGGTGCGGAAATACTGGCCGGCGCTGAAGGATGGCGCGCTGCAGCCGGGCTATGCCGGCATCCGTCCGAAGATCGTGCCGCGCGGCGCGCCGGCGCAGGATTTCGTCGTGCAGGGACCGCAGACGCACGGCGTGCCGGGGCTGATCAACCTGTTCGGCATCGAAAGCCCAGGCCTGACCGCGTCGCTGGCCTTGGCGGATCACGTGATGGAGGTGGCCGCGACCGGGTAGCGATGCCACGGCCGCCGGCTGACCGGCCAGTCGACGACTACCTTGGGTGGCAAGGTTTTAGTTGCAGTCGGCCGATAGTTGTGTTGATGCTAAGGTTGTAACGGCCCTGGGGCAGAGCGAACGGGGCGGCCGGAAGAAGCACTCGCGTAAGGAGAGACGCAAGTGGCGGATTCTGAAATCCTCGGCACACAGGGCGTGCTCTGTGACGAACTCGACGAGATTGAGAGCCGGCGACAGCGTCGACCTGGCGCTACCGTCCCGGCGGCCCGCGATGACCTGGCCACGCACGAGCAGCGTGCGGAGCACCTGAGGCTCAGCGCGCTATGCCTGTCCGGCGGAGGCATCCGCAGCGCCGCGTTCTGCCTGGGCGTGCTGCAGGCCTTGGCCGAAAAACGCATCCTTCGCCAGTTCGACTTTCTCTCCACCGTCTCCGGCGGCGGCTTTATCGGCGGTTGGCTGCAGGTGCTGATCCGTGAGTCCGGTAGCGTCGACGGCGCCGAGGCCGCGATTGCCGGGCCGCGGTCGGACGCGCTGCGCCGGCTCCGCGCCTACACCAACTACCTGACCCCGCAGACCGGTCCGCTGTCCACCGACACGTGGGCAGGGATCGTGCTCTACCTGCGCAATCTGCTGATCAACTGGGCGGTGTTCGCGCCGCTGTTCCTGCTGATCACGCTGATACCGATCATCTACCGCACCGCGATCTGGGTGTGCAGCGACTTCCAGTGGCTGAACCTTGTGCTGCTGGGCTGCGCCGGCCTGGCGCTGCTGTACGGGGTGCTCAGCGTGTGCAGCCTCCTGCCCAGCCATCGCGAGCCGCGTTCGATAGCCGACCCTACTCCGACCTACGCGTCTGATCGCAGCATCTGCTGGGGCGTCGTCTACCCGGCGCTGGGATGGACGCTGCTGGTCCCCTGGCTGCTGGACTTCGCCGACGCTCACGTCGCCGACAAGGTGGACGAACAGCCATGGCTCGCGCACCATTCGCTCTGGATCGTTCCGGTCATCTATTTCGTGCTGATGACCTTGGCCTATGGTCTGGCGTGGGCGTTGCAGTCGCATCGATCGGACCCTGGCCTGCAATTGTTCCGCGCGAATTTCGCCCGCTGGATGGCGGCCAGTTGCGGCGCCGCGCTGCTGACCTGGTTGATGCTCGTCATTGCCGGCTCCGTCCTGCCGCTGAAAGTGCCGGCGATCCAGGCCAGCTCCGGACAAGCCCCGACCTGGGTTCCGGTCGATACCGCGACCGTTCTGACCGTGTTCGCTCCGCTCGCGCTGACGGTGGTGCACGTGCTGCAGACTGCGCTGTATGTCGCTCTGCGCCGGGAAAACGAATTGGCCGATCTCGATCGCGAGTGGCTGGGACGCGTCAACGCGATGATCCTGCGCCTCGCCGTCGGCTGGACAGTGTTCGCGCTTGGCTGCCTGATCCTGCCCCTGCTGATCCAGCTCGTGCACAGGAACGACGGCAGCGACCATTGGAGCGGCGGCAGTATATCGGTCATGGGCGCCCTGTCCGTGCTGACCGGCGGGGCTGCGGCGTGGCTCGGCAAGATCTGGCCGTCGGTGGACAGCTTCGCCGAGAAACCAGGCGTGATGGATCGCGTACGGGCCCATCTCCCCTCGGCGCTCGGCGCGTTGTTCGCCATTGGCCTGCTTGTCGTGTTCGGCGGCGTGCTGAGCCTTGTACTGGGACAATTGCAGGGCGCGGTCAGCGCCTGGATGCTGCTTGGCGACGTGGCGGTGCAGCCGAAATGGCTGCCGCTGATCCTGCAGGCGGCCGTCGTCGCAACGCTGTTCATCGGCGTGATGGCGTTCCAGCACGTCAACGTCAACCGGTTCTCCATGCATGCCATCTATCGCAACCGGCTGACCCGCGCCTTCCTGGGATCGGCGCGCAGCAAGCGTGACCAGGACCCGTTCACCGGATTCGATCCGCGGGACAACACGCCGCTGTCGTCGTTGCGCGATACCGGCAGCAGCCTGTTCCCGGTCATCAACATGACCTTGAACATCACCGCCGGCACCAACACCGCCTGGGCGGAGCGCCAGGCGGCGTCGTTCACCGCAACGCCGCTGGTCTGTGGTTCGGCCGCGCTGCGTCACCCCACACAGGCCGAGACCGCGATCGACCCTGACGGAGCGTTCGTTCCCACGACCCGCTTCGCCGGCCTCGAGACACTGAAGGAACATCCGACCAAAGCCGCCGAATCCGGACCTGGCCTGGGCAGCGCGCTGACCGTCTCGGGCGCTGCGGTGAGCCCGAACTGGGGCTATCACTCCTCGCGCATCACCGCGTTCCTCATGACGCTGTTCAATGTGCGCCTGGGGATCTGGCTGCCCAATCCATCGAAGGCCACGGCGGACGAGCTGCGCCTCGCCCGACCGCGCAACTCGCTGATGGCGCTGATCGACGAGATGCTGGGCGAAACCACGGACGACAGCCAGGCAATCTACCTGTCCGATGGCGGGCACTTCGAAAACCTGGGTCTCTACGAGATGTTCCGCCGTCGTTGCAGTTCGATCCTGGTGGTCGATGCCGGCGCCGACGAGGCATGCACTCTGTTCGACCTGGGCAATGCGATCCGCAAGGCGGAGATCGATTTCGGCATCAGCGTAGCGATGCACGAGCCGACGCGAATCTATCCTCGCACCCGGCTTGATGCCGAGAGCGATTTGTCGGCCAGCGCGCTCGGTTTTGCTTACGGCGACATCGACTACGGCGGCAACCATACCGGCCAACTGCTCTACATCAAGCCGAGTTTCCTGGCGCGGATTCCGACCGACGTGCGCTCCTACGGCGCGGAGCACAAGGCATTCCCACACGAGTCCACACTCGATCAGTGGTTCAGCGAAAGCCAGTTCGAGAGCTATCGGATGCTTGGCCGATATCAGATGTCCGAGCTTGTCGGCGATGCCGATACCGAGGAACTGGCGACCATGTTCAAGACCGCACGCCTCTCAGGACAGCCGAAGCAGGAGTTCCCGGCGGATGCCGCTGGATGTGACGGCATCAGGGCGCTCGCCTCGGTGATCGCCGGTCGCATCGGGCCCTCGAAAGTCGACGCTGCGAGCGCTGCCGCCGAGTAGCAGCAACGCCAGGCCGCGCTGCTGTCACGCGGCAGCGTCATGGCATTTACCCGCGCGCAAGCCTTGCCGGCACGGTGATGCGAGCCGTAGCTTTGCGGCAGCGATCGAATCGTGGCGGAGGAAGCGCATGCGACGACCCACTTGGCTGGTTCTCGGACTGGCCAGCGTACTGATGCCGACAGTTCCGAGTGCACACGCCGATCCCATCCCCGCGGTCGCCGAAGCCAGCAACATGCAGATCATCGGCCATAGCGATCTCAACGGCGCGGGCAAGGGCGGCGAGGGGCTCGCGCTGCATCAATATCCCAACGGCCAGCGCGTGCTGTTCCTGGCGCATGAATCCGCGCCGATGTGCCTCAGCATGATCGACGTGACGAAACCCGAGGATCCCAAAGTCATCGCCCAGGTCCCGGTGGAAGCTCCGTTCGCGCGCTGCAATTCACTCGGCTTGTCCGGCACGACGCTGGCGGTGGCGCACCAGGTCGAGAAGGTGGGACAGCCTTATGCCGGGATGGATGTGTACGACGTCGCCGATCCGGCGCATCCGAAGAAGCTGTCGCATTTCGACACCTCGGGCCCGCATTCTCGCGGCGTGCACTATCTGTGGTTCACCGATGGACGCTACGCCTACCTGTCCACCGGCGCGAAGGACTTCACCCCGCGCAACAAGCTCGATGACCAGTTCCTGATGATCGTCGATCTGCACGATCCCGCGCATCCGAAGGAGGCCGGTCGCTGGTGGCTGCCAGGCACGCGCGAGGGCGACAAGGAACCGCCGCCGCCGCGCGTCGCGCCGTTCGATGCCGGCATCCGCATGCACACGCCGACGCAGGCGGCCGATCGGCCCGACCGCCTGTATGTCGGCTGGATCGATGGCGGGCTGGTTGTTCTCGATGTTGCCGACAAGGCGCATCCGAAGCTGGTGCTGCATCGTTCCTGGCAGTCACTCGGCAACGGCTTCGCCCACACCCTGGTCGCGCTGCCGTCGCGCAACCTGATGATCCAGAGCGAGGAGGCGACCGACAGCAACTGCAAGGATTGGCCGAAGCGCGACTGGGTCTGGGACATCAGCAACGAGAAGGCGCCGATCCCGCTGGCCGCCATGCCGCCGCCCGCGGACTTTGCCGCATTGTGCAAAGCGGGCGGCCGGTTTGGCGCGCACAACATCAACCTGAACCAGCCGGCCAGCACGGCGCGCATGTTGACCAAGACGATGGTCGGCAGCTTCTTCAACGGCGGCATCCGCGCCTACTCGATCGAGGATCCGTACCATCCGGTGGAGATCGGCTACCTGGTCGAAGCCGCGCCGCCGGGCAATGCGACGCACACCATCCAGATCAACGATGTGTATGTCGATGAGAACGGCCTGATCTACGCCAATGATCGGCTGAGCGGCGGGCTGGACATCGTCAAATACACCGGGTCGGTACCGCTGCAGTAATACCGCGGCGCCACCCGACCGTCAGGGCCGGGCTTGTCCCGGCCATGACGACTGGCGGAGCGCCTGACAGTCGATGTCAGCTCCGCGCCTGCTCCGGCCTGAATCGCACGCCCTTGCGCGCATAACCGCCGCCCAGTCCGATCGGCGTGCCATCGGCGCGCCAGCACGCCGCACCGGTCATGCGGCCATCCTCGTCGAACTGGATCGCGCTCATGCCGCCGCCGACATTGCCGACCGCAGCGACCTTGTGGCCGCGGTCGCGCAACGCGGCGATCACGTCGGAGGACACGCTGTTCTCCACCTCGACGCCGAAGCCCTGCGTCCAGAGCCGCGGCGCCTCGACCGCCTCCTGCACGCTCATGCGGTGGTCGATCAGGTTGGACAGCGCCTGCATCACCGAGGGGAAGATGCGCAGTCCGCCCGGCAGTCCCAGCGCGTAGCGTGGCTTGCCGTCGCGCAGCACGATCACCGGCGACATCGACGAGGTGATCCGCTTGCCCGGTGCCACCGAGTTGGCGCGGCCCGGATGCGGCGTGAACACGAACATGTAGTTGTTCGGGATCATCCCGGTGCCCGGCACGATATAGCGCGCGCCGAACAGCGAGTTGATGGTCTGCGTGCTGGCGACGATGTTGCCCATGCCGTCGGCCACCGTGAGGTGCGTGGTGTGAGCGCCCTCGCCGGGCGCCACCTCGGCCGCCCACGCCTGCGCCCGTGCGAGGTCAATCCGCGCGCGGCGATCGGCGGCATAGGTTTTCGACAGCAGCTTCTCCACCGGCACTTTCACGAAGGCCGGATCGGCTGTCGCCGCAGCACGGTCGGCGAAGGCGATCTTCAGCACTTCGGCCAGCAGGTGCAGCGTGTCGGTCGACCCGAACCCGAGAGCGCCGATGTCGTAGCCCTCCAGGATGTTCAGCATCTGGATGATGTGCAGCGGTCCGGATGACGGCGGCGGCGGACCGACGATGTCGTAGCCGCGATAGGTGCCGCGCAGCGCATCGCGGCCGATCGTGCGGTAGCCTGTCAGGTCGTCGCGCGTGATGTAGCCGCCGGCCTGCGCCATGTGGTCGGCATAGAGACCGCCGAGTGCGCCGGTGTACAGCAGATCTGGACCATCGCGCGCGATGCTGCGCAGCGTCTCGGCATAGTCGCCGGTGATCAGCCGTGTGCCGGCGGCGATCGGCGTACCGCCCGGCAGATACAACCGGGAAATCTCCCGATCGCGTGCCATGTCGGCAGCACTGTCGCTGACGCATTCGGTCAGATATGGCGTGACGCGGAAGCCGCGCGAGGCGTGGCGGATCGCCGGCTCCATGACATCGGCCAGCGCGAATGTGCCAAATCGGGCAAGTGCCTCGCACCAGCCCTTCAGGTTGCCCGGCGCCGCCACCGAACTCGGCCCCACCGCGTTGGTGCGCCCGATGGCGTCCATCGTGCCGGGCGCGGCGTTCGGATCGGGCGTGTAGGTGGTCGCGCTGGTGGCGAGCGGCGCGGTGCTCTGGTTGTCGATGACCACGTGGCGGCCGTCGGCTAGCCGGATATGCGCCATGCCGCCGCCGAGTACGCCGACCATCATCGGCTCGACCACGGTGAGGGTGAAGAACGCGGCGATCGCCGCATCGACCGCATTGCCGCCGGCCGCCAGCATCTCGGCGCCGGCCGCCGAGGCGAGCGGATGGTTGGTGACCACCATGCCGCGCGTGCCGCTGGCGGGCTGCTTCTCGCAGCCGAATGTGGTGCCAGCGCGGCTGCGCCAGTCGGTCTCGGGCATGGTCGGTCCTTTCATGCGATCATCGCCCGGTCAGGATGCGCTGGCGTGTGACGCGCGGCAACGGTCAGGGGAGCGGCGGTGGAACTCAACACGGATGCCGGTTTCGTCGGTGTTGCCGTCATCGTGGTGGCGTATTTCGCCAACCAGCAGGGCTGGCTCAGCTCGGAGGACTGGCGGTTTCCGGCCGCGAACCTGGTAGGCTCCCTGCTGATCCTGGCGTCGCTCTGGACGGCGTGGAACGCGCCGTCGGTGGTGATCGAGGTGATCTGGGCGGCGATCAGCCTGTATGGTCTGAGCCGCCGCCTGGGCCGGCGCCCTGGTCCGCAGTAACCGTGCAGGCCGGAAAGGCGCAGCGCTTTTCCGCCGACAGGTCGGTTACACCGCCTCGGCGGAGAAACGCCGCGGCGCGGCGCAGCAGCGGCAGCCGCCGGCATGGGCGCGGAATGGGGCAGGGCTCGCCTCGGCCGGACTCGCGCCGCCGATCGCCGGACTGGTCAGCGCGCGCGGCGCCGGATCGCCGCAGGCCGGGCATGGTTGCGGCTGGGCGAACTCCGCCATCGGGTAGGATTCGCTGAACGGGCCGCAGCGGCCGCAGTCGTAGTCGTAGGTGGGCATTCTGGCCTCGTGGTTCGCAGCCGATCTGTTCCTAGTTTGGCACTGTTGGGGCAGCGCGGTCCAGCCGACGCCTTCACGGCTGGTTCAACCACGATCGGTGCTGACAGCACGCTGTCAGGGGCGGGTTGCCATCCTCCGTGCGTGACAACGCCCACAGAGGAGAGCCCGCGATGCAAGCCAATCCGGTACGTTCGGTCGAGCAGATCTACCAGCTTTGGGACGAGGCGCTGGGCGCCAGGGACATCGAGGCAGCCGCCGCGCTCTACGCCGAGGACACGCGCCTGGAGAGCCCCCTGGTGCGCCACCTGACCGGCTCGGAGCGCGGCGTCATCGAGGGGCGCGACCGGTTGCGTGACTTCCTGCGCGTGGTGTTCGACCGCACGCCGCCCAGCCGGCGCCACTTCCGCAGCGGCTTCTTCACCGATGGCCGCAAGCTGATCTGGGAATATCCGCGCGAGACGCCGGACGGCGACCAGATGGACTTCGTCGAGTCCATGGAGATCGAGAATGGGTTGATCCGCCGCCACTGCGTGTACTGGGGCTGGTTCGGCGTGAAGGTACTGGAGCAGGACAGCTATCACCGCTGAACCAGGGTGCTGGCTGCGGCAGGCGGCCGGTCCAGGAGCATGCCCGGCACAGGCCGCAGCCAGAGCATCGCCGGAACGCCGATCACGGCGGCGATCAGCAGCCGCAACGCGATCAGCGACAGCGGCGCCGCGGGCTGCGCGATCATGCCGGACAGCGCGAATGCGGCGAGGCTTGCCACCAGTGCGGCCGCCAGCATCGGCACGCCGGCGCGCAGCGGGCGCAACAGACGCGTGCCCAGCACACGCGCGTTGGCCTGCAGCACATACGGGCTGACGAAGATCTGCGCGCCAAGCCAGAGCAGCACCGCGTGCAGCGGCGAGTCGGGGCGAACCAGCATGACGCCCGCCAACGTCGCAGCGGTACCGGTGATATTGGCGATCAGCGTGTAGCGCGGTTCGCCGCGCGCGATGACGGCGACGCCGGCGGGAAACGCGAGGAACAGCCAGGCGGTGAGCGCGATCAGCGGCAACGCCGCGTCGCCGGATGGCTGCCACACCGGGCCGAGCAGCAACGTCACCAGCGGCTGGATCGACAGCGCCATCGCGCCGCACAGCGGGAACACGACCAGGCTCGACCAGCCGAGGCAGCGGTCCATTCTTGTGTGCAGCCCGAGCAGGTCGTCCTGCCGCTCCGACAGCAGCGGCAGCATCAGCCGCCACTGCGCGGTGAAGGCGAGTTCGCGCACCGTATCCACCAGGCGGAACGCCATGTGCACCTGGCCGAGTGTGGCGGCGCCCGCCGTGCCGCCGATCAGCAATGCGAACAGCCGGTAGCGGCCATGCTGCACCAATGTGCTGGCGGTCAGCGGCAGGCCGATGCGCAGCATGTCGCGCAGGTCCCGCCGGCGAATGATCCAGCGCGGTCGGGTCGGGCAGCGCAGCAACAGGGCAAGCGCACCGGCGGCGGAAATGACGGCCTGCTGCAGCACGAGTGCCCACGCGCCGCCGCCCGACAGCGCCGCGGCAATGCCGGTGACGGTGCCCAGCCCCTGGCCGATCAGCGTGCGACCGGCGAGTGTCCGGTAGGCGCGGTTGCGGGTCAGCAGGCCCTGGATCGGCCCTCCCGCGCCGACCAGAGGCAGCGGCAATGCGAGCAGGGCCGACATCGGCAGCAGCCTGCCGTCGCCGAGCCAACACGCGATCGGCTGTGGCAGTGCAAGCTGCAGCAAGGCCGCGGCACAGCCGATTGCCAGCGATGCCCAGACCGCGCTGGAGAATGCCGCATCATCGATCGTGGCCCGCTGTACCAGCGGATCGGCGAACAGCGCATTCACCGCGACCCACAGCAGCACATGCACGGCCACCACCGCCGCGCCGATGCCGACTTCCGACGGACCGACCAGCCGGGCAACGACGAACGCGGAGGCGAAGGACAGCGTGGCCGATGTCGCGGCCTCGAAGCAGGACCAGAAGACGTTGCCGGCGTGTGCCAGATCCACCCTCCCCCTCCGCTTGCCTGCGGGGGCAGGGGGAGGCGACAACGCACGCAGCGACACCGGTTGTCGCCACACCTCCATCTGCGTTGCGGCCCGGCTCTTCCCTGCAACCACACCCGGTATTGCCAGCAGCGCGACCAGCGGCGGGAGCCACATGACGCGGCTCTGGTAGCGGTCGTGCGGGCCGGACAGACCGCCGGTGATCGCCGCATTGCCCAGCAACGCCAGCAGCGCCGCCACGCAGAGACCGCCGGCAACCTGCCGCCGCCGCAGCGCAAGCGGCACCAGCGCGCAGCACGCCGCGACACCCAACAGCGCGACGCCCGCATGCAGTGTCTGCATCCAGCCGGGCACTGCGAGCGTCCCCTGGGTTTGCCGTGCTGCCGTATAGGCGGCGACCTCGCCGCGCGGAAACGCGCGCTCGAGCCACGGGGTGACGGTGGACGGCCACGCCTCCAATCCGTCGCCGGTGGCGAATTGTGCTGACTGGCCCGCGGTGTTCGCCAGGAACGCGCGCAGCTCGCTGCCGGGTTCGCCGATCAGCGCGGCGCTGATGATGCTGTCGGCCTCGGCCGACACGCGCTTCGCGCCTCCGGCGCGCGCCACCGGACCGTCCGGTCGCCACAGGAAATCATCCGCGTTGTCCGGGAACTGATCGACGAAGGCGCAGAGCCGCCAGCCAGCCTGTGAACAGTCGCGGCGCAACACGTCCATCCCGGGGCCGTCGTAAACGATGCGCGCGAGCAGGAACACGTTGCCGAACGGCCACAACGCAACGCGCCCGAAGCCCACGGCATTCACCGCGACGATCGCGGTCATCGCCAGCAGCGGCGCGGCGACCACCATCGACACACCGCGGCAGCCCAGCGGTGCAGCGGCGCCAAGCCATCTGCGCAATGGCAGCAGCACGGCCAGCAGCCCGACTGCCAGCAGCACATGCGAGTGGTGCACCGCGATCATGAACGCGCCGAACATCACCAGCCAGACGCGCTCCCGGCGCGACAGGCGTTCGGGAACCAGCACCAGCAGCGCCAGCACCAGCACCAGCAGCGCGGTGAAAATGTCGGGCATCAACTGCGCGGCGAACCAGGGCAGCGCGGTGGCCAGCGACAGGAATCCCACGCCGGGCAGCAGCCACCACGCGGATATCGCCGGCAACAGGATGCGCCGGACCAAATGCAGCGTGTACGCCGCCAGCAAGGCCTGTGCCGCGACCGCCGGCCATGTCGAAAGCGTCAGGTGCAGCGGGAGCAGGAACAGGCTGTAGAAGACCGGACGATCCCAACCGAGATAGTGCTCGATCGCCTGGGACAGGTAGGTTCCGGTATCCGAGAAGACCAGCGGATAACCGTTCCACAGCGCCGGCCACAACAGGAGTGCGGCCGAAAGCAGGATGGGGACGACGGACCTGCGTGGTCCGTCAGTCGCCATAACCGTCAGGGTGCGCCTCGCGCCACAGGAACGCGGTACGCACGATCTCATCCAACTCTGCGAAGCGCGGTCGCCAGCCAAGCTCACGCCGCGCGCGCTCCGACGAAGCGACCAGCACCGGCGGATCGCCCGGCCGGCGCGGGCACATCTGGTACGGCACATTCCGGCCGGTGACGCGCTGCACCGCGTCGATTACCTGCAGCACCGAATGACCGGCACCATTGCCGAGATTGACGGTGATGCTGTCGTGTTCCAGGTGGTCCAGCGCGAGCAAATGCGCACTGGCCAGGTCGGTGACATGCACGTAGTCGCGCAGGCACGTGCCATCCGCCGTGGGATAGTCATTGCCGTACACGTCGAGTGCCGGTCGCCGGCCGAGAGCTGCGTCGATCACCAGCGGCACGAGATGCGATTCCGGTCGATGGTCTTCGCCGTAGCGCCCCGCGGGGTCGGCGCCGGCGGCGTTGAAATAGCGCAGCGACGCAGAGCGCAGGCCATGCACACGCGCGGCCCATAGCAGCGTACGCTCCAGGAACCACTTGCCGTCGCCATACGGCGACTGCGGATCGATCGGATCGTCTTCCGCGATCGGCTCGGCGGATGGCCTGCCGAACAGCGCCGCCGTCGAGGACAGCACGAAGCGTGGCACGCCATGCTGCACGCATGCTTCGATCAGCCTCATGCCGTTGGCGCCGTTGTCGATCAGGTAGCGGAACGGCAGCCGCATGCTCTCGCCCACCTGTGTGAGGCTGGCGAAATGGAACACCGCGTCCCAGGGACCGTCGGCCAGCAGCGTATCGACCAGCCCGCCATCGGCCAGGTCGCCCACGACCAGTTGCGCGCCCGGCGCCACCGCGGCGCGATGGCCGGTGCGCAGGTTGTCCAGCACCATCACGCTGTCACCGCGTTCGACCAGGGCCGCCACGATGTGGCTGCCCACATAACCGGCTCCGCCGGTGACCAGAAATCGCCGCGCCATTGCCTGTCCTTACTCCCGGAAGTAGCCGCCGTAGCGCGGATGATACACCTCGGCATCGGCGAAACCCGATCGCACATGGACGTTGACGTCCACATGCGTCAAGGCCGCGCCTACCACATTGGCGTGCGCCTCTTCCAGCATTTCGAGAGTATTCAACGCGGTGCTGCGCGGCGTACTGCGCCAGCGTACGCATAGCAGCGTGGCATCGGCCAGGCCGGCGACGATGCGTGCATCGGTCACTGCTTGCGCCGGCGGCGCATCGAGCAGCACGAAATCATAGTCCTGGCGCAGCGTCTGCAACAGGCGCGCCATGGTGGCGGACATCAACAGGCCGAGTGCATTGGCATCCGGCTTTCCGGCGACAATGTACTCCATTCCGGTGACCTCATCTTTTCGGATGATATCGGCCAGCGTGGCCCGCTCAGCCAGCCAGTCGAACAGGCCGGACTGCTCCCCGTCATGCATGAGCCGCCCGATCGTCGGCTGGCGAAGGTCGCAATCCAGCACGATAACACGCTCGCCGTTCATCGCCGTCTGGCGTCCCAGCGCCAGGGCAATAGCGGTCTTGCCTTCGGCGGGGCGCGCCGCGGTGATCGCCACGATGCGCGGCCGGCTGGGACGCAGCCACAACCCGGCCCGCAACGCGCGAAGCTGTTCGGCGAACGGCGACAGCGGCTTGCGGATCGCGTAGTCCTCGATGCTCAGGCGTCCCAGCGCACGGCGCTTGATCCGCGGGATCAGCGCGAAGCAGGGCAGGCCGAGTGAAGTGCGGATGTCGTCGCCGCTGCGGAATGTGCTGCTGGCCAGCTCGAACAGGTACACCAGCAGCAGGCCGAACAGCACCCCCGACGTCGCCGCAGCCGCCATCAGCGGCACGGTCCGCGGAAAACTCGGCCGCGTCGGCGGCAGCGCCAGCGAGATCTCGTGCGCGTCCGGCGCTTCGATGGCGTCCTGCTGTGCCGTCTGCTGCATGCGATCCAGCACGACCTGCAACGAGGTGCGCGATGCCTCGACGTCGCGCAGCATCGCGTTCAGCGGAATTTCCGCGTGGGAATCGCGGCCCGACTGTCCCTGGGCGTCGCGCATGTCCTGCTCGAGTGCGGTCACGCGTTCGCGGTCGGCGCGCACATCCGCTTCGAGGGCCGCCACCACATGGCCGATCTCGGCGCTGATCCCGCGCTGCAGTTCGCCGATCTGGCTGCGCAGGCTCTGCACGTCGGGATGGCTCGGACCGAGCCGGCCCAGCATCGACTGCAATTGTCCGTTGAGCGCGCCGAGTTGCACGCGAAGCTGTACCACGCTGGGCGCGATCGCTGCCTGCGCCGTCGCACCGGCGCGACCGCGTGCGGCATCCAGCCGTCCCTCGGCGGCCGCAAGGTCGCTGCGCGCACGCGCAAGGTTCTCCGCCTGGTGGCTGATCTGTTCGGTCTCGACGCCGGCGTGCATGCCCTGCGCGAGGCCCTGCGTCGCACGGTAGACAGCGACGCGGTTCTCGCCGGCATCCACTTCGGCCCGCAGTTCGCGGACCCGCCTGTTCAGCCAGTCGGTGGCAAGATCGACCGCATGATGCTTGGCCGCCAACTGGCCCTTGACGTAGATGTCCATCGCCATGTTGACCGCCGCCGCCGCCACGGTCGGGCTTTCGGCGGTGAACGAGACCTCCAGCACGTGCGACGATTTCAGCGGATTGATGGCAAACGCCGCCTGCACCGCAAAATTCGTCGCGTCGCGTTTCGCGTCCAGCACCGGTCCGAAAGTCCGGTCCGACAGCGCGGGCCCCGCGGCGCGCGACGGCGCGATCGCATCGGCCAGCCAGCGCGTTGACTTCGCAGCAAACGACGAAGGCCGCAGCGACTCGTTGAATTCCGGGTTGTTGTTGAGGCCGAGTTGCCCGATCACCCGTTCGACGATGGGCTGGCCGCGCAGGATCTCTGCCTGGCTCGCCATCACGGCGTCGGTGATCGGATCGACGCGCAGGATACTTTGCAGTTCGCGCGCCTTGTACTCGCTGGCGTCGTAGAGCAGGGCGCCGGTTGCGGTGTAGCGTGGCGTGAACTGCGCCAGCGCGATCCAGGCCAGCAGCGGGAGCAGCAGCATCGGCGCGAACAGCGCCAGTCTGTGGCGCCGCAAAATGGCCAGGATCGCCGCACCGCTCAGCGCCGCCGGATCGTCGTGATTCGCCTGGGTCCGCGGCTGACGGTAGTTCTGCCGCGACTCCGGTGGCGCAGGGGTAGCCTCGGCCGGGCGGTCGAGCATCGACTGTCCTGATCGGGTGGTGAGGGCCGGACGTCCTGGCCGGCCACGTTGTCCGATTGCGCTACTGTGTAATCCCGCGCGCCTTAATCGATGGCTAATCGTGTCGCGTCATAAGTAGCTGCATGGACCCGATCGACCGACCGCGTCTGCGCCGCGGCATGCTGTTCGCCTGGCTGCTGCTGCTTGTCGGCTGCAGCGGGCCCGGCAGCGACCTGCCGCCGCTGCCGGTCGCAGGGCCGCCGGATTACAACCTGGAGCCGGGCGATCAGGTGCGCATCATCACATTCGGTGAGGACACGCTGACCGGCGACTTCCGGGTCAACAACAGCGGCAACATCGCCTTGCCGCTGGTCGGCGCGGTACACGCCGCCGGGCTGACCTCCGCCGATCTGGAGGCCGCAGTGGGCGCCGCGCTGCGGCGCGGCAAGCTGGTGCACAACCCGTCCGTGGCAGTCGAGGTGATCGCCTTTCGGCCGATCTACGTGCTGGGTGAGGTGAACAAGCCGGGCCAGTACCCCTACCAGCCGGGCATGACCGTGGTGACGGCGGTGGCAGTGGCCGGCGGCTTCACCTATCGCGCGGTCGAAGCCTATGCTGGCGTGGTCCGCACCATTGAAGGCAAGTCCGTTGAGGGCAGGGCCAGCCGGCAGAGTACCGTGCAGCCAGGCGACGCGATCACGGTGTTCGAGCGCCGCTTCTAGGCTCGCGGGCCTCGGCCTGGCGGCGATGCTGACGCTGTCGGCGGCGCCGCAGACGCCGGCGCCGGGGCCGCTGCACATCATCGGCGGCCAGGCGGCCGGCTGCATCGCCGGCGCGGTGCGGCTGCCGGCAGACGGCCCGGGGTTCCAGACCATCCACCTGGCGCGCAGCTCGTTCTGGGGCGCGCCCTCGACCATCGCCCGCATCGCGGCGCTGGGAACCCAGGCGCATGCCGCGGGCCTGGGCGACCTGTATGTCGAGGACATCTCCCGGCCGCGCGGTGGGCCGCTGCCCGGCGGCCATGTCAGCCACCAGCTTGGCATCGATGTCGATGTCGGGCTGGACGTGGCGCCGAAGAGCACGCTGACCGCGGCGGAGCGCGAGACGGTGGAACTGCCGAGCATGGTGCGTGCCGACCAGCGCGGCATCGATCCGGCGCATTGGTCGCCCGCGGTGGTGACCCTGCTGCACCTCGCCGCCAGCCTGCCCGAGGTGGATCGCATCCTGATCAATCCGGCGATCAAACGGCAGCTCTGCGACACTGTGCAAGGCGACCGGTCCTGGTTACGGCTGATGCGGCCGTGGTACGACCACTCGGCGCACATGCATATTCGCTTCCGCTGTCCGGCCGACCAGCACGACTGCGTCCAGGCTGCCCCGCCGCCGCCCGGCGACGGCTGCGACGCGACACTGCAGTGGTGGTTCGACCAGTTGGACGTGCCGCCGAAACCGTCGGCGCCGTATCATCCGCCGCCGCTGCCCGCGGCGTGCAAGGCGGTGATGGCAGAGTGAGGCGGGTTGGATTGGGGTGGGGTGATGGGTAAAGCGGCAGCGAAACCCGTCAAGCCACCCCCGCCAGCCGTCGCATCACGCCGGCGAACCTGGCCGCGATCGCCTCCTGCGCCAAATGCACTCCGTCCCGTACCACCCACTCGCCGGCCACCATGACGTCGCGCACCGGCGTGCTGTTGCCGGAGAACAGCCAGGCATCGAGCGCCGCCTCGCCAGTCCGCCCGACCAGGGTCGGATGTTCGGTGTCCAGCACCACCAAATCGGCAAGCTTGCCGGCGGCGATGGCGCCGGCATCGCGCCCCAGCGCCCGCACGCCGCCGTGCAGTGCTCGCGTGTACAGACTGGTCGCGACCGAGGCGCCCTGTCGCGTCTCCGTCACGTTGCGCGCACGGGTCTCCAGGCGGCGGACATATTCCAGCCAGCGCAGTTCTTCGATCGGGCTGGTGCAGACATTCGAATCGCTGCCGATGCCGAAGTGTCCGTCATCCGCCAGAAATGCTCGCAACGGGAAGATGCCATCGCCGAGGTTGGCCTCCGTCGTCTGGCACAGCCCGGCGACCGCGCCGCTTGTCGCAAGCCGCCGGCATTCCGCGTCATCCATGTGCGTGGCATGCACCAGGCACCAGCGTCGGTCCACCGGCGCATGGTCGAGCAGCCACGCGACCGGACGCGCGCCGCTCCAGGTGATGCAGTCGGCGACTTCTTTTTCCTGTTCGGCGACATGGATATGGATCGGCGCATCGCCGGCGATGGCGATGGCAGCAGCGAGTTCGTCGGGCGTGACGGCGCGCAGCGAATGCGGTGCGACGCCGAGGGGAACCTTG